>NZ_CALZFS010000014.1 GCF_945649885.1 uncultured Corynebacterium sp. | reverse complement strand
CCGTGACCGCAGGGAATCCCCGATCCCGATGAACTCCATGCCGGATTCCGTCATGTTCGCTGAGGCCATCTCGGATTCTGATGCTGTGGAGAAACTGACCCGACAGTTCCGCCGGGACCTCTATAAACAGGGCTGGATGGACGGCAGTGTGTGGGGTGCGCTCAATGAAGCAACGAGCATGTTGGCGGCAGAGACCGGAAACAACATCAATGAACGCACACTTTTCGGCAGCACCGGTGAAGGATCCTATGGAGATCTTGCACGCCTCTCTGAATTCCTACATGAAGATAAATTCCGCAAGATGGACCGCAGTGTGGCCATCTGGGAAGACATCACCGTGAAACTCTCCCAGGAAAGCGAAGAGGTCCGCTCCGGAATCCTTGACTCCCTCCAGATCTACCGCGGTGGGGAAAAGGTTGATGCACCATATCAGCAGTCCCTCAAAGATCTGGTGTCTGTGGGTTTCTTCAACAGTGAAATCGCCAATGAGAATGGCCGCGTCAGAGGAATCCTCAATCTGGATTCAGCTCTGTGCATGTACCAACCTCAGGAAAATGAATCAGATGCCATCGGCATCAGTGAGGTTCTTCTTCAGATCAGTGACCCAGCTGAAGGCTCTGATATCGCCTTTGCCCGCCCACAACGGGAAGCCTTCGATGAATCCTTGATCGACCGCATGCCCACCAGTGAGGAATTCCGCCCGGAAGAGCCACTTGATTCGCCCTTCCTGAACCAGGGCATTCCCACGCAGAAACGTCCAGAACTACCGGGGACGGGAGAATTTTAATGGCCAGTGAATACCAGATCCTCAGTGGATTCAAGACATGGCGTGATATCGCCCGCACGAAATTTAGCGTGGAACAACTTCCCACTGATGAAGAATTACTCGCAGCAGCTGGAAACCCCGATCAGCTGAACCCCGGTGGAGACTACCCGGCCCTTCTTATATGGGCGACAGCTCTGCGCCGAGTCATTGGTTATGTCCAGGTGGGCTCTGTGCATGTCATCGAGCAGGGAAGTGATGCTGCGATGTTCACCCCTGACCTTGATTTTGACCTGGAACCAGACCACGCGGAAGAACCTGCTCTGGAATTCAGCCCGGTTGTTGAGCCTGTGGCAGGAGAAGCAGCTTATGAGGCCGCCTATGAAGACCATGCAGAGGTAATTGAGGAAGCAGAACCAGAACCAGCCCCGCAGCCTGAAGTGGCATCGGAACCTGAGGTGGCTGAAGCCGAAGTGATCCCAGAACCAGAGCCAGAACCCGCATCTGAGCTGACTCCTGGCAGACGCCGTCGACGTGCGGGGGCTCACCGCCCAGAAAGTTCCGGCGGTCAACTTCTTGATGACAATATTCGGAACTGGCAGGAATATGAGTTTGCACGCCTGGATGGTTTCGTAGAGGTCACAGAGGTACCAGGCGGCTATTTACGTGTCACAGCGAATCTCACTGGTGGTCTGGATCTGGAATGGGATGTACCTGATGCCTTCGGTTATGGGGTTAGAGTCTTCCGCATCGTCAGTGATGAGATGGAATTTGAGCGGGACCCAGATCTTGGGGAACACCGGGTGAGCACAGTCGGGATGGGGTGGGTGGATGATGAGCCGCTCACCACTGCTTACCGCATGTACCAGGTGTGGATGTACGGGGGCTTGAGCGAGTCAGAAGCTGTGAAGTCACAACCACAGTTGGTGGGTGGAGCAGTGTTCATCAACCCTGTTTCCAATATTGAATTGTCTGTGGCGGGTTCAGAGGTGAAGGGGCAGTGGGCTCCTGCTGAACATACTCATCGGGTGGCTGTTTATGCAGCTCCGAGTAATGAGCGTCTGGTTACAGCATCCCGGAATGAGATCGCCGCGGATAAGAATAATTTCCAGGGTTTTCGTTTCCATCCGCAGCACCGTGGCTGTGAGTATAAATTTGTCGCCCGACGTTTCGTCAGTATCAATGGGCAGATGATCGGTTCGGCACCATCTGAGGAGTTCACCATTGATGTGCCTGCGGAGGTTGTTGAGGTTCCGATCAGGATCGAAGAGCGTTTCGACGGATTCAGTACGAGCTTTGATGTCTCCTGGGATGCTCCACATTCTGGTGAAGTGTGGATCTATCGGACCCTGGAAGCCCCGGAGAGTGATCTTCGTTTCAACGCGGTGGAAAGGGAGCAGCTGGAAAGTTTCGGACTGGCGCGACGTGACTGGGCAAATGACTTGGAGGACACCAAGACTTCTTGTCGTGTGGCCTGGCCTGAGGACTGGTATTCCATCTTCCTCACACCCGTCAACGTGGTGGGAAACCAGGCACAGGTGGGCCAGACCTATTCCCGGGTACGTGTCGGGGAGATCAGCAGGCCCAAGCTTTATGAGCGTGTCAATAATCAGCTCCTGACCTTCGGTTGGCCGGAGGAAGCCCATGAGGTGACAGCTGTGTTCGGTGAACCTGGAACCGGCCATTCAATCGGGCCGACCACTGACACCCCGGGTTCCAGCCTCGCCTCCATCCATAAGGAAGCCTATGAGGAGGAAGGCGGCATGCGTGTGAAACTGCCTGGTGCAGGTGACGTTGCGTTGTTTGCCTCCCGTGTTTATGAGGGCCGTCAGATCTGGGGACAAGCAGAAGTCCTTGAGTACCGGGGACTGGACAGGTTCAGCTACCAGCTCCATATGGAGGGTGGCAGGCTCTTCCTCGTAATTTACAGTGAGCGGCCAAATAACCAGTTCCATCAATTCTCCCTCAGGATTCACCCTTCCCGTCTTCCTCTGGAGCCAGAGGACGGCAGTGAAGTGATGACCAGGAAGATCATCAATGACGGCGGGCAGCCGACGGCGGATCTGCTTGCAGGTATCAGCTCCTCGGCGCTTCGTTCTGAGCAGGAACAGGTCGTTGAGTACTGGGAGATTGATCCGAAGATCGCGGGTTTGCCGGCGACAAGCTTTTTGCGTCTTTTCATCCATCAGGATGAAACTGAAGGTTCTCATCTCAAGGCTCTGATTGATCCAGCACCTGCATCCCTGAGTCTGGGGACGTGGATTGGTGAAGGAAGGTGAATCGCCAGTGGCTATGAGGTGGACTCATATCACCTACGCGTCCTTCAAGGGAACCGCAGGTAGGGGTGGGTGGAAGGTGGGTTCGTGGTCTCCGCACGCAACCAGGGAGGATCTTCAGCTGATTGCTGAAGTGTCTCCCACGCATATTGAAACGGTCACTTCCTTTGATGATTTCATCAGTTCAGAGGAGATTGACGCACTGCCGAGACGGTTTGAATACCGTCCATTGATTGATCGTTCATTGATTATGCAGTCAGTGCCGGCAGGTAAGGATGCCACCGGCCGACCAGGAAATGTTTTCACCCACGCGGTGATTGATGATGACCTGGACAGCCCCCTGAAATCCCTCTATCCGATTTCCCTCTACCGCTCCACTGATTTGTTGACACCGTTTCGGGCAGCTGCGGTCAATGAAGCCGAACTTCCTGCGGATCTTGATGAACCGCGAACCGGCCCGATGTCAGACCTGAGGCTGGCCTGGATGATGGTGGACAGCATGTTCGGGAACCGTCGACAAGCTTTTTACCACCTGCAGGATGTCCTGCAGGCAGGGGAGAAGACCGCTGTCCTGGTGCTGAACAACACCAATGAGGGGGCTTATTGGATCCAGGCGTTATGCTCCACCCTCACTCCGAATGAAGCCCGACGCCTGCTGCACTATTCCACCTTTGAACGAGCTGCCACCCTGCCCACACCGGATAAGACGATGGAGGCGAGCTCCTTCTTCGTCGTACCCGCAAGTGACCGTGAACTTCTGGTCGACCTGCCGGGAATCGTGGTCATTGACCCGACCCGACCTCAGAGTTCAGGCCCACAAGGCTCCTGGTCACGGATGACAGCAGGTCTTTATACAGAGGCCTTTGATCCTGACGCGCTTGTCGCGGGATTCATCCGCGCCAATGAGAACCTAGATGATGAGCAGATCAAGCTGGCTCGTTTCGGAGATGGCATGGCACGTTTCATCCGCTCGGGAACCATCTCGGTGAAGTCACAGTTGAAAGTGTTCGCAGATCAGCATCTGTTTGGTGAAGTCTCAAAGACACCGGTGGCACGGGAAATACCCAGGGAGGCACAGCCGCAACCGATTGATGTCCGCGCCCTCGCCTCAGAGGTCATCCACACTCCGCGGAGGGCGGTGGAATCACAGGAGTGGAGTAGTCTGCGACGACGTGCAGACAGCCGTCGGTGGATTGGCAACATGTCGGAGCAGGCCATCAACAGCATTGAGAAGCTGCATGACTCCCCGGCGACGGAATTGGTCGGCTATCTGGATTTCCTCCTGAAAACCGAATTGGTCACCAGCATCAACGCTGCTGACCCATATTTCCGAAGTAGTTTCTCGGATTTTCCTGCGATGGGGAACTGGCGTCGGCTTAAATTCACCGGAGCTGAGCATCCCCGCTTGAAGGAACTTCTGATTGATGCTGAACGTGATGCCCGGAACAGGACTTCGGCGGGGGTCATCGTGGATCAGATCATGCCCAATCTGAACGTGGATAGGACACTGCACCAGATCGCTGATTGGCTCCACACGCCTGAGGCCGGACAAGTTGTGGCCGCTGTCAACCGCGGTGAACAGATCCGCACCGGTAGAAACTACTTTCTTGAGGATCTATTGAGGGTCTATTTCGGCATTGCCCTGATCACAGGTGATGAGGAGATGCGCAAGGCTTTAACCACCTTGGCGGTGGATGCCGCGACCAGGTATGTGGCAGCGAGGAAACAGACAAGAAGTGCTGAAGACCAGCGGGCCTTCAAAAAATTTGGGGAGGAGTTTGTTGCCTATGACTCCCGGGAGTTCCTCACCACGGATGATCAGGTTGATCGATATCTGGGCATTCTGGAGCGGGACGTGATCAAAGGCCGACCAGCCAGAAAAAGAGACATTGACAGTATCTTCACCACGGTGGCACGAACCATCAGTAGAGCTGTTGAACGGAATGATAGTGGAAAGGAACTGCAGCCATGAGTGTGATTCGACTGGGCTCAAACCAGACTTATGATGTGACTCGTGAGGGGTTTTCCGCTCGCATGGAATTTGATGTCAGTGGGGACCTCGGGTTCCGGGTGGAGGTTCCATCCACAGAGAGTAACCGGCGTGGCAGCACCTGGTGGATCCGCAATCCCCAGGGTAATACTGAGGTAACTGTCTTTCCGGACAGCACCCGGGGTGAATTCCCCTCGGGCACCAAGCTCTATGTTTCCGTGGTGATCCAGGAATCTGGCAATCGAGAAACCACCCTGCAGCTACCGACTTATCCCATTGGTGGTCTGCGTTCCATACCCGTCCTCAATATCTTCCCGGGCCAGGAGACGCTGCGTCTGCAGGCAGGAGATGTCAGTAATGACAGTTCCCTGGACACGGAGGCTTCAGGCATCAGATCTGCGCTGGGGCGTTCTATTGACAAGGACGGTTCCACCGGTGTGGCCCGGGCCAATGTCACGTTGCTGATCGACAAGACAGCGTCAATGAAATTTAGTACTGACCGGGAGACCTTCGACATGATGTGTTCCTTTGCCGCAGGTGTGTTGTCAGTGGTGAGTTCTGGTCATTCCATCAATGTGATGACCAGCAGCTCCTCTGACCGCCGGATGCGTGTGGAGAACCCGGAGGACGTCAGCAACTTGTCTGACCACTTCGCCCCGGTCCGTGAGGTTGGTTGGAATTCTGATCTGCACCAGATCGCCCCCGATGAGGCGGTGGTGGTGATCTCCGATGACATTCCTGCCGAGGTCTTGAAACTGCCCAACAGGTTGCATGTTCTCAGTTCCAGAAAACCACTGGTGGAGCATGGAACCAGTACCACCTACTTTGACCCCATGCTTATCGACGCCATCAAGACCCACGATCAGCGTCTGCTGGCAGGGCCGGTGCGCCAGATGTTTGACGCACTGACTGGACCTGCACGACGAGAGGACGCCTAGAATGACCGCCCCTGAACTTCAAGAACCTACCTCTGGTCTGCTCCCCACACGTTGTCCCTTCACCTTCAGGGAACTACCTGATCCGGAGGCGACGTCCTCTCCTTTCGTCGATGCGACCTCACAGGACGCCACGCTTCCGGACGGGTGGCAGAACTCCGGCACCTTGACCTTCGCGATGGCAGGTGACCGTTCTTCAGGCAAGAGCATGTACATCGCGGTGATCGTGAAGTTGCTGCGCAAACTAGTCGTGGCAAATGGTGGTTCCTTCCTTTACGCCGATGACCACACCAGGCGTATCTATCAGGAGAAATATGAAAAGCCCCTCTTTGAACAGATGGGTCTTCTGCCCCCGACCCCGCCGGCATCAGCACCTGATGCACACCAGCAGCGTCCGCTGATCTTTGACATCTCCACTTCGAATCATCCGGAACAGCGGCTCTTCGTGGTTTTCAGGGATGTCGCCGGTGAGGATCTCCAGGAGGAGAACTTCGCAGACAGGGAGTCTGAACTGGAGTTCTTCCAGAACGCCGACCGTATTCTCTTTCTCTTCGACCCGATGTCGGTTCCCCGTATCCGGCAGATGCTGGAAGGTTCAGTGCCTACCCATGAGGTGGATACGGATGGGCCGATGGTTGTTCTCCGGAATGTGCTTCGGGTGTTGGGCGAGGAACACCGACCCAAGATCTCCCTGTGCATGTCCAAGTTTGACACCATGCAGCAGTTGTCTGAGGTGAATCAGGATCATCTGCATTACACAGGATCCAACATGGTGAACTGGCAGCGGGTGATGAGTAACTTCGGTGCGACTTTCCGTCGTGACAGTGCTCCGCTGGACGGCCCCTATGATCGCACTGCCGGTGAGATCCTCGACCTGGAGATCCAAAGCATGCTGCAGTGCCTGGATGCAACGCACCTGCTCAACCAGTTCAACCAGCCGTTGGCGGGTGGGGAACGGTATCCCTTCCAGTCTTTTGCGGTGTCCCCGTTGGGTGCCAGCCCTGAGGGTGATCGGATCAACCGCAGTGGTATCGCTCCATTTCGTTGTCTGGATCCTCTGAGAGAACTCTTCTCTGAGATCGGGATTCTCGAGGGACTGGACGCTCCGGGTGGGATCCGGGTTCCGGTGCGGCAGCCGCCACCTGCTGTGCAGGTTCTGGGGAAGCTTGACGACGCCCCTGTCGGGGACACCCCGACTGTTGGACAAGAAGAAAAGTCGAAGAAGCGTAGATTCTGGAGTTGGTTCAAGTGAGTTTTCGCCATGCAGATGGTGTGCAGCTGGATGCTGTACGTACTGAAGAAGAATATGAGGCGGAGCGGAAGCAGAAGCGACGGGCCCGTAATCGTGCGACAGTCATATGGATGGGCACAGGTGTCCTCGCGGTCATCCTCATCACCCTCCTGATGGTTTATCTCTGGTCACGGGCTCAGGGGCTGGCTGTGGGTACGAGGCTGCCGTAGTCAGGAGGGGCTGACACTGGAAGTGACCCCGTTATCAGCCGGTGGCGAACTTCCCCCGGATGAAAGTGACAAAGCTTGCACTCGACCCCGGTGAGTGCTAAAACAGGAGTTAGCACTTAACTCGTATGAGTGCCAGCAAATGATCATGAACTGTTCGACGGGTGAGGTTGGTCCACACTCACTAACCGTGCCGTCGCGGGCGCCTGCCGGACAGATGACGTGAGTGTCGTCCTATCAATAATGAGGAGCACAAACACATGGCAAAGATCATCGCCTTTGATGAAGAAGCACGTCGTGGCCTTGAAAAGGGTCTGAACACCCTGGCAGATGCCGTTAAGGTCACCCTTGGCCCCAAGGGTCGTAACGTAGTGCTGGAAAAGGCATGGGGCGCCCCCACCATCACCAATGATGGTGTCACCATCGCTCGTGAAATCGAGCTGGAAGACCCGTACGAGAAGATCGGCGCAGAGCTGGTCAAGGAAGTCGCCAAGAAGACTGACGATGTCGCAGGCGACGGCACCACCACCGCAACCGTTCTGGCTCAGGCACTGGTGAAGGAAGGCCTGCGCAACGTTGCTGCAGGTTCCAACCCGATGGGCATCAAGCGCGGCATCGAACAGGCAGTCGCCGCCGTTACTGAGAAGCTGCTGGCATCGGCCAAGGAAGTTGAGACCGAGGAGCAGATCGCTGCTACGGCCGGCATCTCCGCTGCCGACCCAGCCATCGGTGCACAGATCGCCAAGGCCATGTACGCAGTGGGCGGTGGCAAGCTGAACAAGGATTCCGTCATCACCGTCGAAGAGTCCAACACCTTCGGTGTCGAGCTCGAGGTCACCGAGGGTATGCGCTTTGATAAGGGCTACATCTCCGGTTACATGGCCACCGACATGGAGCGCCTCGAGGCTGTCCTGGAGGAACCATACATCCTCCTGGTTTCCGGCAAGATCTCCAACATCAAGGATCTCCTCCCACTGCTGGAGAAGGTCATGCAGTCCGGCAAGCCACTGCTGATCATCGCTGAAGACGTTGAGGGCGAGGCTCTGTCCACCCTCGTTGTGAACAAGATCCGTGGCACCTTCAAGTCCGTTGCTGTTAAGGCTCCTGGCTTCGGCGACCGTCGCAAGGCGCAGCTTCAGGACATCGCCATCCTCACCGGTGGCCAGGTCATCTCCGAAGAGGTCGGCCTCTCCCTGGAGACCGCTGATCTGCCACTGCTGGGCCAGGCCCGCAAGGTTGTCATCACCAAGGATGACACCACCATCGTCGACGGCGCAGGTTCCGAGGAGCAGATCGAAGGCCGCGTTGCCCAGATCCGTGCCGAGATCGAGAACTCCGACTCCGACTACGACCGCGAGAAGCTCAACGAGCGTCTGGCCAAGCTGGCCGGCGGCGTTGCAGTGCTCAAGGTTGGCGCAGCCACCGAGGTTGAGCTCAAGGAGCGCAAGCACCGCATCGAGGATGCTGTCCGTAACGCAAAGGCAGCAGTGGAAGAGGGCATCGTCGCCGGCGGTGGCGTTGCTCTGATCCAGGCTGCTCACGTACTTGACGAGGAGCTCGGCCTGACCGGCGACGAGGCAACCGGTGTTCGCATCGTTCGCGACGCGCTGAACGCACCACTGAAGCAGATCGCATCCAACGCTGGCCTCGAAGCTGGCGTGGTTGTGGACAAGGTTTCCCGCCTCCCAGAGGGAGAAGGCCTCAACGCTGCAACTGGCGAGTATGTCGACCTCATGGCTGCGGGCATCAATGACCCAGTCAAGGTCACCCGTTCTGCACTGCAGAACGCAGCATCCATTGCTGCACTCTTCCTGACCACTGAGGCTGTCGTTGCCGACAAGCCACAGCCAGCAGGACAGGGCATGCCTGGTGCTGACGAGATGGGCGGCATGGGCGGTTTCTAAGCCCCCTGTAGCCCCTGTGGGGGGTGGTTGATCCCCATTCCTTATATATGTGCCCCCTGTGCGCTTGATTGAGCACACAGGGGGCACAGCTCATTTTAAGGTCACGGAAAGTGGCTGATTTGGTCCTGTGACTGCGCGGCTCAGTGCGGACATGAGCTTCTCAGCTGTATGATCCCCGGGCCCAGGTGGGTGCCAAATGCCGTGAATCACCCTCGTATGGGGGTGATTTGGGGTGTGAGTTTTTGCAGGTTTGGCTTTAATCGACACGCCATTGGATCTCGTTACACTTTTCACCTCAGTGCGTGAAAACTTTTCACTTCCAAGGTTTGCCCTAGTGGAGTTGTTCCTGTTCAGGCCTCATTTTCAGGCACGTATAAGCGTTCCGGGAATCGAATGTGCTGACATTTCCGAAACGTTAAAAATATTTGCTGTTCACCTTGACGGAAGCTCAAAATGTGATTCAATAGTGAAGTGACGTCCTGAGGGGCGTCAGTTAACTGGCAACCTTCACCAGCTTTTTGCTGGTCCTCTTCTAGGAGACTTCTCATGGATCTTTCCCTCCTCAAGGACAACCTGTCCGACTTCGCAACCTTCGGCAAGAACATCGGAACTGCTTTCCAGGATGCACCAGCACTGATCGCTCAGTTCCTGGGCTTCTTCGATAACTTCGGCGACAACACCGAAGACACCAGCAACGCTGTTGATAACTTCTCCTCCTAATTATTGGTATGGCTGTTAGGTAAGTGCCTAAAGCCTCCCTTTTCACCCGTATCTGATTCTCTAAAGGAGATATAAAAATGAGCGATATCTACCAGTTCCTGACTGACACCGCAGTTCTTTCCAACACCGGCCTCTTCGGTGCAGCTTTCGACCTGCTCGGCGACGCCGGCTCCTGGGCTGACGCAGTTTCCAAGCTCCTCGGCCTGGTTGGCTAATTCTATTTACGCTGCGGCGTAACTAGACCTGGATGACTCCAATCCCTTGTGGGTTGGAGTTTTTTCATGCCCAGACACAGGTGACCCCCAAGAGCAGCGGGAAAATATGAAAAATACTGTGTTAACGCGCTCAAATGTTTGATAATGGGTAGAATCCACTTCATGGCTGAAACTACAGAGAATGATCTTCCCGTCATCGACCTCGCTCAAACCGAGGGCTATATCGTAGACGACTCTGACGAGGATGATCCGGTACTCCTGCGGCCCGATGGAACCCCCATTGAAACCTGGCGTGAGAATTACCCCTATGAAGAACGCATGTCTCGTGATGAGTACGAGGTTATCAAGCGCGCACTCCAGATTGAGCTGCTGAAGTGGCAGAACTGGACCAAGGAAACAGGCCAGCGCCACATCATTCTCTTCGAGGGACGCGATGCTGCAGGCAAGGGGGGCACCATCAAGCGTTTCAATGAGCACCTCAACCCCCGTGGTGCCCGCACCGTAGCCCTGGAGAAGCCATCACCACGCGAGTCCACCTCCTGGTACTTCCAGCGTTATATCCAACACTTCCCATCAGCCGGTGAGATCGTGTTTTTTGACCGCTCCTGGTACAACCGTTCCGGTGTTGAGCGCGTCATGGGGTTCTGTACTGAATCACAGCATGCTGAGTTCCTCCGCGAGGTCCCCATGCTGGAGAACATGCTGCTGGGGTCCGGTATCTCTCTGACCAAGTTCTGGTTCTCGGTGACGCGTAAGGAACAGCGCACCCGTTTCGCCATCCGTCAGGTGGATCCGGTGCGTCAGTGGAAGCTGTCGCCGATGGACCTGGCTTCCTTGGACCGTTGGGATGATTACACCCGCGCCAAGGAGGAACAGTTCCGTTATACCGATACTGATGAATCCCCGTGGGTCACCATCAAGTCGAATGACAAGAAGCGTGCGCGTATCAACGCCATCCGTTATGTCCTGTCCAAGTTTGATTACACGGATAAGGACTATGACATCGTGGGAGAGCCTGATCCCAAGATCGTCCTGCGTGGACGGGACCAGATCGGCGACTAGCCACAGGAATTTTAAAGGCCGGGAATCCACATGGATTCCCGGCCTTTGCGCGTGTTGAAGGTCCACTCAATAGGGGAGCACTTGCCCCAGAGGGCATCGTTTAAGACTATTTCTCTTGTTAAAACACAACTTTCAGCAACAAACGAGGGCCTCCGGGGGAATGTTCCCTCATACAGGCCATCGTTTGTGCATCGCTGCTATCAGCGTACCGCTAGATCCATGGTTCGATCGGGTTTCCCTGCCAGCGGGTGTTGGCGGGGACGCGGTCGCCGCGCATGACCAGGGAACCTGGTCCGATGGTGGCGGAGGCGTCGATAAGCGCTGCGGGCAGGGCCACTGAGTGGTCCGCCAGGGTGGCGCCCTCGGCCACGGTGACAGTATCCAGGCTCATGACGCGGTCCTGGAAGAGGTGGGTCTGCACAACGGTGCCAGGGCCCACGGTGGCACCCTTGCCGATATGACAGAGGTCGGTTTCGGGGAACCAGTAGCTTTCAATCCAGGCGCCTTTGCCGATGTGGGCACCCAGGGCCTTGAGTCCGAGGTTGAGTGAGTTGGTGCCGAGGTTAGGCACCAGGAACCAGGGGCCGGCGACGGTTTCCACGAAGGCATCCTGGAGTTCATTGAGCCACACAAACCAACTGAACAGCGGGTGATCAGCGGGCTTGTGTCTGCCCACGCAGATCCACTTCACCGCAACAGTTAGCGCCATGGCCAACACGCCGATGGACATGAGGACCAGGCCGCCGAGCAGCCAGGCGATCCACAGGTTGTAGGTCATGGTCAGCCACTGGAGAATTACAAGAGTCAGTGCTGCCAGCACACCAGAGGACATCGGGGCCAGCAGACGAGCGGTTTCTACCAGGCCACGGGCAGCTTTCACACCCAGGCCCGGGTTATAGGTTTTCGCCCCACCCTCATCAACCTCGACGGTGACACGACGCATGCGCTCCGGCGGGGAACCCCACCAGTTGGAGTTGGCTTTGGCCTTCTTCGGAGTGGAGGAGAGCACGGCAACCAAGGAGTTCTTAGCCAGTTTGCGCTCTGGCCCCGCGATACCGGAGTTGCCCAGGAAGGAGCGTTTACCAATGCGGGTTTCGCCGGTGAGCAGCCAACCATTGCCCAGCTCATAGCCACCGATCATGGTGTCATCGGCAAGAAAAGCACCCTCGCGGATTTCAGCCAGCTTGGGCACCATCACGGCGGTGGAAATCTCCACATCTTTGCCGATCTTGGCACCCAGACTGCGGAACCACATCGGTGTCAGCTGCGCTGCATACAGTGGGAAGAGGTAGGTGCGGGCATCATCCATGAGCCGTTCAATGGCCCAGACCTGCCACCCCAGACGGGAACGGACCGGGGTGATCCCGCCTTTCACACCGATGCTGAGCAGACGTACCAGCACCCAGATGAACACCGTGTAGGTGGCAAAAGCGGCCAGCGCACCAACCGCGGCGAATACCAGCACCCCCCAGACCAAGGACAGGGAGCTTATTTGTGCCAACCACAAGGTCACCGCTGCCCCTACTCCCAGTGCTGCGAGAGGTAGGAGGGACAGCACGATGGAAGTGGCGCCGAAAACCGGCACCCAGCTGGAACGACGTGGTGGGTGTTCCTGTGGGAAGCGGTGCTTGGCACGGCCCACCTTCTGCGCCGGGGAACCGGACCAGCGGGAGCCGGGCTTGATGTCCTTGTCACCGGTGACGGTGGAACCAGGCAACAGGTGCGCGCCTTCACCGATCACCGTGCCGGGGAGCAGGGTGGAGCGGGAACCGATACGGGCATTCTTGCCGATCACCACGGTACCCAGGTGCAGAATATCGCCATCCAGCCAGTATCCGCGCAGGTCAACCTCCTGCTCGATAGACACATTGTCACCCAGGGTCAGCATGCCGGTGATCGGTGGCAGGGAGTGTAGATCCACCCCGCGGCCCACACTAACCCCTAAGGATCGGGCGAAGTAGTTCACCCAGGTGGCACCGGAGATATTGCGGGAGCCGGAGGCGTCCGCCAGACGTTCCGCAGCCCAGATGCGCAGGTGGACGGAACCACCGCGGGGATAATCACCAGGTTGGATACCGCGTGTGATCAGGCGTGCACCCCAACCACCGATGGGGAGGCGACCAATCGGAGTGGCGAAGATGAGGACCATCGCGATGACAATCCACCAGGAGAGGGGACGGGCCCATTCAAAGTCCATGGTGGCCAGGATGTTGTTTCCCAGGGCCAACCATGCGATCCACTGTGCTGCCTGCAGCGTCATGATCGGAATCTGGATCAGCGTCTGCACCAGGCGGGTGCCGGCAGCAACCGGTTTAACTTCACGGTGAATGGTGGGGGCTGATTCCTGCAGGGAGACACCGGAATCAGCGGCGACGTTCTCCACACGCTCAGCGAGTTTCTCCAGGCGGGGATGATCATAGAGATCACGTACCGCAACGGTGGGAACCTTCTCACGGAGACGCCCCACCAGGGTGGCTGCTGCCAGGGAGGTGCCACCCAGGGAGAAGAAGTCAGCATCCTTGCCGGATACGGAGGTGCCCAGGACATCCACCCAGAGTTCCGCGATCCAGGCTTCCGTCTCACTTAAGCCTGCGGTGTCTACGGTGGTGCCAGGAAGGGGCCAGGGCAGGGATTTCTTATCCACCTTGCCGGAGGTGGTGACAGGAAGTTCCTCCATCACATGGATGCGGGGAACAAGTGCTGCAGGCATGGTCTCTGCAAGACGCTGAGCTGCCACCCTCTGATCAAAACCGCTTTGTTCATCTTCAAGAGACACATAGGCCACCAAGACCTTTTCATCAGCACCGGTGCTCTGGACAACCACAGCGGAGGAACGCACATTGGGTAGTGCTGCCACATTGGCATCCACCTCACCCAGTTCAATGCGGCGTCCACCGATTTTCACCTGGTCATCCACACGACCGATGAAGTAGAGGCCATCTTCTTCCAGTCGGACATGGTCGCCGGAACGGTAGGCGCGGTGCCATCCCACGCTCTTCAAAGGTGCGTATTTCTCGCGGTCCTTCTCCACGTCGAGGTAACGGGCAAGACCGACACCGCCGATGACCAGTTCGCCGACCTCACCGATCTGGACGGGTTGGCCCTCAGCGTCCACCACAACCAGATCCCAGCCGGCAAGGGGGAGACCGATGCCCACGGGCTTTCCGGGGTAGAGCTGGGTACCACAGGCAACCACCGTTGCTTCAGTGGGGCCGTAGGTGTTCCAGACTTCACGGTCATCTGTGGATAAGCGTTCAACGAGTTCCTGGGAGCAGGCCTCACCACCGACGATCAACAGACGCACATGGGCCAGGGCTTCCGCCGGCCACAGGCCCGCGAGGGTGGGCACGGTGGACACCACGGTGATATCACGGCGAATCAACCAGGGGCCAAGATCCATGCCGGAGCGCACCAGGGAGCGAGGGGCAGGAACCAGGCAGGCGCCATGTCCCCACGCCAGCCACATCTCCTCACAGGAGGCATCGAAGGCAACTGACAGTCCCGCCAGGACACGATCTTCCGGGCCGAGTGGGCCTTGTGGGTGATCCACCAGGAACATCTGGGCTTCCGCATCCACAAAGGCTGCGGCAGAACGGTGGGAAACGGCAACGCCCTTGGGCTTGCCGGTGGAACCGGAGGTGAAGATGATCCAGGCCGTGTCATCCAGACGGGGACGGCGGGTATCTCCGCCCGGGGTGGGCTTGATCATGTGGAAGCCGGTGGCATCAAAAAGGGCATTGATGTGGGCTTCGCCAAACACCATCTCCGCGCGTTCCTCAGGATCATCAGCATCCACCGGAACATAGGCAGCACCAGCAGCAAGGGTCGCCAGAATGGAGATGTAGAGATCACGGGTGCCGGATGGCATGCGGATGCCCACGCGGTCACCACGACGCACGCCCTGGGCATGCATGTCAGCGGCAAGGTCGGTGACCTCCTGCATCAGCTCTGCATAGGTGAGGACCTGGCCATCATCAATGGCTGCGGCCTCAGGGTAGGTGGATGAGATATCCACCAGGATGTCCCAGAGGGTGCGTTTAGGAGGTGCATCTGAGGCCCTCAGGTAGTGGGAGGGAACCTTGCTCAAAGACACGTTGCTATTTAGTCCTCTTCAGTGGAGATGATTGCTGCTGCGAGTTTTCTCAGGTGCTTCAACTGCTTGGAGGTTGATTCATCCAGTGAGATATCCTCAGCTGCACTCACAACCTGATTGAGCTCGGCCTGCGCCGCGCGGCCTTTCTTGGTGGAGGCCACGATCTGTCGACGACGATCCTTAGGGTCACGCTCGCGTTTTGCCCAGCCGTGTTTTTCCAGTGCATCGACGAGTCTGACCATATCGGAAGCATCGATAGCCAGCATCTCGCAGAGTGCAGACTGGCTGGAGGCATCGGCGTTGACCAGGCAGGTCAGTGTCCAGTACTCACGCATGGTGGTTTCGTGCTTGGCCAGCTGGGCTTCCACCACATCGCGGGTACGGCGGCGAAGCCTTTCAAGCTGGTAGCTGGGGGATTCAAGCAGCTCTTTGGGGATATCTGGATGGGATGGCATAAATTAACGATAACTCCAAAACATGGAACACGCTAATCATGGGGAGTGACCCATCATCGCTTGAGTGAACTGATGGTAATGACCTGGACAAACATCCCAAAGTGAGGGGAGACAGGAAAAAACCTGATGGGATAACGATGTAGTCCGTTTTCCCATCAGGTGTGATATGCAGATTTTTTAGCCGGTGGTGTGTGGCAGACCAGCTGCAACCCAACCATCGGTGCCACCGGCAACGTTGATGGCATCGATGCCACGCTGCTCCAGGTATTCCCCAACCTGGGCAGAACGACCACCCAGCTTGCAGATCACGTAGATATCGCGGTCCTGGTCCAGCTCGCCGACACGGGAGGTGAACTCACTCATCGGAATATTCACAGCGCCATCGGCACGAACTTCAGCGAACTCATCGGTCTCACGGACATCGATCAGCTGAGCGCCGGCTGGAACCTCGTTGACGTTTACTTCCTTCATGCTGTGCTCCTTAAAATAGGTCAGTTTTCTTCGTCCACACTAACCGCTTCCACGGTTCCAGACAGAGTGTGACCCTTAAGAACAAGGTAAGCGCCATGTACGCTGTGCCAGGTAACTGATCTTCACAACCTGGGAGCGAGTTCTTCATGAACACCACATGGCTGGTTCTGGCCATCATCCTCGGCATCATCGCTGTCGTCTTCTTTGTCATGTCGGCAAAGAAGAAGAACGATGAACAGCCACCACGACCCCGCGAAGACCCACTGAAATTCAGCGACGGCTCAGCCGACTTCGGCCCCGACATCCTCGGACCCGGCGCCATCGTCGGATATGGCGGCATTGATTATGTGTGCCGTGGTGCCATCACCATGCGTCAGGGTGCTTACACCTGGCATGAGTACCTCCTGGAAGGTGGCCGGGGTGGCGAGTACCTGAGCGTGGAATATGACGAAGGCCAGCTCAACCTCGGTTGGTGGGTGTCCCGCCCGGACCTGGATGTGCAACCTGCACAGGAGGTCACGGTTGAGGGCGTGCGCTACCGCAAGGTGGAAAGTGGTGTGGGTCAGTTCTATTCTGAGGGCACCACGGGTGTTCCGGAGTCCGGACGTTTTGAGTACTGGGACATGGCTGAGGCCGGTGGCAATGGGCTGCTGGGATTTGAGACCTTCGGCGAGGATGGTTCCTCGGAGGTGTCACTGGGCTGGAAGGTGCTGCCCGGTGAACTGACCGTTTACCCGGCACCGAAGAACTGATGCTGCAGCTTTCCTGTACCCCCACTGATGTTCGCGCCGGGGATCTGGGCGTGCGCTGGAATGCGCCGATGCCGGAGATCCTGGCCGAGACGCTTGTCGAGGACCCCGCCACGCAGTCGTCATTGCACCTGGTGGTGATCGGAGGTTCGCACGTGGTCACCGTTGATGCCCCCTCAGGAAGCTTCCGGGAGGAAGTCTCCTGCAACGGCTCCGCTGGGGGACAGTGGCCGCTGCCGGAGAGCGTCGATAAGCAGAGCTATCATCTGGACACCCGCACGCGTGTGCTCAGCGCAGAGGACTTCGCTACCGAGGCGGCTGCCATTGCGACGGGCGGTGAGGAGTGGTTGATTGCCAACTTCCCCGGGGTGGGGGAGTACCACCTGACTGCATTGCGCGGCCGGTGTGAGCAGGGTGTGTGGCAGTGGTGGACACACCACCTGTATCCGGATGAGAACACCATTGTCAGTACGAGGAGTGAATATCACCCATGAATGCACAATCAGCCCGGACACTGGGTTTAGTCTTCCTGTTCCTCTCTGTGCTCTGTCTGCTCCTGGCGCTGTTTTCCAAACCGCCGGTGGAATCACAGATCGCAGAGACCTGGTCGGGTAGCAGCGGTAGCCACAGCTGTGCCGGTGAGACCGGCGTGGCTGATCGGATCGAGGCGATGGACCGTCCGAGTGAGCGTGCCACCGATCCAGCCACCGGCGACACCTACCTGCGGTACCCCAAGAAACTGGTGATCGTCTCCGATGAGGGCACGTCTAATTGCAAGATCACCGTGGAGGGCCTCGAGCGGGTCAACAACGGCACCTTCATCTGGCTCGGCACCGGTTTCGGGCCATCCTCACCAAGTAGCTCCAGCGGCGGATCCTCAGGATCCGGCGGCGGCGTCAAATAATAATCAAGGAGTAGAAACATGAGCGAGTACCTCATCAACGGTGTCGTGGGCACCCTCGCATACTTCGGCCTTGCCGCGGTCATCCTCGTGGTCGGCTTTATCATCCTGGACCTGATTACCCCGGGTAAACTGCATGAACTGGTCTTCGTGCACCACCTGCCCAATGCTGCCGTGATCACCGCAGCCCAGCAGGTGTCCATCGGGATCATCGTGGTCACCGCCGTGCTGAACTCTTCAGACAACCTGGGGCAGGGCCTGATTGAGACCGCTGTCTTCGGTGTGCTCGGACTGGTGATCCAGGTGATTGTCATGGCACTGCTGGAAGCCTTCATCCCCGGCCGTTTCCGTGATCTGGTGGAGGATCCGAAGCTGCGCTCCGGTGCCGTGGTGGCATCCGTGGTCCTCGTGGTGGTGGGAGCAGTCAACGCTGCATGTCTGATCTAGTTCAGTCTGATGCTGCCCGACCAGGAGAACAGCCTGCGGAATTAAGTCGGGTGTGGCGCTGGCTCCTGCTGCTCTCTGTCGCGATCTGTGCGGCTTCAGGGCTGGTCTATGAGCTGGCGCTGGTCTCATTATCCACCAGCCTCAATGGTGGCGGCATCGTGGAGACCTCTCTGATCGTCGCAGGTTATGTGGCTGCCCTGGGTGTGGGTGCGATCATGGTCAAACCGTTTCTGCGATGGCCGGCCCAGACCTTCCTGGCAGTGGAGACACTGCTGGGCCTGGTGGGTGGTTTCTCCGCCCTGGCACTGTATATGACCTTTGCCATCCTGGGGCAGAACCTCTGGATGCTGGTCTTGGCAACCGCATTGATCGGCATCCTGGTGGGCGCGGAATTACCGCTGCTGATGACCATGATCCAGCGCGGCAGGCTGGCCGATGCCCGCACCACCGGCTCCCTGGTGGCAACACTTAATGCCGCTGATTACCTGGGTGCGTTGATCGGTGGCCTGTCCTGGCCATTTATCCTGCTGCCCTGGTTGGGCATGATGCGGGGTGCCGCAGCCGCCGGCATGATCAACCTGCTGGCAGCATTGTTTGTGGGCTGTGTGTTGCTGCGGCACCTGCTGCCGAAGGTCCACTTTGTCAGTGCAGTGGTGGGGCTTCTACTGGCGATCGCGCTGCTGGGCACCATCTTGGTGCGGGCTGATGGGATTGTTGCCACCGCCCGCCAACAGCTCTACAGGGATCCCGTGATCTTTGCGCAGCAGTCTGACTACCAGGACATCGTGGTCACTGAACGGGGCGCAGACCGTCGGTTATACCTTAATGGTGGACTGCAGTACTCCACCCGCGATGAACACCGCTACACCGAATCCCTGGTGTACCCAGCGCTGTCCCCCACAGCTGAATCCGTGCTCATCATCGGTGGTGGTGATGGCCTGGCGGCACGTGAATTACTGCGTTTCCCGGACATGGAGATCACCCAGGTGGAACTGGACCCGGCTGTGATCGAGGTGGCCAACACCGTGCTGCGCCCCGATAACGGGGGCTCCATGGAAGACTCCAGGGTCAATGTCATTGCCGATGATGCCTTCACCTGGTTACGTGCCGGGGGTGATGAGGGACAGCGTTATGACACCATCCTGGTTGACCTGCCCGATCCCAACAATGACACCATGGCCAGGCTTTATTCCCAGGAATTTTACACCCTGGCCCTGGCACGCCTGAATGAGGGCGGCCGCATGGTCGTGCAATCCTCCAGCGCGTACACCACACCTGATGTGTTCTGGCGTAATGGTGCCACCCTGTCCGCCGCCGGATGTGGTGAGGTGATTCCCTATCACGTGCACGTCCCCACCTTCGGCGACTGGGGTTTCCAGCTGTGTGGCCCCGAAGGTATGGAACTAGGACTGCGCCCGGACACACCAGAATTAAAATTCCTCAACGATGAGGTGCTCACCGCTGCCGGGGTCTTCGGTGCGGATAACCAGCCCCGTGAACTGGAACCCTCCACCCTGGACCACCCACGCGTGGTGGAAGACCTACGCCGCGGTTACCGGCAGGCGGGGGAGTAGCCCCTATGAATGACAAAACCCGCGTCCCCTTTTAATAAACAAGGGAACGCGGGTCTCACTGGCTTAAAGGCAATTAAGCCTTGAAACGCGCGATGGAGTCAGCGAAGATCTTCTCAGCCTCAGCCTTGTCACCCCAGCCAGCACCCTCAACGTGCTTGCCCTTCTCCAGGTCCTTGTAGTGGACGAAGAAGTGCTCGATCTCGTCCTTGAGGAAGTCAGAAACATCCGAGATGTCCTGAAGGTGGTCGAAACGTGGGTCATCCAGAACTGCGAGCAGCTTGTCATCGCCACCGGCCTCATCGGTCATCTTGAAGACACCGAGGATACGGGACTTGACGATCACGTTCGGGAAGACAGACTCAGGCAGAATCACCAGGGCGTCCATCGGGTCACCGTCTTCACCGAGGGTGTCATCAATGTAGCCGTAGTCCAGTGGGTAGGCCATCGGGGTGAACAGGTAGCGATCGAGGTAGACCTTGCCGGTCTCGTGATCGATCTCGTACTTGTTACGTGAACCCTTAGGGATTTCAACGGTTACTTCGATGCTCATTGAATGTCCTTATCTTCTCGGTCGCTGATCAATGGGGGATGATCAGGAAAATGTTCGTGCTCGTTGACAGATTCTAGCGTGTCGCAGGATTAGAGCAGGATTGGCACTCAATATAAGGTTGCATACTTGAGAGAACACCCTGAGAAGAACCAACTGTCCGCGACAAAGGAGCACCCCATGAAAAAAGACTGGTGGATTGCCTCATCGGTGGGTGCACTCGCGGTGGTCGTCGGAGTGGCAGGCGCTGGAGTCTACGTCAATGAGCAGGTCAACGGCCTGAACCGCCCGCCCGCCTACACCGTTGCAGCCCCTGAACCGATCCTTGAACCAGCCCGCGCAGAAGCAGCTCCGGACTTCACTGGACTTTCCAGCCAGCTGCGTGAGGCTGCATCTGATCCCCGTCTGGGAAGATTCTCCGGACAGATCCGGGATACTTCCACCGGTGAGATCATCTGGTCACAGAACCCCGATCGCGCAGTGCGTCCAGCTTCTGCCACCAAGATCCTCACCGCCGCAGCAGCACTCTATGATCTGGGCTGGGATGACACCATCACCACCGACATCGTCTCCGCTGAAGTACCAGGAACCGTGGTGATCAAAGCCGCCGGCGATGTCACCTTAAGCCAAGAACAAATCGACGAACTAGCCACCCAACTCGACGGGCAAGAGGTGGATACCGTCCTGGTGGACACCTCCATCTGGAGTGACAAGACCTTCGCGCCGGGCTGGGAACGCATTGATATTGATGCCGGTTACGTTGCTCCCATTGAACCTGTGATGATCGAGGGGGGCCGCATCGGTGGCAGCCACGGTGACCTGCCCCGCACCCACACCCCGGCCCTGGATGTTGCCAAGTCACTTGCAGAACGTATCGGGGCAACAACGACCGGTGAGGGCACTGCACCGCAGGAAGCCCTGGTGTTGGCGACCACGGAGTCGGATAGCCTGGAGAAACGACTGCGACGCATGATGGAGGAATCCGACAATGTCATGGCGGAAGCCATTGGCCGTGAGATTGCCCAGAAGCATGGTGTGGATACCGATGCCGCAAGTTCTGCCCAGCTGACCATGGACATCCTGAGAGAACACGGTTTTGATCTGGATGGGGTGAGCATCGTGGATAACTCAGGTTTAAGCTTTGACAACCTCATCACCCCGAAACTGCTGGATGACATCCTCCATGCCGCAGCCACGGAGGAGCAGCTGCGCCCACTGCTGAACACCCTGCCGATCGCCGGTGGTAACGGCACCCTGGTGGACCGTTATGGACAATTGGGCGGGGCAGGTTGGGTACGCGCCAAGACCGGTACCCTCACGGAAACCTCTGCCTTGGCGGGAACCGTCACCTCAGAGAGTAACCGCGTATTCACCTTCGCCTTTGTCTCCAATGAGTCCAATATCCTGGATGCGCGCGTGGCGATGGATGAGATGGCCACTGTCCTGCGGGAGTTTTAACATGCCATCCACCATCGGCCAGGTGGCGTTGCCGAAGATCTCCCCACATTTCCTGGCACTGCGCGTAGCCATCCGCCCGCATCTGCAGGATCATGTGCACATCGGGCTTTCAGGTGGTCCCGATTCCCTGGCGTTGGTGGCTGCAGCACGGGCAGAAGGCGCGGAGGTCATCGCGATCTGCATCAACCACAACCTGCAGGCAGGATCAGCTGAGGTGTCTGAGCATGCCGCCCGCCAGGCTGAACTCATGGGCGCTGAGGCCATGATCCGCAGCATCCAGGTGCCTCCGGGCAGCATAGAAGCGGCAGCCCGCGAGGCACGCTATGCCGAATTCGCACGCATCACCTCCACCGTCTGGACCGGCCACACCATGGATGATCAAGCGGAAACTTTTCTCCTCGCCGGCCTCCGGGGAAATCCCGCCGGGATGAAGCCTGCTTCACGACGCCCAGACCTGAGCATCGTGCGCCCCCTGCTGCGGGCGCGGCGGGCCAACACCCACGGCGCCTGCGCTGAATTACAACTTTCCCCCTGGTCTGATCCGCAGAATTTCGACCAGGCTTTCCGGCGGGTGGCCATCCGTGAGCGTGTCATTCCACTCTTAGAGGATGTCCATGGGGGCGATCCCGTGCCCGGACTGGCACTGGCAGCCAGCAGGGCTGCAATGAATGAAGAGGTGCTGGATGAGGTCGTCGATAAGCAACGTCGGCAGTGGGCTGACGGGTTCCCCGTGGCGCTGGCCAGCGAACCCTATGCACTGCGTCGCCACATGTTGGCTGATTTCCTGCGTGGCCACGGGGTTCGTGTGAACTCGAAAAAGCTGGAGGCCATCGACCGCTTGCTCACCCACTGGCATGGTCAGGGGGGCGTTGCGGTGGGCAAAACTGCCACCGGAAGGTTGGAAGTGGTGCGTGTAAGTGGCAAGCTTAGGGTCACCGGTTGAGAATACTCGAACAAAGAAGGTGCACACTAAATATGGGCAGCAATGTGGAGATGGCAGACCAGAAGGACTTCAACGTCCCAAACCACCCATACGGGGATGATATTGAATCCGTCCTCATCAGTGAAGAGAAACTCAAAGAGCGCATCGGTGAGATGGCCAAACGAGTCTCTGAGCACTACAAGGACTCTGAGGAAGACATCATCCTGGTGTGCGTGCTCAAGGGTGCGTTCTACTTCCTCTCAGACTTCTCCCGCATGCTTGAGATCCCATCCCAGGCTGAGTTCATGGCGGTGTCCTCTTATGGAAACTCCACCTCATCCTCAGGCGTGGTGCGCATTCTCAAGGACCTGGACAAAGAGATTGAGGGCCGTGATGTCCTGATCGTGGAAGATATAATAGATTCCGGCCTGACCCTGTCCTGGCTCATGCGCAACCTGAAAAACCGCAACCCGAAGTCCCTCAACGTGATCACCCTCCTGCGCAAGCCGGAGCGTCTGACCGCGACCATCGACATGTTCGACATCGGCTTCGACATCCCCAACGAATTTGTTGTGGGCTACGGTCTGGACTTCGCCGAGCGTTACCGCGACCTGCCTTATGTGGGCACCCTCGAACCACGCGTGTATTCGGACTAGACAACACCGCACCAGGGTGTGCGAATAGTCATCGTGGGAACGATTCTCCCCGGATAATCGTTGATACATCATTGACCTGCGTAGAGTTTCAGAATGTAGCTTTATGCTGTTTCACGTTGAGCTTGACCCCAGCTTCACCCCATAGACCCGAGAAAGGCACGGGCTGATATTCTCCACCGCTCAGGGTGGGGAGGTTGGCCATTGCGCATGAAGAACAAGAAATACCTGCAGTATGGCGGCATCGCAGCCGTAGTCCTTGTCGCTTTGTTCCTGATCTCACTTTTCACCAGTGATACCAGGAACTTCCAGGAAGTGGACACCTCCATTGCCATGGCGCAGCTGGAGGACGGCAACGTTGCCGAAGCACAGATCGACGACCGCGAACAGCGGGTTCGGCTGACCCTGCGTGAACCTATCGACGTTGAGGAACGCGAAGGTGTCGAGGAGATCATCTCCCAGTACCCGGCGCGTACCGCCCCGGTGATCTTTGAAAAGGTCGAGGCTTCCGGTGTGGATTCCTACACCACCAACGTCACCCAGGATAACTTCCTGGTGTCCATGCTCAGCTTCATCCTGCCGATGCTGCTGCTGTTCGGTCTGCTCATGTTCTTCCTCTCCCGTGCCCAGGGTGGTGGCATGTTCGGCATGGGTGGTTCCAAGGCCAAGCAGCTGACCAAGGACACCCCGACCAACACCTTCGCCGATGTTGCCGGTGCCGATGAAGCCGTGGATGAACTCCATGAAATCAAGGACTTCCTGGAGGATCCGACCCGCTACCAGGAACTGGGCGCCAAGATTCCACGTGGTGTGCTGCTCTATGGCCCCCCTGGAACCGGTAAGACCCTGCTGGCTCGTGCTGTTGCCGGTGAGGCTGGCGTGCCTTTCTATTCGATCTCCGGTTCAGACTTCGTGGAGATGTTCGTGGGCGTGGGTGCCTCCCGTGTTCGTGACCTGTTCAAGCAGGCCAAGGAAAACAGTCCCTGCATCATCTTCATCGATGAGATCGACGCGGTGGGACGTTCCCGTGGCTCCGGCATGGGTGGCGGGCACGATGAACGTGAACAGACCCTGAACCAGTTGCTGGTGGAGATGGATGGCTTCGGCGACCGCGGAAGCGTCATCCTCATGGCAGCCACCAACCGTCCCGATGTCCTGGATGCGGCACTGCTGCGCCCGGGCCGTTTTGACCGTCAGATCCCGGTGACCAACCCGGATCTCAAGGGCCGTGAGATGATCCTGGAGATCCACGCCAAGGGCAAGCCCTTCGCCCCGGATGCCGACATTAAGGCGCTGGCCAAGCGCACCGCCGGCATGTCCGGTGCAGACCTGGGCAACGTGCTCAACGAAGCAGCCCTGCTGACCGCCCGCATCGGAGGCAATGTCATCACCGCCGACGCTCTGGAAGAGGCAACCGACCGAGTCATCGGTGGACCACGACGCTCTTCCAAGATCATCTCCGAACAGGAGAAGAAGGTCACCGCTTATCACGAAGGTGGACACACCCTGTCCGCGTGGGCACTGGCTGACATCGAGCGCGTGTACAAGGTGACCATCCTCGCCCGTGGGCGCACCGGTGGTCACGCCATGACCGCCCAGGAAGATGACAAGGGTATGTACAGCCGCAACGAGCTGTTCGCACGCCTGGTCTTTGCGATGGGCGGACGCTCCGCGGAGGAACTCGTCTTCGGTGCGCCGACCACTGGCGCATCTGCCGATATTGAGATGGCCACCAAGATTGCCCGCGCCATGGTTGTGGAATACGGCATGAGCCCGGCGGTGGGCATGGTCAAATACGGTGAGGAACAGGGCGACCCCTTCTCCGGGCGTGGTGGCGGGGGAACGCTGACCCACTCCCAGGAAGTCGCAGCACTGATCGACACCGAAGTCACCTACCTGCTCAACAAGGCACACGAGGTGTCCTACCAGATCTTGAGCGAATACCGCGATCACCTGGACATCCTCGCCGAGAAACTCCTGGAGAAGGAAACCCTTCGACGCCCAGATCTGGAGGTGCTGTTCAGCGACATCGTGCCACGCAGCATCGACGAGGTCTTTCCCGATGAGGGCTCCCGCTTCCCACAGCAGATCGACCGTAAACCGGTGAAGACCCCGGTGGAACTGGCCATCGAACGTGGCGAAGAACCACCGAAGCGTTTCTCCATCGTGGAAGCCTCCAAGGCGGCACGCGAGCGTCGCCGCAAGGAACTGGCAGCACAGGGGGGACAGCCCCCTGCTTCCGGTTCCACCACTGCTGGCACGGATGTTCCAGGAACCGCCACCCCAGGTGACCCAGGACAGGCTCCACGCAGCTATGGCACCCCGCCGCCAGCTGATTGGACCGTGCCGGGATCCGCTGCAGGATCTGGTTCTGAGGCAGGCTCCACTGAGTCCACTCAGTCCCCTCAGTCCCCTGGAACTCCTGCACCATCAGCTTATGGTTCCGGTGCTTCACGCCCGAACCCCTACGCCGACAAGTCCTCCAATCAGTCGGCTGAGCACCCAGGCATGAAGGCCTATGGCTTTGGTGATTCTGAACTGATGGACCAGACAACAGGCGATGAACACACCCCCGGTAAGGTCTCCGGTGGAAACCAGGGAACAACCCCTGGTGATGCACCCACTCAGATTATCGGTTTCCGTCTTCCTGACCACGAGCGCCCAGAACACCCGGAAGCACCTGCGGATAAGGAAGAACAGCGACCGGGACTGATGGAGGACGCTGCTGAACCTCACTCAGATAGCGACCAGAATGAGGGCCCAGCAGATGGTGATCCGGCAGGAACCGAGTCAGAAGGAGACAATCGTGTCTAAGAACGTCGAGGCGATTCAGGCATTTGATCAGGAGCGCGCTGAAGCAGCCGTTCGTGAATTGCTCATTGCTGTTGGTGAGGACCCAGACCGTGAAGGTCTGCTGGAAACCCCCGCCCGGGTTGCCCGTTCCTACCGTGAGATCTTCGCAGGTCTGCACGCCGACCCCACCGAGGTGCTGGAGAAGACCTTCTCTGAAGATCACCAGGAACTTGTGCTGGTCCGTGAGATCCCGATCTACTCTACCTGTGAGCACCACCTGGTGCCTTTCTTCGGTGTCGCCCACATCGGCTACATCCCGGGTGAGTCCGGCAAGGTCACCGGTCTGTCTAAACTGGCACGCCTGGCAGACATGTATGCCAAGCGCCCGCAGGTGCAGGAACGCCTGACCTCCCAGATCGCGGATGCGCTTGTCGACAAGCTTGATGCGCAGGCGGTGGCCGTGGTGATCGAAGCTGAGCACCTGTGCATGGGTATGCGTGGAATCCGCAAGCCCGGTGCGGTGACCACTACCTCTGCGGTGCGTGGTGGCTTCAAGAACAGTGCGGCCTCCCGTGCAGAGGTGTTCGCCCTGATTCGGGGTAACTAGATGAATGTGGACACCCTGACCATCCCGGGTCGTTGCCTGGTGATGGGAATTGTCAACGTCACGGAGGATTCCTTCTCTGATGGTGGCAGGTACGTGGAGCTTGACCGTGCGATCGAGCACGCCCGACAGCTGGTCGCTGAGGGGGCTGACATGATCGACGTGGGTGGTGAATCCACCCGCCCCGGTGCGGTACGCGTGGATCCTGATACCGAACGTGAACGTGTGGTTCCTGTGATCAGGGCGCTGCATGAGGAAGGCATCCACACCTCGGTGGATACGATGCGCGCCTCCGTGGCAGCGGCTTCTGCGGCTGCAGGTGTGTCCATGATCAATGATGTCTCTGGTGGTCTGGCTGATCCGGAGATGTTCTCAGTGATGGCGGACGCTGCGATCCCCGTATGTCTCATGCACTGGAAGACCGTGCAGTTCGGCGATGCCGCCGGGCATGCTGATCACGGGGGCAATGTGGTCAGCGATGTCCACAATACCCTTGATGAACTGGTTACCCGCGCCTTGGCAGCAGGTGTGGCCAAGGATCAGATCGTGCTGGATCCAGGCCTTGGTTTCGCCAAGTCCCGTGAGGATAACTGGGCACTGCTCAACGCCCTGCCCGAATTCATCGGCGGGGAATTCCCCATCCTGGTCGGCGCTTCCCGCAAGCGCTTTCTGGCAGGGGTGCGCCGTGAGCGTGGCCTGGAGGTCACACCTATCGACGCCGATCCCGCCACCGCAGCCGTCACAGCAGTCTCAGCACATATGGGTGCCTGGGGGGTTCGTGTCCACAATGTTCCCGTCTCCCGCGACGCCGTGGACGTTGCCGCCCACTGGTGCAGTGCAGGAACCTATGGAGAGGTACAACATGGCTGATCGTATTGAACTCACCGGCCTGGAATGCTTTGGGCACCATGGTGTCTTCGACTTTGAAAAAGAACAGGGACAGCCCTTCATCGTGGATGTCACCTGCTGGATGAACTTCGCCGCCGCCGGTGCCAGTGATGATCTCTCCGACACCGTCGACTACGGCGCACTGGCCGAGCTGGTGGCCGGTATCGTCGAAGGTCCGGCACGTGATCTGATTGAAACCGTGGCCACCGAAGCCGCGGAAAAGATCATGGAGATCTTCGGGGCCTTGCACGCCGTTGAGGTGACCATCCATAAGCCGAAGGCACCGATTCCACGTACCTTCGGTGATGTGGCCGTGGTGGCCCGTCGATCCCGCAAAACCCACGGAAGGAGTGCTGGATAGCTATGCACGCAGTACTGTCAATCGGCTCCAACATGGATGACCGCTACGCCCTGCTGCAGGGAGTCCTTGAGGAATTCAAGGATGAAACCGTGGCAGTGTCCTCGATCTACGCCACCCCTCCCTGGGGTGTGGAGGACCAGGATGAGTTCCTCAACGCCATCCTGGTGGTGGATGTGGACTGCACCCCGCTGGAGCTGCTGCAGCGGGGCCAGAAGCTGGAAAATGATGCTGAGCGTGTCCGCACCCGCAAGTGGGGACCACGCACCCTGGACGTGGACGTGGTCCAGATCCGCAATGGTGCTGAGGAACTGCTCTCTGAGGACCCGGTTCTCACCCTCCCCCACCCCTGGGCATGGCAGCGCGCCTTCGTGCTCATCCCATGGCTGGAGGTCGAACCCGAGGCAGTCCTGCACGGCACCGCCGTGGCTTCCCTCGTGGAGAATCTCGATCCCACAGACGTTGAAGGCGTGACCAAGGTCAGGAAGTTTTAAAACCCATGCAGAGAACCTCCACGGCGATGCTGATCGGGGTCGGTGGCTTCCTCGCCGCTGTCTCCGCAATTCTCACGTGGCGTTTCTATGGCTCCATGACCACCATCCCGGTGACCATCTCCATCAGCCTGTGGGTGATGACCGTGATCTGCCTGTTTGCAGCCTTCAAAATCAAAGGCAGGGTTGAAGAAGGCATGATCGGTCAGGACAGCAGCCAGATGAACCCGGTGACGGTTGCCCAACTGATGGTGCTCGGGCAGGCCTGTGCCTGGGCCGGTGCCATCATGGGCGGTATCTATGTAGGTGTGTCCAGCTACATCATCCCGCGGGTGGGGGATCTGATAGCCGCTTCTGAGGACCTGCCGGGCGCTCTGGCCTCTGCGCTGGGAGGAATCGCGCTGGCTGCCGCAGGCCTGTATCTTGAACGCAGCTGCGAGGTACCACCTAAGCAATCCGGAGAAACGATCAGCTAGATTGGAATCCATGAGTCACCAAACATCGAGCGAGGACCACCAGCAGGGGACAACTGCCGACCGTGGACCAATTTTGCTTGCTGTACTCATCGGCCTGGCAGTGATATCCACGGTGATCATGCTGCTGGTGGACAGCGATGGAGCCCAGAGAATCGCACTGTTGGCTGCACTGTGGGCAGCCATCATCGGATTCTTCCTGCTCTACCGCGACCGCAAAAAGATTGAGGCAGCCCGCCAGGAACTGGCCGCCAACCAGATCCTGCACCAGGCCGAGCTGGAAAAAGCTGAAGCTGACCAGAGTGCTGAGAAGTTCCGCCTGGAACGACAACACCAGGAAGAGCTCCGCCTGAAGGAAAACGAGATCCTTAAGGAGATCCGCCAGCAGCTTGAGGAGATGCGTGTGCAGCTCTCCGAACTCTCCGGCCGCGAGTGGGTCTACGAACCAGCCGTGGTGCAGGCTGAAGCCCGCCGCATCATCGAGTTGGAAACCCAGCAGAAGCAACTGGAAGCCACTGAAGAGGACAACACCCCGGAACCGGTGGCACCGGAACATGTGGAAACCGTCCCCACCCCGGAATGGACTGAGAAGGCCGATGCCCCTCAGGACGTGGTGGATGTTGTCGTTGAGCAGCCTGTTGCTGAAACTCCGGAGACAATGGACGTCGTCTTTGGGGATGACGTTGTGCCTTCAGATCTCACTGACTCCGAGAGCCCTGCAGAACCAGTGGAAGAATCAGAGTCCCAGGACGAAGCAGAGGAAGAGCCACAGGAAGAAGCTCCCCGCTCCCGCCGTTCCCGCCATGCCAGCCCGGAGGTCGGTGGCGGCCGCCGTCGCCGTGATGAACACAGTGGCGGTGTCAGCGTGGCCGATCTGCTGGCGGCGGCACGCAAGAAGGAACAGTAGTAGTGCGAGCACCACGCCTGAATATCGGTGTGCTGGCAGATGGTGAGAACCGGGTTGATCTCTACCGGGAACTGTCTGCAGCAGAACACACCGTGGACACCGTCATGACTCCGGAGAACATCCGGGACTTTGAACTGATCATCATTGCGGTGGAGGATGACCGTCTCGAGGAGACCGTCGAGCACCTGGCCACCTTCGCCCGGCGCGGACAGATGTTCTTGCACACTTCACTCATGCATGGCATCCAGGTCATGGATCCCCTGGAAACTGAAGGTGCCATCGTCATGGCAGCGCATCCACTCGGTGATGACCGCTGGGTGGTGGCCTCCACGGATGAGCTGGGGGAGACCATCGTCGGTCTGCTGGTCGGTGAGCTGGGTGGATCGATCATCCAGATTGATGACAGCCAGCGCAAACAGCTTTCTGCAGCGGTCACCTACGCCGGATACCTCCGCATCCTGACCCGGGACGCGGTGCGTTTCCTGGACACCTTTGTCCATGATGTTGAAGCTGCTGAGCATATCGTGCGGGGTGCTGCCGACAGGTTTATCTCAGAGCCTAAACTGGGCAGTCTGATGATGCAGCATGCATCCATCGAAGATCCGGGCAGACAACGTCTGTTCAGGGACCTTGCGCGCCGTGCAGCGGAAATCTCCCGGGCACAGGATATCGAGTTGTGGGCAATCCAGAAAGAGGACCGATAAGAGTGAGCTTTGAACACGGCCAGGGACGTATTTTTGATCAGATCGACAAGATCCGGATGTTTGGTCGCGCACTGCGCAAGACCGGCAAACCGGTGGTCCTGGTTCCACTCGGTGAAGGGCTGCACGCAGGCCATATCTCACTGATCCGCGCTGCTAAGCGTATCCCGGGTGCAGTGGTCGTGGTGGCCTATGCCGGCCCGGAGGCTGATCATGAGCGTTTGCGCGAGGAACGCATTGATGCTCTATTCCCCTACACACAAGACATGCTCTGGCCACATGGTGTGCGCACACAGGTGGTCGGTGGGCACTTCGGCATTGCAGACGGTCTGGGTGAGTCAGTGACCCGCGTGCTGGGCCTGATCGGTGTCACCGGTGCCTCTGATGTGGTGCTGGGGGAGAAGGACTATGAGCAGGTGGTGGCCGTGCAGCGTGCGATCAATGACCTGCACATCCCGGTGAAGCTGCACAGCGTACCAACTGTCCGCATGCCTGATGGCCTGGCGATTTCCCTGCGCAACACCCGCATTGCGGAAGCAGACCGGGATCAGGCAACAGCCATCGCCGCCGCCCTGACCGCCGGTGCACATTCCGCTGAACACGGCGCGGACACGGTGCTTGAAACCACCCGTGGTGTGCTGGAGGCAGCCGGCATGACCCCGGACTATCTTGAGCTGCGTGGCCTGGACCTGGGACCGGCCCCTGAGCTTGGCGACGCCCGCCTCTTCGTCGCCGTCACCTTAGGTGATGTCCAACTCACCGACAACGTCGGCCTGCCCCTGGGAATCGGCTTCAAGAATATTGAAGGCACACCAGAGTAACTCAGGCTGCAATTTACGCTTCAGGCACCGGGATCGGCTAACCTTATGAGCTGTGACTAACTCCAATTCCACTTCCAAGAACAATTCCGCCGATTTGCCTGAGCAGCTGCGCATTCGTCGCGAAAAGCGCGAGCGCATCCTGGACAGTGGAAAGGACGCCTACCCGGTCGAGGTTGACCGCACCATCTCGATCACCGAACTGCGTGAAAAGTTCGTCGTCGGTGAGGGGTCTGAAGAAGGCGTAACCTACCTGGAACCAGGTGCAGAGACCTCCGTTGAGGTTGCCATCGCCGGCCGCGTGATGTTCATCCGCAACACCGGAAAGCTGTGCTTCGCCTCCCTTCAGGAAGGCAATGGCACTGCCGTTCAGGCCATGCTCTCCCTGGCTGTTGTCGGCGAGGACTCCCTGGCCGCATGGAAGGCCGATGTGGACATGGGCGATATCGTCTCTGTCCGGGGCCGCGTGATTGCCTCCAAGCGTGGCGAGCTCTCCGTCATGGCCGAATCCTGGCACATGGCCTCCAAATCCCTGCGTCCACTGCCGGTGGCCTTCGCTGATATGAGCGAGGACACTCGTGTCCGCCACCGCTACACCGACCTCATCATGCGCGAACAGGCCCGCAACAACGCCCTGACCCGCGTGAAGGTCATGCGTGCCCTGCGTAAGTACCTGGAGAACCAGGACTTCCTCGAGGTGGAAACCCCGATGCTGCAGACCCTCCACGGTGGTGCTGCGGCCCGTCCCTTCGTGACCAACTCCAACGCCTTCGACCTGGACCTCTACCTGCGTATCGCACCGGAGCTCTTCCTCAAGCGTTGTGTCGTCGGTGGCATGGAGCGCGTCTTCGAGGTCAACCGTAACTTCCGCAATGAGGGCAGCGACTCCACCCACTCACCAGAGTTCGCCATGCTGGAGACCTACCAGGCATGGGGCACCTACGAGACCGGTGCTGCCCTGATCCAGGGACTCGTGCAGTTCGTGGCACAGGAAGTATTCGGCACCACCCTGGTGACACTTGCCGACGGTACCGAGTATGACCTCGG
>NZ_CALZFS010000013.1 GCF_945649885.1 uncultured Corynebacterium sp. | reverse complement strand
CGACGCTTGTCCTTGATCGCCTCATACTGCAGGATGCCCACGATGTTGAGCATCATGATGACCAGGGGAACCTCAAAACTGACGCCGAAAATAAGCAGCAGAGCAAGGAGGAAGTTGAAATAACGATCACCGGTCAGCGCGGCCATGCTGGCTTCATCACCAATGGTGAGCAGGAAATCCAGACCATAAGCCACCACAAAGTAGGCAAGCACTGCACCGGCGACAAAAAGCAAGACGGCGATGGCCACGAAGACGAAGGTCCAGCGCCGTTCATTTTTCATCAGGCCCGGAGTGATAAAACCCCACACCTGATACAGCCACACCGGTGATCCAATGACCAGGCCGACCAGGGCGGAGACCTTCAACCGCAACATGAAGGGATCAAAGGGCCCTGTTGCCAGCAGACGGCAATCATCAATCTCAGATGCAGAGAAGGAGGCACGGGCCTCTGGAGGAAGGGAACAGTAGGGATCGCGCAAAATCTCGCCCAAGGTTGGGGTACCCCAGAAGGAGGTCTGGTACCAGATGAAGGCGATGATGGTGCCCACCATGATGCCCGCCATGGAGACCAGCAGACGTCGACGAAGCTCCTGGATATGCTGAACAATAGACATATCCCCCGTGGCGGATTTCTTCCTGCCACGCGTGAGAATCTTCTTCCGGGGCTTTGCCACCTCGGCGTTATTCGAATCAGACAATTCCTACAACCCTCTTATCCGATAGAGGGGCCCACACCTTGAAGGATATGGACCGTGTGCGATATCAACCAACAACGCACCGCAACAGATTTGACAACGTTGCGGTGCGCTTCAAGTAAAACTCAATGCAAAAGGATCTAACTCAACGCTGATTTAAGCGGGACGGTGAGGATCCTCGTAGTTCTGACGGTAGTCAGGCTGCTGTGATGGCTGCTGAGGCTGGTTCTGGTAGTGCTGCTGGAAGTTCGGCTGCTGCACATTCTGTGGTGGAGCAATCTGCTGGGGCTGCTGGTAGCCCTGTTCCTGGGGCTGCTCAGGAGTCTGGTCATCATTCTTCATTTCCTTGACTTCGGACTTGAAGATGCGCATGGAACGACCGATTGATCGGGCGGCATCCGGGAGCTTCTTAGATCCGAACAAGACGATGATCAACAAAACGATGATCACGATTTCCATAGGTCCAAGACTAGGCATTGGTGTCTTACTCCAAATTCACGTTGTACAAGCAGTCCTGAAGCCACATGTGCTTCTACTTGTGGGTAGATATACCGGGGGGCGGGTGAAGAGCTGATTTTAGCTTAGTTGATCTTTATACGCTGACAAACCTGCATCTGCCTTTGACCTGATGGATTCCACCAGAGTTTCTGGCCCGGTGACGATGATTCTGTCTGCCTGGCTGATACTAAACCTGATAAACCAGTCCCGCGAGTACAGGGGACGGGAGGCCGGAACCCACGTGATCCCCTGCCCATCAGTGATGTAGTCGGACTCACCAGCAAGATCCATGGACATATAATCCGCCAGCCAGGTGGCATCCTCACGCAGGAGGAACTGCACCTGCTCGGATGCCGGAGATGACTCAAAGGGCTTATCAGCAGAGAAGTTCAACTGCTTTAAGTGTGGATCTGCAGGCTCATCAGTCAAGGACATATCCCTGATTCGATCCACCCGGAAGGTGCGATGACCATGCACTGCATCATCCCAGGCACGAACATAGGCTTCCCCCTCGTTGGTGAAGACATGTGCCGGGCTGACCTGCCGAATGCTCGTGGAATCAGAACTGTGGGAGTGATAGGTAAAGCTCACCTGCTTGCCCCGGTTCAATGCCTCGCGGATGATGGCAAGCACTCCGTTGCCACTAGCATCGCCCTGCGCTGCAGTATCAAAAACCGCCGAGGTGTACTCCCCCATGACCCCACGCAGCTTCTCCGCGGCGGAGATCACCGCCTGCTGATCAGTCAAACCCGGGAGGTTCTCCAAAGACTCCAAGGTCAGCAGCAACACACCTGCTTCCGTGGGAGTCAGGCGCAGAGCCTTGTCCATGCCCTGGGCATTGTGGATCTTCACTGAGGTGTAGGAATGTTCCAGCTCCACGAGATCACCCGGCAGCAGACCCGGCAGACCACACATCCATAGCCTGTTGAGGTCCGCCATGATCTCCTCCGGCGGCAGGCCGAAGTCGCGGGCAGCCTCCATCACGGTACGATCGGGGTGCTGTTGAAAATATGGCAGCAGGTTCAGCTGCCGGGTCAGATCACTGATTTTTCTAGCAGAACGTGACATGTCGCTACCTCTACCCCTTCTGCGCGGTGGCAAGTAGCGCGATGACTTCATCAATGACATCCCGTGGCCACGTCACGATCGCCTCCGGCGCATGTGCGGCAGCATTACGGATCAACCAGTTACGGTCAACATCCTTCAGCTCCCAGGTGCCACCATCGCCTTGGGGCCTGCCTTCTGAGGTCAGTGCCACCGCGCGGCCCTTCTCGACGACAAGGTGGGCGTCGATAAGCTCACTGCCGCGTCGCAGCGCCGAGCGCACGACCTCCTGCAGGTCCACATCCCGGGGTGCCGGATGTTCCGCTGGTTCATTCAGCAGGATGACATTAGTGATGCGGGTGATACGGAAGGTGCGGACCTGATCACGGTCAATATCGTATCCGACGAGGTAGATACGGTCCCGTTCCGGAACCAGACCCCAGACATCCATGGTGCGTAGGTGAGGTACTTCAGTTCTGCTGCGGGTATAGGTGAAACTGATGCGTCGCCCCAACCTCCGGGCCCGCATGATGGCATCCAGGTCACGGGCGGACAGGACACGGAGATCACCGGTGTTGCTTAGGGCAGCACCGGCGGCACCCAGATCACGGTTCGCGCCACTGGCTGCAATTTTGGTCCACCCGGAACGGGCAAAGGCCCCCAGCTCCAGGCCCTGGCCCATCTCACCAGCCAACCCCAACACAGCTGCCTCTTCCGGAGTGAACTCAACATCTTTGAGCTCATACCCTTCTGAATCAAGTCGGTAGGCTGGTTTTCCTTCATGTTGGCCACTGGTGAGGGTGCACTTCTCAATGGGCACACCGGCCTGCTGTAACGCTGCGAGATCACGCTGCAAAGCCTTGCGGAAAGCATCATTTTCCAGATGCTTATAACCCTCGAGGTTCTCCCAGATCCATGACTGGGTGAGGTATTTACGGTCATAGGATTCCGCACTGAGAAATGCGAAGGTGAGGTTGATTTGCCGTTCCAGGACTTCCCTCTTGTCCATCAACCCTCCGTAATTCATTCAGTGACAGTGCTAGGTGCGGTAACTGTCCGCATGGGATTCCATATAGGTGATCAGTTCTTCCGCGTCCTTACTGATGGAAGAGAAAGGATCTCCCAGTTCCACAAACTGCGGTTCTGGGCGGTTGACCTTGTGCCGCATCCAATCAACTGTCACCGGAGCTCCCAGCTTATCGGCTGTTTTGAGGATCCGCCCGCGAAGATGGGCACGGGTGGTTTCCGGAGCATGATCCACGGCATGTGCGATGGCCTCATCGGTGGTCCAGCGCTTAACCATACCGCGGGTCTCCAATACACTGAACAGTCCCCTGCCAGGACGGATGTCATGATAGGTGAGGTCAATCTGCGCCAGACGGGGGTCATCCAGTCCCAGGTTGCCGCGAGACTGATAGCGGTCCAGGAGCTTCTTCTTGATCACCCAGTCAATCTCCTGATCCACCTGGGAGAAGTCCTGGGTGTGGATTGCCTCCAGGGTGCGGCCCCACAGATCAACCACACGGGCCATCTCCTCATTGGAGGTGCCTCTGATCTGACCATCCGGGCCGATGTTTTCCACGCGGTGTTCCAACCAGCGCTGGGCATGCTCGAAGACAATCTGCTGGATCTCCAGGGCGGACATGGTGGTACCGTCCTTGAGTTTCAGTGGAATCCGGCCGCTGAGATCACGGGAGATCTCCCGGATGGATTCAATATCATTGGATAGTTCCATATCCGGCAGGCCGAAATCAGCCTCGATCATCTCCAGCACCAACAGGGCGGAACCGATCTTCAGCGCGATCGTGGGTTCAGCCATGTTGGCATCCCCGACAATCACGTGCAGGCGACGGTAACGGTGGGAATCCGCATGGGGCTCATCGCGGGTGTTGATAATCGGGCGGGAACGTGTGGTGGCACTGGAGACACCCTCCCACACATGATCTGCGCGTTGGGAGATGCAATACCCTAAAGGAAAGCCCTCACCCTTGTCCATGGGGTTTGGATGGTGGATCATCCCGGCGCCACTGATGAGTTGGCGGGTGATCAGGAAGGGCATGAGCCTGCGTCCCAGTGCCTTGAGGGATACCTCACGGCGGACCAGGTAGTTTTCGTGGCAACCATAGGAGTTGCCGATGGAGTCCACATTGTTTTTGAACAGGTAGACCTGACCACCGATGCCTTCCTTGGCCAGGGTGGCTTCTGCTGCCACAGCCATGCGGTTGCTGATAACATCCCCGGCTTTTTCATAGTTGATCAGCTGGGTGAGGTTATCGCACTCGGCGGTGGCGTATTCCGGGTGGGAGCCAACGTCGAGGTACAGGCGGGAGGCATTCGGGATGAAGATATTCGAACTGGAATATTTATCCACGACTGGTCGAAACATATACCGGGCGGCCTCATCGGGGCGGAGTTTTCTTATCTCCCCGTCCATGCATGTGAGACCGTATTCGGTTTCCACACCCATGATCCTTCGCGTCAGTGCCCCCGTTTCCGGGTGCTCCTGCGATAGGGGGTGTCCTGTTGTCTCGCTATCTGCGTTCAAGGGGGTTACTCGCCACCCTTTTGAACGTAGGAGCGTACAAACTCCTCGGCGTTGTTCTCCAGGAGACCGTCGATCTCATCGAGGAGATCGTCTACGCCTTCGGTGTTGACCTGTACCTGTCCTGCGGACTGGACCTGATCATCATGATCGTCCTCGCGTCCGCCCCCAGCGGAGATCTGCGTCTGCTTGCCGCTCACAAAATCACACTCCTGATATGTGTCTAGCCATTGTGCTTGGTGCTTATTAGGTCTACTTTAGTTGCCACAGTTTAGACACCAACGTTAGGTACCTCACTTGGGGTGGGGGTACTTCGGGCGGGATCACAGTGACAGGTGGTTCAGAGCTCTCGCAGAGGTGTGAGTTCGCCTGCTTCCAAAGCCTTGAGAACTTCGTCCACAGTGGTGGCGTTGGTGAGGATCCCCCCGACTTCCTGTTTGGTGAGTCCATCCAGTTCCGTGGTGGGGATCCGGAATTCCCGGCCGGTGGCATCTTTGACGATGAGTGATTCCCAGTTGGCGGCTGTAATACTTTCTGGGAAGCGGGCAATCATCTCACCCCGGAAATAGGCGCGGGATCCGACGGGAGGCGTGGTGGCAGCATGTGCGATCTCCTCACGGGAAGCCAGTTCCCTCATGCGCCCCTTGGCCACCAGAGCATGGTGGAGGCTGCGTGCGGGATCAATATCGGAGTACTGCAGGTCCACCAATTTGATCTTGGCATCATCAATGGCCAGTCCCCGGCTCACAAAGGACTTGATCAGGGCCCACTTGGCGGTCCAGTCCAACAGGTGGGAGGTCTTGAGAGGATCCTCTGCCAAAAGAAGCATGACTTCTTCCCACAGCTGCAGAACCTTATGGTCAACCTCAGTGAGTTGACCTGCGAGGGTGGTGATGATGCGATCGCGGTAGATTCCCAGCAGCTCCACTGCGGTGAGGGTGCGGGCATCTGCCAAGGTGAGCTTATGGGTGAGCTCCAGGTCATGGGAAACCTGAGAGACTTCACTCACAGCATTTTTCAGCTTCAGATCCGTGAAGTCACAGCCGGTTTCAAGAGCATCAAGGACAAGTGTGGTCATGCCGAATTTCAGCAGGTTGGCGGTCTGGGACATGTTCGCATCACCGATGATCACATGCAGGCGACCCCAGTTATCAGCATTGGTGTGGGGTTCATCGCGGGTGTTGATGATGCCACGGTTAAGGGTGGTCTCCAAGGAGATCTCCTGCTCGATATAGTCAGCACGCTGGCTGATCTGGAAACCGGGTTTGTCCCCCTGCTGCCCCAGTCCCACACGTCCCGCACCGATAATGACCTGACGTGCTACAAAGAAGGGGATCAGTGCCTGGGCGATCACATCAAAGTCAATGTCACGGCGGTAACGGTAGTTTTCATGGGCCCCGTAGCTGGCACCCTTGCCATCCACATTGTTCTTGTAGATCTTCAAGGGGGGACAGGGTTCATGGCCATCGAGTACAGATTTACCCTGACTGGAGAAGGCGGCGGTGTCAGCTACTGCCTGCATGAGGATATGATCACCAGCGGTGTCATAGACCATGGCATCCCAGGCGTTGGTGACCTCCGGGGAGGAATACTCCGGGTGGGCGTGATCAACATAGAAACGCGCACCGTTGGTGACAAAGACATTGGCCACCCCGATGGCATGGGGATCCACCACGGGAGCCTGGTGATAACGACGCAGATCAAAGCCACGACTATCCCGCAGCGGGGATTCATCGGTGAAATCCCAGCGCACACGGTGCTGGCCGAAGCCACGCGCACTGGCATAGGAGACCACCGCATGGGTGGAGGTGACGATCGGGCTCACATGATTGTGGCCGGGTGTTGAAATTCCGTATTCGGTCTCAGTACCGATGAACCGTTCCATGGGTGACAGCTTATCGGCAGAGGTGGACGCTGGGGGTGGGATTAGCGGGACACTGCCTGGCTCTCGCTTAAAGCTTATCGACGCAAGGCCACCAGTCCTGATCGCCGCGATCACGCCACACCACAGGTGTGTCATCCAGTGACACAGCATCGGTGAACCAGAAGGTCTGCCCCGGGTTCCACCGTGCCAGCATACTGGCACGTTTATCGTCTACGGGGATGACCCTTTCCACAGTGGCGAGATAACCCGCCATACTTAAATGGACCCCATCATAATATTGAGCTACCTCCACATAGTCCGGCATCACCCACCTGTGGGGAAATCCCGTGACCTCATGCCAGTCCACACCCTTACTGGCGGTAACATCCAGTGGGAAGCGCTGGCACAGCTGCGCCCAGTCTCGCGATCCATGGATGGTGAATACCCTCGCATCAGGAGACACGGTTGCTCCACGTACCCAACCGGTTGTCCATCCGAAACCATCCTCAAGGAAACGCAGTGCCCCCGGAGTGCCATCTTTGAGCTTCCCGGAGGTGGCGATCAGCGGCCACGGAGGCATGGACCACCACAACTTATCGGTACGTGCCTCCTCCCGCCACTTCTCCAAGGCCTCCTCAATTGGTGGTTCAGGTGGTTCTTCTCCTGGTGCCTTCCAGCTCACTGCAGCCTGCGGGCAATCCAGCTGGAAGGAATCAGACCAGTCAGATACAACCTCAGAGCTGGCAATATGACGGGCAATACGCCGCAGGCCGGTCTTAAGAGACTGTGATCTCAGGAACACATTCTCATCACTAGGTGATACCCAGTAGGTCGCCCGGAAGACAGGGCTTTCCAGAGCGTCATAAAGCAGTGTGGGAGTAATCTCCCCCAAGGGCACCTGTTCCAGCAGGGGTGCCACTTTCCTGGATAGAGCTTCCGCAGAGTGCTTCCTGCTGATCCCGAATGTGTCTACGTTACGCCGCATATAGCTACTAAGCCGCCAGGTGGCCTGAAATAAGGGTCCACCCAGCCCCTCTGAGGCAAGGGCCACCTCCATGAGAAAGTCCCGGCCCCTGGGGCCATCAAGCAGATCACTGATCAATGGCATGTTATGAATCTATCGCGATTAACAGTGGTTGTCTGAGCATCGGCTAGGAATGTGGAATTTCCTCGATCCGTGGGTGCAGCCAGGCACCAAATGTCTGTCCTGCAGTGATGAGATCACCGATATTGTCTGGGTGTGCATACCCGGCGGTTTTAAGGAACCATTTGATTTCACCTGGTTCGCACTGTTCTGCGAGAGTAACCGGGTATTCGCCCATCAGCAGTAAACCGAGAAATTCGGCATGATCCTTCTCGTCATATTCCGGTTGCCCCTGACCACCACGGTCATCGAAAGAAAAGCCCACCATGCCCTGAAACTGCTCGGTATCAAAATGGATCACCAGCTGTGTGCAGTAGCCGTCATCATTGACCATGATGGGAACCATCCCCGGCAGGACTCGGTAGCTCCGGGGTACACCACTGCCTGTGCGTCCAAGATTTTCCTCTTCCAGGCGTTGAACCTGGACAGTGAGCCAGTGTGCTAATACTTCAAGTTCCATCGTGGAGGTAGTGGGTGCTTCCTTCATCCTCTCGGATTGCAGCCCTTCCAAGCGGATCATATTCAAGTCTTCTGTCCGCTGGAAAACCTGCTGACGTTCCAATAGAAGCTTCTGTATCTCAGCATCCAACCACGCAGCGCGTTCTTCGAGTTCATGGAGTTCCTGCATCTGCATTGATGTCAACCTCATACCCACTCTTCTTCCGTCTCTTGGTTAAACATCCGTCAGGAATGTGGAATCTCATCAATCTGCGGGTGCAGCCAGGCACCCGTTTCCTGCGCCATGGCAATCAGGGCACCGAGGTTATCAGGGTGGGGATAACCCGGCGCGTCAAAAAGCCACTTGATTTCACCTGGTTGGCATTGTTCTGCGAGGGTGATCGGGAATTCACCCATCAAAGCGACGATGATTGTGGAGGCATGAAGTTCTTCGTCATATCCAGCTTGTGTGCGGCGGCCTTCTTCCTCCAGGGAGACCCCGACCATGCCCTGGAAGTGGTCTGCATCGAAATGGATCACCAGCTGTGTGCAGTAGCCGTCATCGTTGATCATGATCGGGACCATGCCGGGCATGATGTGAGGGGCACGGAACCTGCCTTTGAGTGCGATAAGGTTCTCATCCTCAAGTCGTTGGACTTTGGTGATGAGCCATCTGGACAGCAGTTCCAGGTCCATGTCAGAGGTTGCCGGTGATGCCTTCTTGATCTCATCCTGGCGTTGTCTCATCTGAATTGCGGTCAGGTTTCCAGCCCGGGCTGATATTTCCTGGCGTTGCTGCAGGAGTTCTTGAATATCTCTATCCAGGCGGGTTGCAGCCTCACTGAGTTCCTGGAGTTCCAGCATCTGTTCCGGTGTCAGTCCCATGCCCATATTCTCCTTCTGTTTCAGCACAGCATCAGGTCAAGCCTTGCACAATTCTGTCCAGGGCGGTCAGGTGTTGTTGAAATGCCTCTCTCCCCTGGCGGGTCAGGCTCATCCTGGTGATCTGGGTGCGACCATCAAATTCTTTCGTGATCTTCAGATAACCTGTCTCCTCCAAGATGCCTGCATGTTTGGAGAGCAGAGAGTAGCTGACACCCAGTTCTTCCCTCAGCGTTTGGTAGTCCGCGGAGTCCACCGAGTTCAGGGCCGCTGCCAGAGTGAAACGCACAGGAGAGTGGATCATGTCATCGAGAGCTTTGCGTGCCTGGGACAGATTCACCGGTTGCCCCTGGCAACCAGGGAATATCCAAGCACCACCAGCGGGACACAGCTGAGCACGGCAACTGAGGTGGTCAACAGCCAGGAACCACTGTGTGGCGCATGGGAAGTCCAGTACCACCCACCGATGGCGATAGCTAAAAGCGGAAGAAGGCTTGCCAGTAGGAGACGTCGTCTATGCCCAGCGGGATGGACTGCGCGCACTCGTGCCATCCTTGTGGACATCATGACAGCGAGGATGAGGAATACTCCGACACTGGCGAAATTGAGGATGCCACCCCAGTACCAGTTGTGTGCTTGGAAGAAGATCGACATCATCACCACACTGGCGCTCGCCTGGAGGATGATGAGCCATCCTTCCTTCTTTGATACTCCTCGCGGGTTCCGCTCACGTGCCTGCGCTGCGGCATGGGAGAAACGGGCGCTCGTCTGATCCACTTCAGTGCCCCTAACTGCGACTTTACGTTTTGCAAACAACTTTACACTTCGTTGAATCAGCGTGCAGGACAAGGACGCCGACAAGCTCTCTTTAACCGCGCGCCCAGCGCTTCCCTGCTACTGCACGACTTCAGCGTTGGTGACGCGCTTGCCCTGGCGGCCGATGATCTTGGTCCACTCATCCGGGTTGGAGGTATTGGGTAGATCTTCGCTCTGTTGGTGCTCCTGGTCGATGGCGTCGGTGAGGTGGGCGATGGTCAGGCCGATCCCCTTGCCCTCGATGTGGTCCTTGATGGCGCTTTTCTTGGCGCGGTCGACGATATTGGCGATCATCGCACCGGAGACGAAGTCGTGGTAATTGAGGGTTTCCTGGGTGTTGTCGACAAGCGTCAGGCGTACATAGGGCCGCGGGGTGAACAGATGTTCCACGGCGCTGTCGATGAGCTCATCAACCTCCACTGCCAGCGGGATGGTGTCGGTGATGTAGCGGGCGAAGATATCACGGGATCCCTTGCGGTTGGGGCGTTGGACGCGGATCTTGATGTCCAGGCGTCCCGGACGCAGGATGGCGGGATCAATCAGTTCCTCGCGGTTGGTGGCACCGATGACGATCACATTGGACAGGTCCTCCACACCGTCGAGTTCAGCAAGCAGCTGTGGGACCACGGTGGTTTCCATATCGGAGCTCACCCCTGAACCGCGGGTGCGGAAGATGGATTCCATCTCATCAAAGAAGATGATCACGGGGCGGCCGTCGCCTGCCAGTTCGCGGGCGCGTTCAAAGATCACACGGATCTGGCGTTCGGTTTCGCCCACGTACTTGTTGAGCAGCTCCGGTCCCTTGACGTTGATGAAGTAGGAGGTTCCGGCATCCCCGATGCGCTGGGACAGTGAGTTCGCCACCGCCTTGGCAATCAATGTCTTGCCACAACCGGGAGGTCCGTAGAGCAGCACGCCCTTGGGTGGGTGCAGTTTATAGGCACGGTACATCTCCGGGTGCAGGAAGGGCAGTTCAACTGCGTCCTGGATCAGTTCGATCTGATCATCCAGGCCACCGATATCGGCATAGGAGACATCAGGGGCTTCTTCGAGGGCAAGCTTGGAGATCTCCGTCTTGGGGATGTTCTCGAAGGCGTAGCCTGCGCGGCGGTCAACCAGGAGGGTGTCGCCGGGGCGTGGGAGTTTGCGGGTGCGGTCCATCAGGGGGCCTGCGAGTTTGACCACGCGTTCTTCCCCGGAACGGTCAGAGATGAGGGCGCGGTCACGGCCGATCATTTCCATCAGTGTTGCCAGGTCACCGGTTTGTTCGTACTCGCAGGCCTCCAGGATCTGGTTGCCTTCACCGAGGCGTACCTGGACGCCGGGCATGAGGTCGCCGGCGCAGAGCATGGGTGACATGGCTACTCGCATGCGCCTGCCTCCGGCGAAGATTTCGGCACTGGTGCCGTCGCGGGAGGCTTCCAGGTAGGTTCCGTAGAGCGAGGGTGGTTGGGACATGTCTTCGAGCTGTTCGTACATCATGGACAGTTTGTCGCGTGATGATTTCAGCATGTCCGCCAGTTTGGAGTTCCGGGAGCTTAAATCCTGGTTGGTGCGTTTGAGTTGGCGCACGCTGTCGGCAAGCCGGGTCATCTCCTCCTGGTTGAATTCGGAGAAGGAACCGGTTGCCTCAGAATGTGTTGGTGTGGCCATGTCTGCCACTGTAGTCCCTTGAAGGCCGGGGTTTGTTGGTCTTTAAGGGCTGGTGCTTAGCGACGTGCGCGTCGCTGCGGGCGTGGTGGGGTGACGCCGTCGGCAAGGCGTCGTGCCAGCACGAGGAATGCGGTGTGGGCATTCATACGGTGTTCTGGGCGGGTGGCCAGGCCTTCGACCTTCCAGTCACGGATGAGGGATTCCCAGGCGCGTGGTTCGGTGAAGCACTGTAGTTCGCGCAGGCCTTCCATGACCTTCATCAGCTGTGGCACGGTGGCCACATAGGTCATGAAGACACCACCGGGGATGAGGAGATCCTTGCAGGTTTCCAGGCATTCCCATGGTTCGAGCATGTCCAGCACGATACGGTCCACCGGTCCGCCGAGGTCGTCGACGGTGACTTCCTTCAGGTCACCCAGGCGTGGGTCCCAGGTTGCGGGGCGTTCACCGAAGTATTCCTCGACGTTGCTGACGGCGTATTCAAGGTGGTCATCGCGGATCTCATAGGAGATCAGCTTGCCGTCGTGGCCGATGGCGCGCAGCAGCGCCATGGACAGGGCACCTGATCCAGCACCTGCTTCCAGCACGCGGGCGCCGGGGAAGATATCTCCCTCCACCAGGATCTGTGCGGAGTCCTTCGGGTAGATCACCGCTGCACCACGGGGCATGGAGAGAACGTGGTCGACCATGAGGTGGCGGAAGCACAGGAAGTCCGAGCCCATGGTGGACTGGACGACGGTGCCCTCATCGGCGCCGATGATCTCATCGTGGGGGATCTGGCCACGGTGGGTGTGGTAGCTGCCTCCCGGCTCCAAGACGATGGTGAAGTGGCGGCGCTTGGCGTCGGTCAGTTGGACGCGGTCACCTGGTTGAAACGGACCGGAATAGGGCATGTGCCCTCGCTTTCTCGCTTGTGGGTAGAGCTGCGTCAAAAAGTCGACGACTAATCGGCGTTAATTTACCAGATAGGCTTCCAGTGCCTGTTCAAACCATCCCAGATCCTTCACCCCGGCCATCTCACGTGCCGAGTGCATGGACAACAGTGGGATGCCCACATCCACTGATGCGATACCCAGGCGGGTGGCGCTGATCGGTCCGATGGTGGAACCACAGGGCACGTCATTGCGGCCAGCAAACACCTGGTGTGGAACCCCTGCGGTCTGGCAGGCACGGACCCACATGCCGGAGGTCACCGCATCAGAGGTGTAGCGCTGGTTGGCGTTGACCTTGAGCACCGGGCCCTGGCCGATGATCGGATAGTTGACCGGATCATGCTTGGCCGGGTGATTCGGGTGGATGGAGTGTGCTGCATCAGCAGAAACCATGGTGGAGCGGTTGAACATCCGCCGGCGCTGATCCTCATCAGCACCCAGTGCACGTGCCGTGCGGTTGAGCACGTCCTCCAGGAGCGGTCCACCCGCACCGGTGGTGGAGTTGGAGCCGACCTCCTCATGATCAAAGGCAGCCAGAACCAAGATGTCATCGCTGGCATCATCCGAGGTGGCTGCTGCAATCAGAGCAGTCATGGAGGGCTGCACGGAAGAGAGGTTATCCAGACGGCCGGAGGCGATGAAGTCACCATGTGCCCCGAAAATCTCTGGAACCTGGGTATCCACCGTGATCAAGTCATGGGCAACAATATCCAGTGGTTCCACACCCGCTGCCTCTGCCAGCACATCCATGATGGAGACATCTGGATCACCCACCGCAAACACCGGCTGCAGGTGCGACTGCGGGTTGAGCGTCAGGTTGGAGTTCAGCGAACGGTCCAGGTGGATGGCAACATTCGGGATACGCATGATAGCACCGGTGTTGACCAGCTTGACCGAACCATCCTGTAATGCCACACGCCCAGCCAGGGACAACTCACGATCCAACCAGGACGGATAAATCGGCCCGCCATAGACTTCTACACCAGCCTGCTGCCAACCATGGGACTGCAGATCACCACGGGGCTTGAGCTTGAAACCCGGAGAATCAGTATGGGAACCGATGATACGAAACCCCGAATCCGGGGAGGCATTTTCCGGAACCCACCAGGCCATGACCGCGCCACCGCGCACCATCACATGTCCCCCCGGAGAGGCGTCCCAAGCATCAGTATCATCCTGACGCACAAAACCCTCATGGATCAGACGACGGGTCACGGTCTCAGCCGCGTGATAAGAACTCGGGCTCAACGCCAGGAAACTAAGGAAATCATCAGTCACATGCATGAACCCAGGCTAGCCAACATCCCACCAGCACCGCAGGGCTCCGCCTGAATTGGCAAACGTGTCCATCCCATTGGCTAAGGTGTCAATCATCATGACCAGCTCTGAAAAACCCACAGAAGAAACCACTCAAGCATCCACCCAGCAGCCAGTCGCACCGTCCAAACCACGGCCGCTGGCACTCTCCCCCTCCCGCGCCGGGGATTATCAGCAGTGTCCCCTGCTGTACAGACTGCGTGCCATCGACCGTCTCCCGGAGCCCAAGACCGTCGCACAGGTCAAGGGCACCCTGGTCCATGCCGTATTGGAGGAAATGCACAAACTCCCCCGCGAACAACGTGATTACCCGGCGATGGTCAAGCGATTGAAGCCCCACTGGGTGGAAATGTGCGAGCAGGATCCAGATTTGAATGATCTGGTACCTGAGGATCAGCTCTATGACTTCCTGGTGGAGTGCCGTTCCCTGCTGCGGGGATACTTCGAGATGGAGAACCCGCAAGGCTTTGATGCCAGTGACGTGGAGATGTACGTGGACACCGTGCTACCCAACGGCGTTCCGGTACGTGGTTTCATCGACCGCGTGGATACCGCCCCCACCGGTGAAGTCCGGGTTGTTGACTACAAGACCGGCAAGAAGCCCAAGCCTCAGTGGAGCCAACAGGCCCAGTTCCAGATGCTCTTCTACGCCCTGGCCTACTGGCGCCTCTATGATCAGATCCCGGCCCAGCTGCGTCTGATGTATCTGAAGGTCAATGATTCCATGTTCCTCAAGCCCTCCCGCGAACAGCTGGAGTACTTCGAACGGGACCTGGCTGATCTCTGGGCGAAGATCGAGATGGACGGTAAATCAGGCCGCTTCCGCACCAAGACCTCTAAGTTATGCGGCTGGTGCCCGCACCAGGCCCTGTGCCCGGAGTTTGGTGGAGTGCCGCCAGAGTATCCGGGGTGGCCAGGAAGCACTGCAGACAAGGTTTCCGGAGAGTCTTAAAACTGCGCTGTTCGTGGTCATTCCAAAGGATGATATTTCAACGGTGTTCGAATCGACATGGGGAAATGCAGCTTAGGTAGCCATTGCCTATGTTGCGAAGCTTTAGTTCGAGAATATTATTAGATTTAGCTTTCATTAATTAAATACCTATAAGTTTTCGGACTTGAAGGTACTCGAAATGTGACAATTCACCCCTTCATCTCGAAAGGAGTGTTTGCGATCTCTCCGCAGCCCCGGAATCCGCAACACCCTGGTGAGGTCCTGAATGAGCGATTCCTCAAACCCCGCGGGATCACCCACTATGACCTGGCCAAGAGCCTGCATATCACCGAAGCAACCATCACCAACCTGGTCGAAGGACGCAGCAACTTAACCGTTGGTCTGGCCATGAGACTTGCCCGAGCTTTCTCGCTCAGCGCACAGGACTGGATTGCCCTCCAGCGGGACTATGACAATTCCCACCGTCAGTCGGCATAGCCTGAAGTGAAATAAACCGCGTACTCCACTGTGGAGTGCGCGGTTTTCTCTTCGTTTGCTAGCGCGCCGGCCGTTGGCGCCAGGCACGAGTGGCTGCGTAATAGATTCCAGCAAGCACCACCACACCAGACAACATGGCAAACATGCCACCATAGCCAACCCCTCCGAGCAGAACGCCCAGCAGGACTGGCCCCAGGCCGAAGCCGAGGTCCGTGAACAGGAACAGGGTGGACAGGCCTGTGCCGATCTGTGCGGCAGGAACCGCATCGACCGTGATCGCCTGGGCTGCCGGCATCAGCGTTCCATAACCCATTCCAGTCAATGCACCGGCAACGACCACAAGCCAGTCCGTATCTGCCACGGCAAGAATAGCCAGAGCAATGGCGAACGCCACCAGACCGGAGACGATCACCGGGGTCGGACCATGACGGTCCTGAACCCTACCCAGGAACGTACGCATGATCAGCATGGATGTGGCATAGGCAATGAAGAAGAGTCCGGCTCCCGCGATGACATCACGGTTCTCGGCATAGGGGTTGAGATAGGTGATCACTCCGGCATAACACAGTCCGATCATCATCATGAAGACCGCAACCGGAACAACTGCCGGATGCACGATGGTCTTTATCGACCATCGGGTTGGTGCACCCTCCTGCCGCGGCATCGGATCCTCGACCAGGAGGGACAACACCAGGGTTGCCACGGTGACTACAAGGGTCACCCAGAAGATGAACTGGTAGTTGAAGGTGCCCACCAGGAACAGCGCCAGTGCCGGACCGACAGCGGTAGCCAACGTGGAAGTCAGCGAGAGATAACCCGTACCCTCAGCACGCCGTGATGGCGGGATCACCAACTGGGTCACTGCCATGGCCGCGGTACTGGCAAAGCAGAAGGCGAAACCGTGGAGAAGTCGGACGCCGATCAACAGCACGAGGGAATCGGCAGGAATGTAGAGAACCGAGGCGATGACAGCGAGTATCGACGCGAGAATCAACACGCGTCGACGTCCGAAGCGGTCCACGATATAGCCACAGGAAAACCGTGCGATGGTAGCTCCCACCACGAAGGAACTCGAGGCGAAACCAGCAACCAGGTCCGATGCGGCGAACTCCTTGATGGCATACAGCGCCATGATGGTGATGAGGAAATAAAACACCAGATAAAAGGAGAAGGTGATGAGCCATCCCAACGCAAAAGTGCGGCTAAACAGCTTCTGCCCATCTCCTGGTTGCGAAGAACTCTCCCCTGCTGCCGAACCTGTCACAGGCTGATACTCCTTAAATTTTTGATCACTCCCAGTCACCTACTGGTTTTCCGGAATTGTATCATGCAATTGTATGATACAAATAGAAAGCTCACTGTAACCTGAGACGAACAACGAAAGGACTCTTCGTGGAGAAATACGGACCACTCACGCAACTCTCCTATGAGAACATGCTGTCCTCCAGGTACGCCCTGCACAACGCCCCACCCCATGAAAGAGAATGGGCACTGGACCGCAGTGCCGCCCTCCTGCTCTCCCGCCTGGATGTGGAAGGCCCCATGAGCATCAGTGAGCTGGCTTCTGCAATGTCGCTTGATATCTCCACCGTCCACCGCCAGGTCGCAGCCGCCATGAAAGTCGGACTGATTGAACGGATGCCCGACCCCTCAGGTGGACCTGCCCGCAAGCACCAGCCCAGCGTCAAGGGCCTGGAACAACTGCAATCAGAATTCAACAGCCGCGATGAGATCTCCCGCCAGGTCACCGCAGATTGGTCCGATGAGGACTTAAGAACTTTCCTGCGTCTTTTGACCCGATTCAATCAGGATCTGGAGGCATTACGGGGCACCCAGTGGCCCCGCCCCTACCCCACTGAAACATAACCTGGGGAGGACCCCGTCTAGAAGAAGGCTACCGAGTTTGGAACTATGTCCTTCAGCAGTATTGCCTTGATGCGGATGAGCTGGTCCGTGTCATGGGCACTGCAGCATCATTGAATCTGGGTGATGAAAAATAAAACTGGTTCGCATTCTGATGGTGAGAAATGCGAACCAGTTTTTATTGACACTGCAACGACCAGGGCAACCTTCCTCGCATCAGGGCTTCAGCCCTTTTCGGCTCCCCTGCCAGAGCCGATCTCCAGCCACTGCGATTGCAGCTAGTAGCACTCCACCGCCGATGACAAGGATGAATGCGTCAAGGATTCCTTCCGGGACGGTAATCCAGAAATACACACCAATGCCGACGGCAATAAGTCCTGTCAACCCGATCCCCGCCAGTACCTGAACGGAAGCACTACGCGAGAAAGCTGCTGTTATCACTGCAGCCACACCGGATACTGAAAGGACGATCCCAATCACCATCGCATCAAGCAGTGAAGCTATCGGAATAAATATCCACAGAGCTATGAAGAGACCCACATAAAGCACCAGTAAAACAATGAATGGAACCGGAGATTCGTTCTTCATAACTTCCCCTTAAAGGTACAGGTTCGAAACGAGTGCTTTTATTTGAACCCCTCAGCTTCCTGAATGGACTGCCGCAACGTATGCGAAGACCCGATCCTACTGGATGGGGAAACCCCAGAGCACAGACATGAACTGCACATTTCATCATTTGCCAGTAGTACTATCCCCCGTCCTCTGAGACGATCTCAATAAAACATACAGCTCAGAACTACTAGTTCTGATCCAGGTAGAGCTTGCCCCGGAAAATCGGGTGCATGAGGTTCTCCTTGGACAATACGGTATTCAGGGTCTCTTCATCCATGAGGTTGCGCTCCAAGATAAGTTTGCGGACGGAACGGCCAGTTTCGGCGGCTTCCTTACCAATCGCATCTCCAATGTCATGGCCCAGGAATGGGTTGAGGTAGGTGATGATGCCGATGGAGTTATCCACATATGCGCGGCAAACCTCCGGATTGGCGGTGATGCCAACAACACACTTTTCACGCAGCGTCTTAGCGGCATTTCCCAGGATGCGGATGGACTGGAAGAGGGACTCACCAATGACTGGTTCCATAACGTTGAGCTGGAGCTGACCTGCTTCAGCAGCCATGGTGACGGTGAGGTCATTGCCAAAAACCTTGAAGCAGACCTGGTTGACAAGCTCCGGGATGACCGGGTTGACCTTGGCCGGCATGATTGAAGAACCAGCTTGGCGTGGTGGCAGGTTGATCTCGTTGAGTCCTGCACGTGGGCCGGAAGAGAGCAGACGTAGGTCGTTAGAGATCTTGGACAGCTTCATGGCAGCACGCTTGACTGCTGAGTGCGCCAGAACATAGGCACCGGTGTCAGAGGTTGCTTCAATCAAGTCGCGGGCAGACTTGATGTCCAGACCAGTGACCTCAGACAGGGAGGCAACCACCTGGTGGCGGTAACCGGAAGGGGTGTTCACGCCGGTACCGATGGCGGTGGCACCGAGGTTGACCTCAAGCAGCTTCTCCATGGCGGCACGCAGGACAGACTGTTCTTCAGCAAGATTGGCTGCGAAAGCCTGGAATTCTTCACCCAGACTCATCGGCACCGCATCCTGGAGCTGGGTACGACCCATCTTGATGATGTCGACGAACTCGGTACCCTTTTCGCGGAAAGCTACCTGGAGCTGATCGATCTCAGAGATGAGGGTGCTCATCGCACCATAGATGCCCAGGCGGAAACCGGTTGGGTAGGCATCGTTGGTGGACTGGGACATGTTGACATCATCCATCGGGTGCAGGATGTCATAACGGCCCTTTTCATAACCCATATGCTCAAGCGCGAGGTTGGCCACCACCTCGTTGGTGTTCATGTTGGTACTGGTGCCGGCACCACCTTGGAACACATCGATCGGGAACTGGTCCATGCAACGTCCCTCGACCAGGATCTGGTCACAGGCCCAGACGATCGCCGTGGCTTTTTCTGCCGGCAGGGTGTGGAGGCGGCGATTAGCCAACGCTGCCGCTTTCTTCACCTGGACCATGCCGCGGATGAATTCCGGGACGTGGTTGATGGTGGTGCGTGAAATCTGGAAGTTGTCCACCGCACGCAGGGTGTGAACTCCGAAATAGGCGTCAGCCGGGATCTCAAGATCACCGAGCAGGTCGGATTCGATCCTGAAATTCCGCTTGGTCTTGCGACGTACCTCCGCGGCCTTGGCTGCTGCGGTCTTCTCACCTGTTGACGTGGTTTCCGTGGTTTCTACCAGTGCCTCGCCATCTACTACAGGAGGCTCCGGAGTGGTGGATGTCTGCTCATCCTTTGAAGTGTCTTCGGAAACCTTATTCGTCTTGGACGACATGTTCTGCCTTTCACCGGTGGTTGAAATCACGAAACTAATATCGCTCATCCTACGTAACAATGATCAGAGGGGAAAAAGCAGGTGATGCATTAACCCCGGTTGGGCTGACAAGTTCCCTGAGAATGGAAAAAGGAGGCCTCGCCAGGAAAAACCTGGCAATGACCCCCTACCTCTCTTGTTGAAGGATTCAGATGCGGGCGATGCGGATATCAGAGGCCAGGATGGCTTCTGCACCGATGCTGGAGAGCCTGTCCATGATGGAGTTGGCAGACTTGCGTGGAACCATGGCGCGAACAGCAACCCAGTTGTCACGTGCCAACGGAGAGACAGTCGGTCCGGAGATCCCCGGGGTGACCGCACTGGACTCCTCGAGGTTGTCACGGCTGACATTGTAATCAAGCATGAGGTAGGTCTGCGCGTGCAGGATGCCCTGGATACGGCTGAGCAGAACCTGCTGGGCCGGGGTCACCTCTTCGTCGCGACGACCAACGATGACCGCCTCAGAGGTGCACAGGGAGTCGCCGAAAGGTTCAAGTCCCTGCTGGCGCAGCGTGCGGCCAGTGGACACCACATCGGCGATGGCATCGGCAACACCGAGCTTGATGGAGATTTCCACAGCACCATCAAGGCGGATCACATCGGCGTCGATACCGCGGGAGGCCAGGTCATCGCGCACCAGGTTCGGGTAGGAGGTGGCGATGCGCTTGCCGTCGAGCTTTTCGACGGTCCACTCCTCGCCCATGGGAGCGGCGTAACGGAAGGTGGATGAACCAAAACCGAGGGAAAGTACCTCGTGGACATCAGCGCGGGAGTCCAACGCCAGGTCACGGCCGGTGATGCCGAGATCCAGCTGGCCACCAGCCACATAGATGGCGATGTCCTTGGGGCGAAGGAAGAAGAACTCCACCTCGTTGGCGGTGTCCAGGACGTTGAGTGACTTGGAGTCACCGCGGCCGGCGTAGCCAGCTTCGTCGAGGATCTCCATGGCACGCTCAGATAGGGAGCCCTTGTTGGGCACAGCAATTTTCAGCATGGCTGTCTAATTTCTCCTACAGGTTCTTGTAGACGTCGTCGGGCTTGATACCACGAGCCACCATGATGACCTGGGTCCAGTACATCAGCTGGGAGATTTCCTCGGCCAGCTCTTCATCGGACTGGTACTCAGCTGCAATCCAGACCTCGCCGGCCTCTTCGATGACCTTCTTGCCGATATGATGGACGCCCTTGTCCAACGCGGCTACAGTCCCAGAGCCCTCAGGGCGGTTCTGGGCACGGTCAAGAAGTTCTTCGTACAGCGAGTCAAATGTCTTCACGGAGTACATCATTCCATACTGAATCCACGGTTGTGTTTTTGGGGCACATGGTTTTCTTTGTGGTGTGCGGCTAATTGGGCAGTACTGCCGGGGCGATCTGATCAAACCAGGTGTTGATCATTTCTGCGTCAACACCCTCAAAAGTGTCACTACCGTGCAGTTCACGCAGGGGCACCACACCTTCAGGTGGGGTGACCTCCTCCGGATGAAGGCCGATGACCCGGCAGCCGGCCTCCACCGCAGCGATCATGCCATTGAAAGAATCCTCAAAAACGAGACACTCGGATGGGGGTAGTCCCACCCTGCGGGCAGCTTCGAGATACATATCCGGTGCAGGTTTAGGGTTGGGCACTTCATCACCGGTGATGGAATCAGTGAAGTAATTCCTCCCGACCACGTCGATACAACGAGCGGCAAGGGAACGTTCGGTGTTGGTGGTGACCAGCATGGTCACCTTCTGTTCGGCAAGCTCCGCAAGCAGCGGGACCACGCCCGGGTTGGGGGCCAGTACGCCGTCGAAAAGCTCAGCGACGCGTCCCAGCATGAATGCACGGTAGCGCTGGTAGTCTGCCTCATCCACGGAGATTCCGGCATGTTCAGCGCAAATCCGGATTGTGCGGGGCAAGCTGCTGCCCACAGTGGTGTCCCGCAGCTCCGGGGTCAGACGCCTGCCCATCAGCTCACTCAGTTCATAGGTGACAAGCCCCCACTGGGGCTCTGTATCCACCATCGTGCCGTCCATGTCCCAGAAGATTGCCTTAACCATGAAGACAACACTAATGGGAATGGCTCAAACCGCAACGTTTAGACGTTGAAGTACTTCGCCTCCGGGTGATAAAGCACGAAAGCATCGGTGGACTGTTCCGGGTGCAGCTGAAGCTCCTCAGACAGGGTCACGCCGATCCGCTCAGGTTCGAGCAGTTCAACCATCTTGGCGCGGTCCTCCAGGGACGGGCAGGAACCATAACCGAAGGAGAAACGGGCGCCGCGGTAATCCAGGTCAAAGAACTTCGACATGTCATCGGAGTCCTCATCGCCTGCGGTGCCACCGGTGCTCAGGTGCAGCTCCTTGCGGATACGGGAATGCCAGTACTCAGCCATGGCCTCGGTCAATTGAACGCCCACGCCGTGGACCTCCAGGTACTGACGATATTCATTCTCCGCGAAGAGCTCATTGGCGAACTGTGCGATCGGATCACCCATGGTCACCAGCTGGAATGGGAAGACATCCACTTCACCATCAGCAATCGCCTGCTCACGTGGACGGATGAAGTCCGCGATGCACAGGAAACGGCCCCGCTGCTGACGCGGGAAGCTGAAACGCATGCGCTCCGGGGCGTCCGGCTCGGGGGATTCCAGGATGATCACGTCATCGCCTTCAGATACAGCGGGGAAATAGCCGTAGACAATGGCGGTGTGGTCGAGGATGCCCTCTGACTTGAGGCGATCGATCCAGTAGCGGAACCGTGGGCGGCCCTCGGTCTCCACGAGCTCCTCATAGGTTGGTCCCTCACCACCGCGGGTGGACTTCAAGCCCCACTGTCCCATGAACAGGGCACGCTCATCCAGGTTCGGCAGGTACTCAGCCAGCGGCAGGCCCTTGACAATGCGGGTGCCCCAGAACGGTGGGTTAGCCAGCGGAGTGTTGATGGCCACGTCAGAACGCTCAGGAACCTCAACCGGAACTGCATTGGCCTTGCGCTCGGCGGCGATACGTTTGGAACGCTCGCTGCGTGCCTTGCGCTCCTCCTTCTTACGGGCAGCTTCAATTGCCTCAGGGGAATCTGGATCAGCGGCCTCTCCCCTCTTCTCCGCCATCCATTCATCCATCAGACGCAGGGATTCGAAGGCATCTCGGGCGTAGTAGACATCGCCGTTGTAGACCTCTGCCAGGTCATTTTCCACATAGGTGCGGGTCAAGGCGGCGCCACCGAGCATCACCGGGAAGTGCGCCATCTCCGCGTTGTTCATCTCCTGGAGGTTTTCTTTCATCACCACCGTGGACTTCACCAGCAGACCGGACATACCGATGGCATCGGCCCTGTGCTCCTTGGCAGCTTCCAGCATGTTGGAGATTGGCTGTTTGATACCCAGATTGATCACGTCATAGCCGTTGTTGGACATGATGATGTCTACCAGGTTCTTGCCGATGTCGTGGACATCGCCCTTGACGGTGGCAATCACGATGCGGCCCTTACCATCAGACTTCTCTTCACCGTTGGCTTCCGCTTCTTCTTCCATGAAGGGTTCGAGATAAGCCACGGCGATCTTCATGGTCTCTGCGGACTGGAGCACGAACGGCAGCTGCATCTGTCCGGAGCCGAAGAGCTCACCGACAGTCTTCATGCCGTTGAGGAGATCCTCGTTGATGATCTCAATCGGCTTCTTTTCCTTCATGCCGGCCTCGAGGTCTTCTTCCATGCCGTTCTTATCGCCGTCGATGATGCGCTGAGCGAGACGTTCAAACAGTGGCATGGCAGCCAGTGCCTCGGCACGGGCGTCCTTGGCATCAGCAGCAGAGACACCTTCGAAGAGTTGCATGAACTCCTGCAGTGGATCGTAGTCTTCAGTGCGGCGGTCATAGACCATGTCCAGGGCAACTTCACGCTGACGTTCCTCGATGCGGTTCATCGGCAGGATCTTGGAGCTGTGTGCAATGGCGGAGTCCAGGCCAACCTGAACACACTCATGCAGGAACACGGAGTTGAGCACCTGGCGTGCCGCCGGGTTGAGACCGAAGGAGATATTCGACAGTCCCAGAGTGGTGTGGATGCCCGGGTAACGCTTCTTCAGTTCACGGATAGCCTCGATCGTCTCGATGCCATCGCGTCGGGTCTCTTCCTGGCCGGTGGAGATCGGGAAGGTGAGACAGTCCACCACGATGTCGGATTCAGTCAGCCCGTAGGTCTGCGTGATGTCCGTGATCAGGCGTTCCGCGATCTGCACCTTGTGTTCAGCGGTACGTGCCTGTCCTTCTTCATCAATGGTCAGTGCAACCACGGCGGCACCGTGCTGCTTCACCATGGCCATGATGCGACGGTAACGAGATTCTGGCCCATCGCCATCTTCAAAGTTCACGGAGTTGACGATGCTTCTGCCGCCCAGGTGCTCCAGACCGACCTGGATGACCTCCGGCTCAGTGGAGTCAATCATGATCGGCAGGGTGGAGCTGGTGGCCAGCAGTGCTGCCAAGGTGGCCATGTCCTCGCGGCCATCGCGGCCGACGTAGTCGATGCAGAGATCGAGCATATGGGCACCATCGCGGGTCTGCTGCTTGGCAATATCCACGCACTTTTCCCAGTCGCCGGCGAGCATGGCCTCGCGGAAAGCCTTGGAACCATTGGCGTTGGTGCGCTCACCGATCATGGTGATGCCGGTGACCTGGGTCAGCGGCACCGAGGTGTAAAGAGATGCCACGGCATCCTCGAGCTCAATCTCACGCTCAGCCGGAATGGCAGGTCCTTCAGGGACGGTGGTCAGCGATGAGGTCTCTCCCTCTGGAACACCAACCACGGCGTCGCGAACCGCACGGACGTGCTCCGGGGTGGTGCCACAGCAGCCACCGACCATGGACAGACCATATTCGCTAACAAAACCACGCAGTGCCTTGGCCAGCTCCTCAGCACCCAGTGGGTACTCCGCACCGTTCTTACCCAGTACCGGCAGGCCGGCGTTCGGCATGACGGATACCGGGATGGAGGCGTGCTTGGACAGGTAACGCAGGTGTTCGCTCATCTCATCCGGGCCGGTGGCACAGTTGAGGCCGATCATGTCAATACCCAGTGGCTGCAGCGCAGTCAGCGCGGCACCGATTTCTGAACCCATGAGCATGGTGCCGGTGGTTTCCACGGTGACATGGCAGATGATCGGCAGAACCACGTCGAGTTCTTCCATGGCGTCCTGGACGCCGTGAACAGCGGCCTTGACCTGCAGCAGATCCTGTGCGGTTTCCAGCAGGAAGGCATCACCACCACCTTCGATGATGCCAAGGGCTGCTTCTTTGTAGTGTCCACGCAGCTTGTCATAGGGGGCATGACCCAGGGATGGCAGCTTGGTACCTGGTCCGAGTGAACCCACGACGAAACGGCGCATACCATCACGGCCCGGCCCCATCTCATCGGCTACCTCACGCGCCACCACCGTGCCCTTGTAGGCAAGTTCGCGGCAACGGTCCTCGATGTCATAGTCAGCGAGGTTAGGCAGGTTACAACCGAAGGTGTTGGTTTCAACCAGGTCGGCGCCAGCCTCAAAGTAGGAACGGTGGATCTGGCGCAGAACATCCGGTCGGGAGTGGTTGAGAATCTCATTACATCCTTCGAGCCCGAGGAAGTCATCTTCAACGTCGAGATCAAAGGCCTGCAACTGGGTTCCCATGGCGCCATCGCCAATGAGTACGTGGTTGCGGAGAGCTTCAAGGAATGTGGGGGAGGTAGCTGTATCAGACATTAGGTAGACAGCTTAGTACGCTTTCATTCTTAATTAAACTTTTCAGCCTGTTCAGAGTCTATTTTCATTCATGCACACCCGCAGACTCCTTACCTTCCCGACCAGTGCCGGAAGCAGATTGAGGGTTCGGTACGGACTGATAAACCACGCTCTCAACCGCCCCAGGGCATGTGACCTGGGAACATGCTGTTGCACTATGGCGACTGCATCACCTTGCACTGGTCCACCGACGCTCCTCACCCACTCCCTGGCCCCATACCAATAGAAAAAGAGACACCCCTGGAATGTGGGTGTCTCTCAAATCCATAGGCCTCGGAGGGTTATTCAAATTCCGGGAAGCTCTCCAGGGAGAGATCATCGGCACCGGTGAGCTTGGCTGCGTCGAAAAGCAGCTCGGAGATTTCTTCCTTCTCCTCCGGCTCAATGACTGCACCGTGGTATTTGGTGTTGAACTTATCCAGCTCATCAAGGGTGTTCTGAGCAGCGGTGTTCAGGGCATCCAGCTCCGGGCCCTGACCGATCTCATCCAGGGTGCCCAGGTAGTTTTCCAGGATTTTACGGAGTTCTGGAAGTGCCTTTACATCGAAGGGCTCATCCCAGAATTCCTTCTCATCTGCTTTGAGGTAGGAACCGGTGGCGAATTCCTCCAGGGTGGAGATGAACTCGTTGACAGTTGGCTGAAATGTTGCGCGAATGCTCATGCCAGACATTGTCCACGAATTTGGCTAAAGGTGCACTCCCAGAAGTGCATCGACGGCCGCAGCGATGATGCGACCTGCTGGCGGGATCTCTGAAGCAGGCAACTGACCTGCTGATTCACGGTCCGTGTCAGGGGTTCCATCCAGTACGGTGCGGGCCCAGACGTCCACTGCTGCCAGGCCTGCGGGGGTGTCCAGATCATTGGACAGGTGGGCGCGCAGCTCGGTGACTGCATCCACAGCGACTGCACGGTCCTGAGCGATAGCGACTGCGGCACGCCACAGTGCCAGTCGTTCTTCTGCCGCCTTGAGAACCTCGGTGTTCCAATCGCGGTCGCCACGGTAGTGGGTGGAGTACACGCCCAGGCGGATGGCTGCTGCCTCATGGCCTGAGGCTGTCAGGCGGGAGACGAACTCCAGGTTACCCAGGGACTTGGACATCTTGACGCCGTCCTGGGAGATCATGCCGGCATGCACATAGTGCTTGGCCATGCGTTCCACACCGTGTGCGGCCTCAGCATGTGCTGCGGAGAACTCGTGGTGAGGGAACATCAGGTCAGAGCCCCCGCCCTGGATGTCAAAGCTTGGTCCCAGTCGGTTGGTGGCGATGGCGGAACACTCAATGTGCCAGCCTGGGCGGCCTGCACCGAAGGGGGAATCCCAGCTGGGTTCACCGTCACGGGCGGCACGCCACAGCAGCGCATCCATCGGGTTGCGCTTGCCTTCACGGTCCGGATCGCCGCCGCGTTCGGCAAAGAACTGGGCCATGGTGGCGGAGTCATAGTTCGACTCATAGCCGAAGTTCTCAGTCGCATGGATGGAGGCGTAGACATCCGGGTACTCAGCATCATCCACCACATAGGCCGCACCCTCCTCCAGCAGCGTGGAGACCATTGTGATCACCTCGTCGATGGACTCAATCGCACCGATATAGTCCTGCGGCGGGATAATGCTCAGCGCTTCCATGTCACTACGGAAGAGATTGATCTGGCTGGTGCCCAGATCACGCCAATCCACGCCATCACGTGCGGCGCGTTCAAAGAGTGGATCATCCACATCGGTGATGTTCTGGACATAGTGGACCTCCTGGTCGTTGTCCAGGAGGATGCGGTAAATCAGGTCGAATGCCAGGTAGGTCGCGGCGTGCCCGAGGTGTGTGGAGTCATAGGGGGTGATGCCGCAGACGTACATGCCCACCGGGATTCCAGAGCCGCTGGGTGGCACCTCCAAAGGCTTAACCTGCTGATCGGCAGTGTCGAAGAGGTCCAGGGACACCGGGGTGCCGTCCAGGGCTGGGATTTCAGGAGTGGGCCAAGAATGCATGGATCTAACTCTAGCTACTTTCCACGGTAAGGGAATATTGAGGGCATGATTAAGCCGCGCGCCACTGACGCGCCTGTCCACCTCAACTGTCCCAGGTCGTCGGTTATTCCCCCAGCGTCGTCTAGTGGGAAGTGCTCATCGACGCCCGCAAAAAACACCCCGCACACTCGCAGTGTGCGGGGTGTTGTAGCTACGACTTAAGGATTCAGATATCCCAGTGCCAGCAGCAGCATGACGATCAGGCCTGCCGGGATGCGGTAGGCGGCGAACCAGGAGAAGGAGTGGTTGGCCACGAACTTCATCAGCCAGGCAATGGAGATATAACCCACGATGAAGGCGAGCAGGGTGCCGATGGTCAACTGCAGGCCGGAGGCTGCCTGCCCTGCTGCAGGGTCGAAGGCATCAGGCAATGAGTACAGCCCGGATCCCAGGACAGCCGGGATGGCCAGCAGGAAGGAGAACTTCGCCGCCACTTCACGGTTGAGGCCCATGAACAGGCCGGCGGAGATGGTGCCACCGGAACGGGAGACACCGGGGATCAGCGCAAGGCACTGTGCAAATCCCATGACCAGGGCATCCTTCATGTTCAGGTCATCGTATCCGCGGTCCTTCTTGCCCATCTTTTCAGCGAGGATGAACACAAAGGAGAACAGCACCAAGACGGTGGCGGTGATCCACATGTTGCGTAGTGCCTCACGGATGAGGTCCTTGCCCAACACGCCCAGGACCACCACGGGGATGGTGGCCACGATGATCATCCACCCCATCTTGTAGTCACGTCCGCGACGTTCCTTATTGAAGACGCCGGCGAACCATCCGGTGAGGATCTGCCAGATCTCCTTGGCAAAGTACACCAGGACGGCGGCTTCGGTTCCGAGCTGCACCACGGCGGTGAAGGAGGCACCGGCATCAACACCCCAGAACAGTTCAGAAATAATTCGGAGGTGACCCGAGGAGCTGATGGGCAGGAATTCGGTGAGTCCCTGGACCAATGAGAGGACGATCGTCTGCGCCCAGCTCATGTTCTCAGCTACCGCAGGCTCCACGGCAGAGGCTAGGTGATAGGTCTGTTCATTCACCCGATAGACCTTACTACCGCTATTGATAAGTAGTGTGGTTGGCGTGAAACAGCGAATGGTGGGCACAAGTGGTCTGCGCGTCACGCGCATTGGTTTAGGCACCTCCACGTGGGGCATGGGTACAGAGCTTGCTGAGGCATCGACGATCCTCACTGATTTCATCGGCGCAGGTGGAACGCTTATCGACGTCTCCCCGACCTATGCCAATGGCATGGCCGAGGAAATGCTCGGTGATCTGCTGCGCACGCGGGCTCCCCGACCGGATCTGGTGATCTCCTCATGCGCCGGGGTGAATCCTGATCTGCCCATCGGGCAACGGGTGGACTGTTCCCGTCGCTCACTCATCGCACAACTTGATGCGACCCTGCACTCACTGGGTACTGACTACCTGGATCTGTGGTCGGTGGGTTATTGGGATGACCGCACCCCGCCCTATGAGGTGGCGGACACCCTGGACTATGCAGTGCGTACCGGACGGGTGCGCTATGCCGGTGTTCGTGGTTATTCCGGATGGCAGCTGGCTGTCACTCACGCGGCCTCCAATCATGCGGCAGCGGCAGCCCGTCCCATCGTGGTGGCCCAGAATGAATACAGTCTCCTGGTCCGCCGCGCCGAGGAAGAACTTCTCCCCGCCACCCAGCACCTGGGTGTTGGTTTCTTCGCCGGTGCGCCACTGGGCCAGGGTGTCTTGACCGCCAAGTACCGTTCAGAGATCCCGCAGGATTCCCGCGCGGCTTCCTCCGAACGTGATGCTGAGGTCCAGGGATACCTGGACGGCCGTTCCCACACGATTGTCGATGCCCTGGATACCGCCGCACGTGGCCTGGGCCTGAGTCCTGCTGTCACAGCCACCACCTGGGTTCGTGATCGCCCGGGGGTCACCTCCGTGATCGTGGGTGCCCGAACACCGGCTCAACTACAGCAGCTGCTCAAGGCCGAGGATGTGGTCCTGCCCTCCCCAATCACAAAAGCGCTGGACGATGTCTCCCTCTAGTACCTACCATTTTCAGGCTGCTGGTAATCTGACACATTGTGAATATGCGCCGTCGTTCCCGTGTCTACCGTCCACTCCTGGCAACCTCTGTGCTGGCCACCACCGCGATGCTTGCCACCGCCTGTAGCCAGAATCTTCCAGAGTCCCCAGACATGGGGCAGGCCACCCCGGTAGCATCCCCCGCCGCCGAGAACCCTGCTGGAACAGTCCTGGACTTTGCAGCCAATGTCACCGACATGGAAGTGGCTGACGGCGATATCCTGGGGGTGCGCTCTGATCAGTCCCTCGCCATTGGCACCCTCGCTGATTTCGAAGCCGGCGAACAGGTGGAACTGGAGGTTGCTTCCCAGTGCGGTGACCTCACCGTGACCGGAGATCAGTTCATTCTCGCCTGTGAACAGGGTGTTTATCTGATTGATGCGAACAACCCGAACCTGGACAACCTGCAGGAAACCGATAAGCCCACCACCGTTGCGGCACTGACCACCGATGGTCAACTGCTCGTGGGCAATGATGTTGATGAAGATGTCACCGTCTACCGCGATGGCCAGGAACCGGTGAACTTCGAGGTCCAGGACCCGGGCACTGAGATGATCGCTGTTCCTGTGGATGAGCGCCACGACGCCGTGGTGCGCATCTCCAATGGCCCCACCACCATCCAGGACATCGACTACCCCAATGACCGTGCTGGTGCGACCCTGCGCGTGGGACTCGGTGTGGCACAGATGGCCGCCGGCGAGGATGGGCTGTTGGTGGTCTCTGATAACCGTGGTGGCCAGATTGCCATCTACAATGCCGATGACATCATCCGTCTCCAGATGACTGCCCCGGTGGACAGTGACCCCTGGGGTGTTGCCTGGGATAGTCAGAACTCCCTGGCCTGGATCACCACCCTGTCCAACAATCAGCTCGCCGGCTACCGGATCGCTGAAGGTGTCCCAGAAGAACAGCACCGCCTGGACACCGTCGCCGATGCCCAGAACATCGTGGCACTGGAAGATGGCACCTTGGTGGTGGCTTCTGCCTCCGGTGACGGATTGCAGATCATCGACAACCCCGCATAACTTCCCGCACACCTTCTGTAGAAAGTTGAACCCCCTATGAGCAAGCCATCCCATACCCCTAAGCTCCGCCAGAAGGTGTATGACACCAGCCTGAAGGCCATGTTCACCCTCCGCCCGGAACGTATCCACGGCATCATCAACGATGGCTTGGGGTTGCTGCAGGTGGCCACCCCGCTCAACCGTGCGATGGGTAAGGTCCTCGGGGTCAATGACCCTGTCCTGTCCCAGGAAGTTTTCGGCATCACCTTCCCCCGCCCCCTGGGCTTGGCCGCAGGCTTTGATAAGAACGCCTCCGCGGCAGATACCTGGACCGGACTCGGTTTCGGCTATGCGGAGCTGGGCACGGTCACAGCATCACCGCAGGCCGGTAACCCCACTCCCCGCCTGTTCCGTCTGCCTGCGGACAAAGCCATTCTCAACCGCATGGGCTTCAACAACGAGGGTGCCGCGGATGCGGCGGATAACCTGCGTCGCCGTAAAACTGATGACGTGATCGGCATCAACATCGGCAAGACCAAAGTTGTCCCGGCGGACCAGGCTGTGGACGACTACCGTCGTTCCGCTTCCCTGCTGGGTGATCTGGCTGATTACCTCGTGGTGAATGTTTCCTCCCCGAATACCCCTGGACTGCGCGATCTGCAGGCCGTGGAGTCCCTACGCCCTATCCTGGCCGCCGTGCAGGAATCCACCTCAGTGCCTGTGCTGGTGAAGATCGCCCCGGACCTCTCTGATGAGGACGTGGACGCGGTTGCCGATCTCGCCCTTGAACTGGGCCTGGCAGGCATCGTCGCCACCAACACCACCATCTCCCGTGAGGGGCTGTCCACCCCGGCCAATGAGGTGGCGGACATGGGGGCCGGTGGTATCTCGGGTGCGCCGGTGGCTGACCGTGCCCTCGAGGTGCTCAAGCAGCTCTACGCCCGTGTGGGTGATCAGCTCGTCCTCATCGGTGTCGGTGGCATCAGCACGCCGGAGCAGGCGTGGGAGCGCATCACCGCCGGAGCCACCCTCCTGCAGGGCTACACCGGTTTCATCTACGGTGGCCCGGACTGGATCCGTGACATTCATCTCGGTATCGCAGCCCAGATCCGTGCCCACGGACTGGCCAACATCTCGGAGGCTGTCGGCTCCGACCTGCCGTGGAAGGCAACCTCCTAGTTCCGACCCAGCCGTTCCATTGTTGTCCGAGCAACAATGTCGTATAGTCCACTGATTTTCACGTTCGGCTTGCCCCCCCCCCAGGTTGGCAGAATAAAGGAAGAAAGGGCCACTGTCTTTGACAGTGGCCCTTTCTTCGGAGTTCTACACCTAGCCCTTCGGCATCATCGCGCGGCGCATAATCAGACCACAGATGATGGCGGTGACAGCCCAGGCACTCAGCCAGAACTGCTCCACCCACATCAGGGGATCATTGGGAAGGAAACGGCTGAGACCGACCAACACCACGGCGATACCCAAGGTGATCACCTGGGTGCGTGAGCTCTCCTCATATCTGCTCACGGTGGCAAAACCACCGAGGATGACTGCTGCCAGCAGGATCAACAGGAATCCCGGGGTGACGGCAAAAGGCGCACCCATACCACTGGTGACGAGTTCAATGACACCGAAAACGATGAGAACCACTCCCAGTGCCACAAATGCACCGCCCACGCGGATTGCTGTAGGGACGCGACGCCAACCCATGCGTTCGTCCATGTTTAATTTAAGCTTTGATTTACCCGATGCAGCACTCATAATGTGACTTACCCTACTAGTTCTCGTACCAACCCCACACAATGGATCGCCCAAGAGTATGGAAATAGAGGTTAAAACCGAGCACAGTGGGGGTGGAATCGGGGTCAATGTCAAGCTTTTCCACATCCACCGCATGCACCGCGAACAGGTACCTGTGGGGCGCATGGCCAGCTGGCGGCTGGGCACCGTAGAAACCACGCTTGCCGGAATCACCCTTGAGGGAGACCACACCGTCAATTCCACCGAGGGTTTCATCACCTGCACCGGTAGGCAGTTCCGTCACGCTGACGGGAATGTTGAATGCAGCCCAGTGCCAGAAGCCAGAACCTGTGGGTGCATCCGGATCAAAGCAGGTGATGGCAAGGGATTTGGTACCCTCTGGCAGATCGGACCAGGACAACTGTGGGGAAACATCGTTTCCACCCAGCTGCGGTTCTTTGAGCTTCTCACCATTGCTCAGGTCAGTGGAGGTCAGTGTGAAGCTGGAAACATCACCCAATGGCGCATAAGGATCCGGGCCGGGGAAACGGGAATCATTGTAATCAGTCATAACCCCACTTCTACCCGAAAATCTCTGTGCCTGCAGTCACTTAG
>NZ_CALZFS010000012.1 GCF_945649885.1 uncultured Corynebacterium sp. | reverse complement strand
CTCCATCATGGCCTCCCAGAAAGATGATGAGGGTAACTACATCCTCGATTCCGATCAGATCGCCATCCATCTCACCGAGTTCTGTGCCGCTGGTACTGACACCACCGCTCAGGCCATGGCCAATGCGCTGCTGTTCCTGGAGAAGAACCCGTCCGCGCTTGAGGATGCCCTCCTGGAACCGGAGCTGTGGCCACGCGTGTTTGAGGAGACGGTCCGCCGTCGTCCGTCCTCCACCTTCGCCTCCCGCCAGGCCATGATCGACGTTGAGCTCGGTGGTGCGCAGATCAAGAAGGGTGACATGGTCTGGATCGCCCTGTCCTCTGTGAACACTGATCCCACCTACATCGACAACCCCTTCGATTTTGATATCCACCGCCCAGATCCACAGGATCACATGGCGTTTTCCACCGGTCGCCACAAGTGCCTGGGTAACCCGCTGGCACGTGTCCAGGGTTCCGTCGGCCTGCAGGTGCTCTTCGAGCGTCTCCCCTCCATCAAGGTCGATGATCCTGATTCCCTCGACTTCGTCCGCATGGCTCTGCTGCCGGCCCGCCGTTCCCTCAACGTCCACTGGGACCTGGCTGATATCGAGCGTTCCAAGCAGGCTGCTGTGCGCACCCTGGATTTGAAGGTCGCTGAGCGCATCGAGGAGTCCGAGGGTGTCATCTCCCTCAAGCTGGTTCACCCTGATGGCGGTGAGCTGCCACGCTGGAAGCCGGGTGCACACATTGATCTGCATCTGGAGGGCGAGATGGTCCGCCAGTACTCACTCTCGGGTGATCATGAGGATCCCACCTGCTACCGCGTGGGCATCCTGCGCGAACCTGCCGGACGCGGTGGTTCCGCAGCAGTTCATGACACGCTTATTAGCGCAACCCCCATCACCGTTTCCTGGCCCCGCAATAACTTCCGCTTCGCTGAGGCTGAGCAGTACCTCTTCATCGCCGGCGGCATCGGCATCACCCCAATCCTGGCCATGATCCGGGAAGCGGAACGGCAGGGCAAGGACTGGAAGCTCCTCTACGGTGGACGCTCCCGCAAGTCCATGGCTTTCCTGGCAGAACTTGAGCCTCATGGCGATCGTGTCCAGCTGGTCCCTCAGGATGAGCTGGGCCACCTGGACCTGGACTCAGTACTGGGGACATCTGTTGACAACACCCTCATCTACTGCTGTGGGCCTGAGGGTCTGCTGCAGGCGGTGGAGGAGAAGTCCGCGCACTGGCCGAAGGGAAGTCTCCGTCTGGAGCGCTTCGCACCGAAGGTTGTGGTGCGTGACCATGAGGATGAACCCTTCGAGGTGGAGTTCACCCAGTCCCAGAAGGCCGTCACCGTCAGTGCAGATGAGTCCATCCTGGACGCCGCCAAACGTGAGGGCATCAGCGTGATCTCCTCATGTGAGAACGGTACGTGTGGCACCTGTGAAACCCCGGTGGTCTCCGGCGATGTGGATCACCGTGATTCCATCCTCACCGCGGATGAGCAGGAAGCCAACAAGACCATGATGATCTGCGTGTCCCGCGCCCAGGGCAAGTGCCCGAAGCTTGTTCTATCCCGTTAAAACCCCTACCTTCACACACCCCTACTTCAAGGAGCCCCTATGCGTCTTAACGGCCTGATCCCTACAGCTGCCGCCCTCACCGCGGTGTTCACGCTTGCTGCGTGTACACCCAGCGAGGCAGACTCCACCGCTGATGCAGAGGCAACCACCACTGCATCAGAAACAACCACTGAGGCCACTGGGGCCACTGAAACCACTGTTGAGCAGGTCACCTGGACTGAGACTCTTCTTGATGGTCCCACCAAACCGGAGGATCTCGTCCTGTTGGAATCAGGCACGGTCTTCCTCAGTGGCATGTCCGAGAACCCCGGTGACGATGACGGTGGTGCCGGCAGCCTGCATGCTGTGGATACCGATTCCGGTGAGCTCACCAATGTCTGGACTCCGGAAAACATCACCGAAGCCCACGACACTGAAACCTTCGGTAGCTGCGATGGCCCACTGGATGCTTCTGTCGCGGCACCACACGGACTGGGCACTGAGGTGGCAGATGACGGCACCGAGTTCCTCTATGTGGTCAACCACGGTGGGCGCGAGAGCATTGAGGTTTTCAGCGTGGATGGGGAAGCACTGACCTGGGTTGGCTGCGCAGTCCTTCCGGAGGCCAGCATGGGTAATGGTGTTGTTGCTGATCCTGATTCCGATGGGTTCTATGTGACCAACTTCTTAGACCCAACCGATATGGAAGCCAGCTTTGAGAAGGCCTTCGCCGGTGAGAACACCGGTGAGATCCTCCACTGGACTCCAGCAGATGGTTGGTCAGTGGTGGAGGGTTCAGAGATGTCCACCCCTAATGGCATCGCCGTCTCTGAAGATGGCGGGTCCATCTATGTGGCCTCCTGGGGTGGCCGTGAACTGGTGGAGTTGGATCGCAGCTCCGGCGAGATTCTGAACACCGTTGGCTTGGACATCATGCCGGACAACCTCCGCTACACCGAGGAGGGCAAGCTTCTGGTTACCGGCCAGGTGATCGACTCCTTTGAGACCTTCCTCGGCTATGAGTTCGGCGATCTTGAGCCTGAGCAGCGTTATGATGTCTTCGCCCTGGATCCGGAGACCTTCACCGTGGAGACCGTGGCCGCCGGCAATGTTGAGGGCTTCGGTAACCCGACCACCGCTCTGGAGGTTGGCGATCGGATCTTCGTGGGCAGTGTCGCAGGCGATAAGATCCTCCAGCTCGACCGCGAGTAGAGACAAGTAGCAACACATAAAAGAAACCGTTTCACCAGACTTTCCCTTGTTGTCAGGGGAGGTGGGCGAAACGGTTTTTAGGTTATAGCCGCCAGGATCTATTCCTCGGCAAACAGCAGCAGCCACTGTCTGGCCAGCGACTGATGTACCAGTTTCTCATTGATCACCTGGTTGCGGACATAGAGGAAGTAGAAGTTACGGTCCAGGCCCATCAGGGTGGCAAGAAACTGGACACGGCGTGGCTCGTTGGCGGCCAGTTCCGGAACGGAGAAACTCAAGCGTCGCATCATGGCCAGCCATTCATCAGCAACCTCTGCGTCTTCAGCCATGGCTTGTTCAATGGCGGAGAATTCCTCCGCATGAGCACGCCACATCTCTGCCAACCCAGCCAGCCAGTCAAGGATGGACTCCATGGTGATCTCCGGCAGATCAAAGATGGCCACCACAGGGCCACGCACCTCAGGCTCAATTTCCTGCATGCGTGCCATCATGAGGTCCGGCTTATTACGGAAGTGAAGATAAAGATTGGCCCGGCTACCGCCTGCTCCCTGGGCGATCTGGTTCATTGATGTGGAACCGTAGCCCTGTTGCTGAAACAACTTCTGGGCAGAATCGATGAAGCGCTGACGCGTATCTGCTGCTTTCTTATCTTTAAGATTCATCACTGCCTGCTTCAAGATTCTAGGGGAAAATTGTTGTCTGATCAGCGTACTTCACCTGGTGACGCCCAGGTGGGAAGATCAACCTGCTGCGGGCAGATACTTGTAGATTATTTTCTATTCCGGGGACTCCAGAGGCCTGTCGGCCCCAGGGGAAGGACATCCCCCTCCCAATTTCAGAGAAAGCAACTCTGCTCGGACACATAACGTGCACAGGGAATTTGCATCAAGTTCACAATTTTTTAATTAGTTGAATCTAATGTCTCATTAAGCAGTCTGATTGCCTCTTTCTCGCCCCACACCCTGTCTGAACAGACCGGGTGTTTTTACCATGCCGGGTATCTACCCCAACATTTCCATCCCCAACCCGCCCTCAGCCTGCACCCCCTTTGAATATCCCTGAGCATCTATCCCTTAAGAAGGAACCACATTGAATCGACGAAGCAATGGTCTACGCCTGGCCACATTCACCACGGCATTGACCGCAGTGTGCGCAGTATCCACCGGGCATGTCGTCGTGACACAGGATGCAGGGATGGAGGAGCTCACCACGGCTGTTTCTGACCTGGCCACTGTAGCCAGCACCCCTCCGACCTGGTGATCACGGAAATCCTGCCCAACACCACCGGGCATGATGAGTCATAAAATCAAGACAATAAAAATGCACTCACCTTCATGGGTGAGTGCATTTTTATGATGATCTTCAAGATGTTCATCCTGCGCATTGAGCAGGATCGACAGGGGGGAAACTGGTTATTTGTTGCCTTCGCTCAACCAGACAGAGGTGAAGGGAGCATTGGAATCCACGGAATCGCGGACAGCCTGGGTGACCACGCGTTTAGCGGTGGTGACAGCCTCAAGCACGGAGGCCTTCTTGGCCAGTTCCGCGGTGATGACCGCAGCGAAGGTGCAGCCAGCACCGGAGACACGGTTGTCGCCGATCTTCGGCTCGGAGAACACGTGGTACTCCTCGCCGTCATAAAGCACGTCGATGGCGTCGTCGCCGGGGAAGTCCAGGCCACCCTTGACCACAACATACTGTGGGCCCTGCTCGTGGATGAGGCGGGCTGCTTCCTTGAGATCATCAAGGGTTTCCAGCTTCTCCAGTCCCGAGAGGGTTGTCGCCTCGAAGTTGTTCGGGGTGATCACGGTGGCGTGTGGGAGCACCTTGGCGCGCAGGGCAGTGTCGGTGTCCAGGGCAGCGCCGGGCTCCTGCCCCTTGCAGATCAGAACCGGATCCAGGACAACATGCCTGAACTTGTTCTGCTCCAGTGCTCCTGCGACGGTATCGATGGTGACCGGGGTGCCGAGCATGCCGATCTTCACCACGTCGAGATCATGGGCGCCGGTGGCTGCCTCAATCTGATTGGCGATGACGTCCGGATCTACCGGCACGAAGCGGTGACCCCAGTTATTCTTCGGGTCGAATGCGACGATGCACGTGATGGCACCGATGCCGTAAACATCCCGCTGCTGGAATGTTTTCAAATCGACCTGAATACCGGCGCCGCCGGTTGCCTCTGAACCTGCGATGACAAATGCGTAATTGACCACCTCAACAAACTTACGAGGTTTGTGACGGATTGGGAACATTACCCCCATTATTTTATCCACCGTTAAGCTTTCACCCATGAGCAAAGTCATTCACGTACGCACCGAGATCGAGATTCCCGGCAACCCATCAGCCATCCATATCGCAGAAATGCGGGAGTACAGTGAGGCCACCCCCACCTCACCGGCCATGTGCACCATGATGCGCATCATCGAGCTGTCCGGTTCTGGCAATGACGAGACCGTCACCGGTGCGGGCCTGATCGGTGGCCAGAATGTTGGTCTGGCTGCCGAACCCAATGAAGTGGTTCCGCACCCGGATTCCTATGCGGCTTTCCCCGACATCAAGGCACGCATAATCAGCGCGGAGGAGTTCGAAGGCCTGTGGGTGGAAGCCGTGACCAAGTTCCCAGAGATCAGTTAGAACACCAGGTTCACCAGCAGCATATAGGCCACGGTGCCGCCCACGATGGACAGTCCGGCGGACCGGCGCCACCAGTGAAGGCCTGCGGTGACAGCCACTCCGATCAGGGAGGCCCAGATGCCACCGGGTGCACCTGTCTGGGAAAACAGGGTGTAAATGACCAGCACGCTCATCACACCCACCGGCATGGTGCGTCCCAGTACAGCCATGAGTTGGTTGTTCTTGATGCCCCTCATGGCCACATAGGGGAAAAGTCGCAGCAGCACGGTGATGATGGCAATGGGGATCAACACCGCCACCACCTGGCCTAAGCTCACCCCGACCGGGAGCCCATAATCACCCATTGTCTGTAGCCTTCAGTTCCATCCGGTGGTCCAGCTTTTCAAAGCGGAAACGCAACAGCAGGATGACAAAGTAGACGGTCAGGGCAAGGACCAGGATCTGGCCAGGCGCAAGCAGGCCGGCCACCAGGGCCAGCACCACGGCGGTTAAGGGCAGGGACCAGTCTTTGTTGTTTTTGAAGGCTTCCCAGGCCAGCACCACGAACAGGGCGGTGAGGGCGAATTCCATGCCCTTGAGCCCCGCGGGTAGTACCTGGCCCACCACGGCACCGATGATGCCGGGGATCACCCACAACAGCTGGCACACGATCTGGATGGTCAGGGTGCGGGTGCCGCTGATCTCCCCGGGTGGGCGTGCTGAGGCGATGGCATAGGACTCATCAGTGAGCGCGTAGGTGGAATAGGCCCGCCCGGGCCTGGACTGGATGCTGTGGCGCGGGAAGGTGAGGCCGTAGAAGATATGCCTGAAGTTCACCATGAAACCGGTGAGCAGGGCAGAAAACGGCCCTACACCAGCGGTGATGAGGCCGATAGCCAGGTATTCCATGGATCCGGCGTAGATCACCACGGAGAAGATCGGTGTCCACCACCAGGCATAACCGGATTGGACCATGAGCAGGCCGAAGGCCAGACCTAAGGGGACCAGGCCGAGTCCCACGGTGCTGGTTTCCTTCAGTCCGCCACGGATCTCCCGGAGTTTTTCCGAACTCACGTGCATCTGAGCTTTCTCATCAAGAGGGGATTCTCACCGTTCCCACGACAGCTACCTTAAAGGTGGTCTAGTTGTCGGTGGGATCAGCGGGGAAGGTGGAATACAGCGGCAGGGGCATGGGCTGGCGGCGCATGACATCGCCCCAGACATCTACACGTCCGGGCGCGATGATGTCGGAGGGCAGTGCCGGGGCGACGAACCAGTCGCCCTGTTCGATTTCCTCGTTGAGCTGGCCGGGTGACCATTCGGCGTAGCCGGCGAAAAAGCGCATGCCCTCCAGGTCATCCTTGACATCTTCCGGTGGGGTGCGCAGATCAACGTGGACCAGTCGGTTGGCCAGTTTGTTGAATCGGGTGGAGTCGTTGACGTCCACCCCGGGCTTGGTCACGCCGAGTCCGACCACGGCCTGTTGGCTCAAGGGCCCGCCGATGTAGAGAGCCTGTGGCTTGGCGGTCAGATCAACCCACTCGGGCAGGACGTTAGCTACGGCGAGATCACTGCGGGAGGCGATATTGACGCCGAAGGTGGTGGCAGGGGAGTGTTCGATGATGAGCACCACGCTGCGGTTGAATTCCGCGGAGGCCATGTCCGGTGCGGCGACAAGGAGCATGCCTGGTTCAACCTCATTGCGTTCCAGGGCGTTGAACAGGCGGTCTGCGTAAAAATCACTCATCTTTTTCTCCTTCCCACCATGCTTTGAGTTCAGCGATGGCGTCTTCGTGCTCGAGCGGTCCGCGCTCCAGTCGTAGTTCCTTGAGGAAGCCCCAGGCCTTACCCACCTGGGGTCCTGCCGGGATGTCCAGGATCTTCATGATCTCATTGCCGTCGAGGTCCGGGCGCACGCGGGCCAGGTCTTCACGGGCGGCAATATCGGCAATTCTTTCTTCCAGGTGATCGTAGGTGGCCTGGAGGCGCTGTGCCTTCCTTTTGTTCCTGGTGGTGCAGTCGGCACGGACCAGTTTATGCAGACGGGGCAGCAGGTCACCGGCATCAGCGACATAGCGGCGGACCGCGGAGTCAGTCCACTGGCCTTCACCGAAGCCGTGGAAGCGCATGTGGAGGAAGACCAGCTGGCCCACCTCGGAGATCATCTGCTTGGAGTATTTCAGTTTGCGCATGCGGCGGCGGACCAGTTTGGCACCGACCACCTCGTGTTGGTGGAAACTGACACGGCCGTCTTCGTTGAAGTCACGGGTGTCAGGTTTACCGCAGTCGTGCAGGAGTGCTGCCCAGCGCAGGACCAGGTCCGGTTCTTCTTCCTGGTCGATGGATTGGCGCATGACCTGGAGGGAGTGGCGGTACACATCCTTGTGTTGCATATGTTCGTCCTGGGTCATCTGCATGGCGGGGATCTCCGGGAAGATGATCTCGGCGATGCCGGTATCGACCATGAGGTCGATGCCGTCCTCGGGGCGTTTGCCCAGCATCATCTTGTCCAGTTCCACCTGGACGCGTTCCACGGTGATGCGGCTGATCTGTCCGGCCATCTCAGTCATGGCGGTGACCACGCGGTCGGCCACGGCAAAGCCCAGCTGGGAGACAAAGCGTGCGGCACGCAGCATGCGCAGGGGGTCATCGTTGAAGGACTGTTCCGGGGTGGCCGGGGTGTCCAGACGCTGGTGCAGCAGATCTTCCAGGCCACCGACGGGATCGTGGAAGGTCAGAGTGCCGTCACCGGCGATCTCCACGGCCATGGAGTTGACCTTGAAGTCACGACGCACCAGATCGCCTTCCAGGGTGTCACCAAAGGTGACCTCCGGGTTGCGGGAGTTGCCGTCATAGACATCGGAACGGAAGGTGGTGATCTCAATCTGCTGGCCGGCCTTCTCCGCAGAGAGGGTGCCGAAGGCGATGCCGGTGTCCCACACGACATCGGCGTAGTCATCCAGGATGGCGCGGGTGCCCTCCGGGCGGGCCGAGGTGGTGAAGTCGAGATCATTGCCCAGATCACCGAGGAAGGCATCACGGACTGATCCACCGACCAGGTAGAGGGAGTGACCTTGGGCGGTGAAGGCAGCGGCCAGTGGGGTGAGGATGGTTGAGAGGTCCCCGATTGCCTGGTGAGCGCGCGCCATGAGTGCGAGACGGTCCACCTTCTGCGGGGAGGTCTCCTGGTTCTGAGCATCCTGGGAATTCACGGCTCTGAGTCTACCCAGTGAGCAGGGGTTCAAACACAATGCTGCCCCACGCCTGCCATCCGGGGTGGTTCATTAATACCTATTAGGGGTTGCTCACGATACGATTACATGAATGAGTGACGTGAAGCCAGAGGGGACAACCAGCGGGGCGCCTAAGCGTAGGCGCCGCCGCCGTTCTCGTCGCCCTTCAGGTCAGAACCAGAATCAACGCCCCAGCACCCAGGAATCCGGACAGAGTACCGGTCAGGGTGCTGGTCAGGGCAGGGAACAGCAGTCTCCACAGGCCTCCCCTTCAGCAGCTACGGGTGCCTCCAGGTCTGAGTCCACCGCAGGTTCCAGCAACCCCAACCGCCGTAAGCGCTCACGTCGTCGTGGCCGCAGCGGAACAGGCTCACAGGGTGGCAATCAGAGTGCCCAGACCACCCAGGGCGCAGGTTCCAGCACCCCGGAGAAGAGTGAGGGACGGGCAGACGGCCGCGCAGGGGGGCGTCGTAAAGCAGCCAACCAGCGTCGTCGCCCGTACCGCAGCAACCAGCGCGTTCACCAGGCCGGCCAGGAATCCCGCATGGAAACCTCCAATGAGACCTCCGCCGGTGGTCTCGTGGTGTCCGGGTTGGCAGAAGCCGTCCTGGACAACGGCGAGGTGGACCTGTCCACCATCTACGTGGCACTGATCGGACGGTTGGACCGCCGCGGCAGGCTGCTGTGGTCCATGCCCAAGGGCCATGTGGAACCCGGTGAGGATAAATCCGCCACCGCTGAGCGTGAGGTGTGGGAGGAAACCGGCATCCACGGTGAAGTATTCGCGGAACTCGGCGTGATTGATTATTGGTTCGTCTCTGAGGGTAAACGCATCCACAAGACCGTGCACCACCATCTGCTGCGTTATATCGATGGCGACCTCAATGATGAGGACCCCGAGGTCACCGAGGTGTCCTGGATTCCAGCCAACCAGCTGATTGAACATCTCGCCTTTGCTGATGAGCGCAAGCTTGCCCGTCAGGCGCATGATCTGTTGCCTGACTTCGCCCGCCGGGAGAAGGCGGAGGGAAGGGCAACCCCGAGGTGACAGGGAACGCGACCGTGAAGGACCGTCGGCACCCACCAACAGCCACCACCGGCCCGGTCCGCACCCCACACAACCTCATCGCCACTGTGACTGCAAGCACACTGCTGGGCGTGAGTGCACTTGTCGGCGCAGGGGAGCCCGCCCACGCCCTCCCTCTGCCCCTGGACCCCGAAGATCCCGTGGTGTCGGACATGTGGGCCAACCCCATCGCCCGCGCCGATGACTTCAACCAGGATGTGGAACTGGAGATCCTGGAAATCAACCCGGCGCGCACATCTGCACCCTCAGAAGCTGCCCCGGGGGATGCATTGGAGCCCGGTGGGGAGCTGGAGGTGCATCTGAAGATCAGCAACAACACCTCTGAGACCCTTGATCAGGTGACGCTGTTGGCTCAGCGTCAGGATGCTGCCTCGGATAACGCCACCGCACGGGTGGCCATGACCACCAATGGTTTGACCTCCTATCCTTATTACGGCACGCAGATGGTGTTGCCGGATGAGATCGCGCCGGGGGATGCTGCTGAAACCACCATGCGTATTGCCACGGATGCTGCTGAGGCGGTCACCCTTGCGATCACGCAGCCGGGTGCTTATCCGCTGCGTATTGCCTTGTCTGGCCAGTTGGATGGGGTGGCGTCCCATTTGGATTCCCAGCGTTTCCTCCTGCCGGTTGCTGGTGGCACCACGGGTGGTTCTCCGGAGGAGGAACCTGTTGCCACTCCGACGACCCTGTTGTTTCCGTTGACTGCGGAGACCGGCATCTTGGGTGGGGAGACCGGTGAGGCGCCTGAGGATCCGCCCCTGCTGCTGAGCTCGGAGGACTTGGCTGGTGAACTTGCGGCTGATGGTCGGCTGACCCGGCTTATCGACGCCTACCTCGCCGCCCCTGTTGCTGTCCGGGAGGCAGCATGCCTGGCTGTTGATCCGGAACTGCTCAGTGTGATTGAGCGGATGACCAGTGGATACACCATCTCTGATCAGCGGGTGAGTTCCGCCAAGCAGAATCAGCGACTGCGTGATCTGTGGACCGCCTCCAATCAGCCTGCCACCGGCACCCCGGGGGTTGGGGTGGCTGCTGCTGATGCTTTCCTGAAAAAACTTCGGACAGCTGCTGCTGATAACTGCACGGTTGCTCTGCCCTGGGCCAACACTGACCTCAATGCTGTGGCTGACACCGGTAACCGCTGGTTGTTGCGTGAGGCCCTGCAGCGTGGCAGTGCCACAATGGAGGAGGTCCTGGGGGTTGCTCCACTGAAGAATGTGGTCATCCCGGGCGGTGGCTACATCACTCCTGCTGCTGCTGAGAATCTGGGGTTGGCGGATACCATCGGCGATACGGTTGCTCTTGAGCAGGCATGGGAGGAGCAGGCGGCCTCTCTGGGTCCTGCGGCAGATCATAATGGCCAGACTGCCCTTGATGATCCTGAGATCACTCCGGCGACTGCTCCGGCACCACCACCGGAATCCCCGGTCACTGTGCTGGTTGCTGACAACACCGTGTGGCGCACACCGTCCGCGGAGCGTTTCCACCAATTGGATGAGGGTGTCACCGCGGTGAGTTACCAGGGGTCATTGTCTGCTACTCTGGCCACGCTCGGTTCTGCACCTGAGACCGTGGGTTATGCCAATCCAGCATCCCGTTTTGATTACACCCTGGATTCTCGTCCTGCCCGGACACTGTCGGGGCAGGCGGCCATCCGCATGACGGTAGATAACAGCGATGCCGACACTCCGGTACTCATCATGCCTCCCGCACAATTGGAGGCGGCGGATGCCTCCATGATCCTCAACACCGCCGGGCAGCTCATGGACTCAGGGGCGGCACAACCCTTCGCACTGTCTGAGTATGTGACCGCCAATGCGCAGCAGCAAACAGATCTGGACACTGCGGTGACCATCGACGGCATGCCGGATTCCACGTCTTTCGGCGCACCCTATGATGATCCGGCGGTGATCACGGAGACAGAGATCCTCCGCGTGACACAACAGGCCACCTATATTGATGATCTCACCGGCATCATGTTCAACGATGTCGGCATCGTGCTCACCCGTTATGGTTTTACCTCACCCTTGCGCCAGGATCTGCTGCGTGCCATGACGCTGAATTCCCGGCGTGCCTTCACACAGCACACCTCGGCCGCCGGTGCTGCTGACCGTCTACTCAATGAGAACCGTGATGCTCTGCAGCAGTTGCGGAGTTCGGTGGCGTTGTTGCCTCCGGGCAATGTGTATACGCGTACCTCTAATTCCTCGCCGTTGATCATCGTGGCGCAGAATGGTCTGCCGCTTCCCGCGGTAACCCAGATTCTTTATACCGGTCCTGAGGATGCGCGGATCACCACACCGGGTGTGGTGCGTATCCCGGCGCGTGGTTCGATCACTTTGCAGATGACTGCTGATCTTCCTGATGACAATGAGCGCACTGATCTGACGTTGTGGTTGGCGTCCCCGGATGGGGCCACCATCAGTGATCCGGTGGAGATCACCGTGCAGCCGCGGCCGAGCATCATGGGTACCGTGGGCATTGTGGCCTTAGGCATCCTGGCATTGGGGGCCCTGTTGGTGTTCCGGGTGTTCAAGATCCGGAAGAATCGTCCTGGTGGGTCAGATGCGGCTTCTCCGGGAGTGGCGTCACGGTCCGGGTCCCCGGCACGGCCGGGTGCACGGTCCGCAGATCCCCGGAAGGTACGCGGGGGGCGTCGTCGTTCCCCTTCATCACGTCATGTGGCACGTGGTCATGGGCGCGCCGATGATGGTTCGGGATCGCCAAAACCACCAGGCAACAACTAACGTATCCGTTCAATCAGTCCACATCGACGCACCTCCATCCTCATCTGGTGATGGTGGAGGTGCACGAACAGAATGGTCACCAGTGAGTTCCACTCCGAAAACCCCGGAGCAACCTCAGGGACAGCGGTCCCGGATTGTTGCCCCAACCCCTCCGTCTCCTGTTCCGGAGACCCGCAAGAAGTCAGTGTCACAGCAGTCCTCATCTGCCGGTGAGGATCGCTCCAGCCTGAAAAGCGCGCCCACTGCCGCAAGCTCTGCCGCGTCTAATGCTGCAGCAGAGGTATCAGCAGGGAGTTCGGCAAGCGCTGTCTCCCGCACTGCTGACGGTGCTGACAGTGGTGTTTCCACACCGCTGAAGGTAGCACCAGCTAAAACCACACCGGAGGCTGTCACCGGGGAGGCGACCGCCACCTCGGCACAGGAGGCCCGGGCATCCGGGGCAGCCAACAAGCTGAAGGCAGCCACCAAGACGTCAGGGTCTGCTGTGGACTCTGGTTCCCACCCCGGTTCCACTGCCGGTGGGGTCACCACCTTGCAGGCTGATGAGGGCAGCGCCCGGGGGGTCGTCGATAAGCACGGTCCCCAGGACTCAACCGGCAACGGCGCCACCCCAGAAGCACGGGAGGAAACCTCCGACTCCGATGTGGTGCGTTCCACCGGGTCCATGGCGGTGGCCACCCTGCTGAGCCGCATCACCGGTTTCCTGCGCACCGTGATGATCGGTGCGGCACTGTCACCGGCAATCGCCTCAGCGTTCAACACCGCCAACACACTGCCCAACCTAATCACGGAGATCGTGCTCGGTGCGGTACTGACCTCACTGGTGGTGCCCGTGCTCATCCGCGCGGAGAAAGAAGACGCGGACAGGGGATCAGGATTCTTCCGACGGCTACTGACCCTGTCGGTCACCCTGCTGGGTGGTGTCACCATCCTGTCGGTGGTGGGTGCACCACTACTGACCCGGATGATGCTGGACTCCGATGGTGAAGTGAACGTGGGCATGTCCACGGCCTTTGCCTACTGGCTGCTGCCACAGATTTTCTTCTATGGGCTGTTCGCGCTGTTCATGGCGGTGCTCAACACCCGGGAGATCTTCAAACCCGGTGCCTGGGCCCCGGTGGTCAACAACATCATCACCCTGGTGGTGCTGGGCACCTATATCGCCATGCCGTGGAGCCTGGACGCCGGCGCGACGGTGTCCCTCTTTGATCCACAGATCGTGTTCTTAGGTGTGGGCACCACGCTTGGTGTGGTGGTGCAGACCCTGATCATGGTGCCGTTCCTGCGCCGGGCCGGTGTGGACATGCGCCCGCTGTGGGGTCTTGATGACCGCCTCAAGCAGTTCGGTGGGATGGCCCTGGCCATCATCGTCTACGTGGCGATCTCCCAGCTGGGTTATGTGGTCACCACCCGCATTGCGTCCTTGGCTGATGCGGCAGCACCGTTTATCTATCAGCAGCACTGGCTGCTGTTGCAGGTGCCCTATGGCATCATCGGTGTGACACTGCTGACCGCCATCATGCCGCGCCTGTCGCGCAATGCCGCTGATGGTGATGACAAGGCCGTGGTAGCCGACCTGGGCCTGGGCTCCAAGCTGACCTTCATTGCCCTGATCCCGATCGTGGTGTTCTTCACCGCCTTCGGTGTGCCCATCGCCAATGCCCTGTTCCAGTGGGGTGCCTTCGATGCAGCCTCCGCCAACATCCTCGGCTGGACCTTGAGCTTCTCCGCATTCACACTGATCCCTTATGCGCTGGTGCTGCTGCATCTGCGTGTGTTCTATGCCCGTGAAGAGGTCTGGACACCCACCTTCATCATCGCCGGCATCACCGCCACCAAGATCGTGCTGTCGCTGGTGGCACCCCTGCTGTCCAACTCCCCGGAACGCGTGGTGGTGCTGCTCGGTGCCGCCAACGGCTTCGGTTTCGTCGCCGGTGCTGTGATCGGTGCCTACCTGCTGCGCCGTAAACTCGGTCTGTTGGGCATGCGCTCCCTGGCCAAGACCTCCCTGTGGGCTCTGGGCTCAGCGGCAGTCGGTGCCGGTGTGTCCTGGCTGCTCGGCCTGGGCATGCAGGCGGTCATGGGTGACTTCCTCTTCGGCACCTTGGGTTCCTTTGGTTACCTGTTGTACCTGGGTGTCATCGGTGTCATCTTCCTGATTGTCACCGGTCTGGTGCTGTCACGTTCCCGCCTGCCCGAGGTGCAGAACCTGGGTAAGGCACTGGCACGCATCCCCGGCCTCAACCGCTTCATCCGCCCGGATGAGGAACTCTCCCTGGATGTCGGTGAGGTGTCTGATCAGGAGCTGTCCAGCCAGATCATCGTCTCCAACGAGTTCTCCTCCACACCGATCCCACCACCGATGTCCGCCGGTATCGTGCGCGGCCCCCGCCTGGTGCCGGGTGCGCCGGTCTCCGATGGTCGTTTCCGCCTCCTGGCCGATCACGGTGGTGTGCCGGGTGCCCGCTTCTGGCAGGCACGCGAAAGCACCACCGGCAGGGAAGTGGCACTGATCTTCGTGGACACCTCCGGCAACGCCCCCTATGCGCCACTGACCCCGGCTGCGGCCGCCGGTGTGGCCTATGAAGTCCAGCGACGCACCAAGAAACTGGCCGCACTGGACAGCTCCGCGATCGCACCGAACATCCAGACCCACGCCTATCGCAACGGCTGTCTGATCGTGGCGGACTGGATCCCCGGCAACTCACTGACCAAGGTGGCTGCCGAGGGCGCTGATCCCCGTGCCGCCGCCTACGCCATGGCCAACCTGACCGACGCCATGGCCGCTGCCCACACAGCCGGTGTTCCACTCGGCCTGGACAATAAGTCCCGCATCCGCATCAACGCGGAGGGCAATGCCGTCCTGGCCTTCCCCGTGGTCCTGCCGGAATCCACCCGGGAACGCGATACGGCTTCCATTGCAGCAGCACTCGAGATGCTTATCGACACCACCACCGCACCCACCGATGTCACGGCCCTGCGCGAACAGACCCACACGGTCAACGCAGAAGACCCCGCAGCACTCCATGCCCTAGCTGATGCCCTGCGCTCCTGTGGCCTCCACACCGAGGACGAGGAACCGGTACAGATCCACGTGGCGAAGGAACGCACCCCACGCCCGGACAAACAGTCCGGCTTCGGTGCATCCGGATACTCCCTGAAGATGATGGCTGGCATCGCCATCATCGTCTTCCTCCTGGTGTCCATGGTGGCAGCCGGAACCGCCTTCCTCACCAGCTTCCTCAGCGGCGACAATGAGGAATCCCCACTGGGCTCCACCGACGCCACGGTGACCACCAGCACCGAGGCCACCGAACCGGTGGGCCCACCGCTGTACCTCGACCTCGCCGCCGCCCATGAGTGGAACAAGGGGGTTGGTGATCAGCTGGATGAGGTCATTGATGATGATTCCTCCACCGCATGGACCTCCACTGGTTCCACGGGGCTGCTGGTCACACTGGAAGACCCGGCACAGCTGGCACATGTGGTGATCACCCCGGGTTCCGGTGCGGACTCCAAGGTCACCTCCACGGTGAAGCTCTTCGTCTTTGATTCCACCGATCCCACTTCACTGTCCGAAGGCATTGAACTGGGCGAGGTGGAGTTCTCCGCACGCAGCATCGCCCACAGCATTGAGAAACCAGCTAATGCCCCGGATGACGCCCAGTCCGTGGTCATCTGGGTGGAGAACGTGACCTCCTCCGACTCCGATGAGGATGATCCCACCATGCAGATCGCCGAGGTGGAGATGGCGGGCTGGTAAATCCCCTGCACCTGATCACCCACTAATTACCAGAGCAGTGAGGGACTGCGGGCCGCCCCGGCATCTGTGCCAGGGCGGCCCGCAGTCCCCATCTCACCCTTTTGGGTGCAATAACATATGGGCAGACCACCTTCCCGGCCCTGAGAACCTCCTGTGAGCACACTGAATCACAGGAATGGCATCCTCCGGCATCAAGCAAGCAAGCCCGGCCAAAACAAACCTTAACCCCCTCCACATTGGTGATATCGCAACCTTTAAGGTGGCACCCCTCCACCCGATACCACCAACTCCAGTGGTCGCCCCGACCCGGCACATCATCACCGGTAGCACAGATACTAATCGCTACTGCTGAAGAAAACGGAACACCGGGGAGTGTGCCACCAGGAGCCAGGGGGAAAAGCATGTCCGTGCTGCCAGAACAACAAATCACCACCAGTGGGGGAGCCATGAGAAAAACCATCAGGCGCCCCACACAGCCAGACCCAGAAACAGAACCTAGCGACGCCCAACTGGTGGCCACCTACGTCGCCGGCGACCACACCGCCTTCACCACCATCGTCACCCGCCACGAAAGACACATGAAATGGGCAGCCCGAAAATACGGCCGCAACGAAGACGACGTCCACGACATCCTCCAAGACGCACTGCTCAAAGCCAGCAGAAACATGCACCTCTACCGTGCCGAAGCAGCACTCTCCACCTGGCTCCACAAACTCGTCCTCAACAGCGGCTTCGACTGGGCCAGACACCGCTCCCGCAGAGAACTGGCCATCCTCGACGACACCCACACCACACCCGCCGAAGACCCACGCCTAGCCGTAGACCCACTCAGCTACCTCGATGTCGCACTCACCATCCGCCAGGCCATGGACCAACTCCACACCGACCAGAGAAACGCCCTCCTCCTGGTCGACCTCGGCGGATACTGCATCGACGACGTCGCCCACTACGAGGGAGTCAAACCCGGCACCATCAAATCGCGCCGGGCACGCGCCAAGGCACAGCTGCGCACCCTCCTGCAGGCCGACTTCTTCGCCGGAACAGAATAAAAACCGGGGAGGGAGATTAAACCCAATGCACCGATCGTCTTTCGGTGATGAGGTGCTTGCCATAGCAGGCGTGCCTGGAGTTGTTGGGCGACGACCACCGGGGCGGAATTCTTCGGGGGGACAGTCGCCAGCAGGGCGTTGAGTCCCCGGATGCCGGAGCAACCGAAGCCTACGCCTTGCTTCTGGGGGCCGTGGACTTCGATGATGGTGTCGTCGACATCGACGAAGACATACCCGTCATGTTCCCTGCTGCTGGCGGCAGCCGGGGCGGGTATCAGGGCCGGGGCGTGGGTAGCCAGGCCGGTGAGGGACCGGGAGGCGACGGTGCCGAGTTGGCGGATGTGGCCGAAGGTGAACGACCAGAGGAAGGAACCCAGGGTTGAGGGTGCGTAGATCCGGTCGAACAATGTGCCCATGCCGCCGTGGCGTATCTGGTTCATGTCGTCGATGGATTCGGCACCGGCAACCATGCCTGCGGCGTCGGTCAGGCGCATGACCGGGGAGCAGACCGGCGGTCGACACGAGGTTGAGGTCATCGAATAACACGGGCAGGGATTGTGACGTGTGAGATACCTGCACCTGCGAGACGCCTTTCCGGGCAGGGGAATCAGACTCTAGACAAGCTTGACTCTCCCAGTTCAGAAGGGCATTTTTCTTATTCCCACGCCGCTAACCCCACATCACATCAGTGAATCCCGGCTAAACAACCATCTCTCCTACCAGAGGACAGGACGGTGGAGGGGAATTCCCGCACCTTATTCAGCGTTGATGTGAAGTAGTGAACACCCCTCTCCACCTGTGAGATTGGAACATCCCGGAACCTTTGACAGGGCCCGGTCCGTTGAATCAGATGGAGTCACCAAATAGGGTGGCACGGCCAAGCCACCTAGAATCCTAAGGTGACGTGTGATGGCAGGACCACCACACACCTGGCAGGTCAACTGCCGGGGCACATAACGCTCTTAGAGGAAACAGGAAGTCAATGTCTGAAGAACAGTCCCAGATCCACGATGTTGCCATCATCGGTTCCGGCCCAGCCGGCTACACCGCAGCTGTCTATGCCGCGCGTGCAGACCTCAGCCCGATCATGTTCGAAGGCTATGAGTACGGCGGCTCCCTCATGACCACCACCGACGTGGAGAACTTCCCCGGTTTTGAACAGGGCATCCTCGGCCCTGAGCTCATGGAAAACATGCGCGGCCAGGCTGAGCGTTTCGGCACCCAGATGCACATGGAACTGGTGGACCGTGTGGACCTCACCGGTGACATCAAGAAGATCTGGGTGGGCGAGGACGAGTACCAGGCCCGCGCCGTCATCCTGGCTACCGGTTCCGCACCCCGTTACCTCGGCATCCCCGGTGAGCAGGAGCTGCTCGGCCGTGGCGTTTCCTCCTGTGCCACCTGCGATGGTTTCTTCTTCCGTGATCAGGACATCGCCGTCATCGGTGGTGGAGACTCCGCTATGGAGGAAGCCACCTTCCTGACCAAGTTCGCCCGTTCAGTCACCATCGTGCACCGTCGTGAAGAATTCCGTGCCAGCGCCATCATGCTTGAGCGTGCACAGAAAAACGACAAGATCCACTTTGTCACCAACAAGACCGTGGAGCAGGTTGTCGACGCCGGGGGCAAGGTCAGCGGGCTGAAGCTCAAGGACACCATCACCGGTGACGTCTCCGACCTTGAAGTCAGCGCCATGTTCGTGGCCATCGGCCATGATCCACGTTCCGAGATGCTCCAGGGCCAGGTGGCACTGGATGAATCCAACTACGTTCTGGTCGAGCACCCCTCCACCCGCACCAATGTCGCCGGTGTCTTCGCCGCGGGCGATCTGGTGGACAGCCACTACCAGCAGGCCATCACCGCAGCCGGTTCCGGTTGTCGTGCGGCCATCGACGCCGAGAACTACCTCGCTGATCTCGGCTAAAGTAGTACTTCCACCTGCCCATTTAGCTGCCGGGCAAAATGTGGCCGTCTTGTGGCCATTTCGTTGCCCGTGTTGTCTACCATAAATCAATCCGGTCATTAGCCTTGTGGAAAGCATGTTTTCTCCATGCGCCCACCACCGGTTGTATGTGGCAGCACCCCTTTGTCCATATGATCTTCCGGTAACTGAAACATCGTGGGGGAGCTGTACATCCAGTTCCCCTCATCTCCACAGTCACCGCCGATGAGAGAACCTTTAAGGAACAACCATGAGCAATGTAGTTGCAGTCACCGAGCAGACCTTCAAGTCCACGGTCATCGACTCTGATAAACCTGTCATCGTCGATTTCTGGGCAGAGTGGTGTGGCCCATGTAAGAAGCTGAGCCCCATCATCGAGGAGATCGCCGGAGAGTACGGCGACAAGGCTGTCGTTGCCAGCGTGGATGTTGATGCAGAACGTACCTTGGGTGCTATGTTCCAGATCATGTCCATCCCTGCCGTCCTGATCTTCAAAAATGGGCAAAAGGTTGATGAATTTGTGGGACTCCGTCCGAAGGCGGACATCGTGGCAAAGCTGGAAGAGCACCTATAGCTGCTAATCTATCCACATCCATTTTGAAAAACATTCAAAAAATCAGATACATGATAATCCCAGTACACAAGGGGTTTTTGTTTTGAACAGGGAAGGGAGCAGGGTGTCAGACGTCTTGAGGGTTGGCGATCGCAGCCCCCGTGTCGCCGAGGTGCGCAATACACTCGCACGCCTTGGTGTGATTGCAGGCTATAACCGGGAGATGTCAGCTTTGACAGAATCCCAGAAGTTCCATGAGGAAGAAACCTACTTCGATGAGGAACTGAGCTCAAGCCTCAAGGCGTTCCAGCAGGATCGTGGAATCATCCCCTCCGGCATCATCGATCAGCTCACCCTGCGTGTTCTCCGCGAGGCGTCCTACACACTCGGTGCCCGCGTCCTGGTCTTCCAGCCAGGCAACCAGCTTGTCGGCGATGATGTCGTGGAGGTTCAGACACACCTGCAGGAACTGGGCTTCTACACCGAACGCATCGACGGCCACTTCGGTGAGAACACGCATGCCGCGGTGAAGAACTACCAGCTCAACTATGGTCTCCAGGATGATGGCATCTGTGGTCCGGATACCATCCGCGCCCTGTCCAGGTTGGGTCTGCGTATCAAGGGTGGTTCCGCCCAGGCCATCCACGAACGTGAACGTGTCCGCAGCGCGGGCCCGCGCCTCACTGGAAAACGTGTGGTCATCGACCCGGCACTGGGTGGCGCCAACAAGGGACGCACCGTCAAGGGCCCCTTCGGTGACATCACCGAAGAGGAGATCCTCTGGGATCTGGCCACCCGTTTGGAAGGCCGCATGATCGCCGCGGGTATGGAGACGATCCTGTCCCGCCCACACATGGATGACCCATCCGTGTCTGATCGTGCTTCCATCGCCAACGCCTTCGGTGCTGACCTCACCCTGAGTCTGCAGTGCGATTCCTACCCGAATGAGAAGGGCAACGGTGTTGCCACCTTCTACTTCGGTTCTGAATCCGCCACCAGCTCCCTGGCCGGGGAAACCCTGTCCTCCTATATTCAGAAGGAGATCGTGGCACGCACCCCGCTGAACAACTGCGGCAGCCACGCACGTACCTGGGAGATGCTGCGTCTGACCCGGATGCCCACCGTGGAGATCGTCACCGGTTACCTCACCAACCCGGGTGACCTGGCTGTGCTGACCGATCCAACGATGCGGGACCGCATCGCGGAAGCCATCGTGGTGGCCGTCAAGCGTCTCTACCTCCTGGATGAAGCCGAACAGCCCAAGACCGGTACCTTCAAGTTCAGTGAGTTGCTGAAGTCTGAAGCTGAATAGGTTCTCACACCCAGAACCACACAACAGGGGTGTGCAGATCAGGAAGATGATCTGTGCACCTCTGTTCTGTTTCCCTCCAGACGGTAAAGGATAAAGCTTATCCTTGGATATCCCCAGCCTTAGCGCGGGAGCCTGCGACCACGATTAACGGGTCAGAACGCCATGAGAAGCCCCACAGGGCTTCTAATGTGCCTCGACACTGGCCAGGAGTAGTTGAGCCTCCATGGCGGTCATCAGGGGATCCTGGGGTGGCATCTCCATGCGCAGGCGGGGCAGGACCGGATGGTCGGCCACAATTTCAAAGCCAGCAGATTCCAGAACGGCGACTTCCATCAGGCCGATCTTGTTCCTCTGTGCCACCAGGCCACGCACCATGGGGTCCAATTCCACGGAACCGGTGATCTTGGAGTCGCGTAAGCCAAAGGCTTCCACGGCGGGGACCTCGAGTTTGATGAGGTCGACGAGGGCGGCGTCGAGAAGCACCGCTTCCATCCCCATGCCCCGGAAAACCTCGTCGATGAACAGGCTGGTGATTACCGAGGCGTCCTGTGACACCGGTGCGGTGGGCAGGACGGCAGCGCCCGGGGCGGAGGTGCGTGGGCAGTAGATCACGCTGGCGATCGCCGGTGTGGACGGTGTGGGTGCCTCATTGAGGTAACCGATGGAATACCCGCAGGTCTGCTGCTCAAACAGGGTGGTGGAGAGCCAGGCTTCCTTCTCAAAGTCGGGGAAACCGGATTCCTCCACGCGTGCGGCAGCTTCGGCTTCAAGCTCCCAGAACACCGACTTCCTGGCCTGCGGGTGAAGCAGGAACAGGTTGTCGTGGGTGATGGGGAACAATGAGGCCTGCATGCCGGTGTGTCCTCGTGGGTCAGTGATCCTGTTGGCCCTGGATCAGGCCCAGGATGCGTTCAAAATCATCCTTGTCGCCGAATTCCACCACCAGGCGCCCCTTGCGCTTGCCCATCATCACCGACACCTTGGTGTCGAGGTTGTCTGCCAGGGATTCCGCCGCACGGGTGAACACCTCAGGGGTCGGTTCCTTCTCACGTGGGGGCTTCTTCTCAGCATCCTCACCACGGTTCTGCAGCAGCACCACCTCTTCCGTAGCACGGACCGACAGGCCTTCTGCGATGATGCGGGTGGCCAGAGCGTCCTGAGCATCCTCACCGGCACGCAGACCGAGGATCGCGCGGGCATGACCAGCGGACAGCACACCAGCTGCCACCTTGGACTGCACATTCAACGGCAGGTTGAGCAGACGGATCATGTTGGTGATCACCGGACGGGAACGGCCCAGCTTATCCGCCAGCTGCGCCTGGGTGACACCGAATTCCTCCAGCAGCTGCTGGTAGGCGGCCGCTTCTTCCAGTGGGTTGAGCTGTACCCTGTGGATGTTTTCCAGGAGGGCATCGCGCAGCATCTCGGAATCATCGGTCTCACGCACAATCGCGGGGATGAATTCCAGGCCGGCACGCTTGGAGGCACGCCAACGGCGCTCACCCATGATGAGTTCAAAACCATCACCGGAACGACGCACCACGATCGGCTGCATGAGGCCGAACTCACGGATGGAATGCACCAGCTCATCGAGAGCCTCGGTATCAAAAACTGACCGCGGCTGCTGCGGATTAGGAACGATCTGGTGGATCGGGACTTCCTGGTAGGAGGCACCAAAGTTGCTTGCCGACGCCACCTCCGTCTCCTGTGCAGCTGGCTGGGCCGGGGAGGGAGTTGGGGTTGGGCCCGGCTTCGGGGTGTCTGCCCCAGGGGCAGGCTTCTTCGACGTTGGGGCAGCAGGCCTGCTCATGCCGGTGAAGGGTGCTCCCAAACCTGCGTAGGAACCAGGTGTGGTGCCAGGGGAGGACTCTGGACGGCGACGGGAACGCTCGCCGGCGACACCACCGAGGATGATGTCGGCCGCGCCACCTCCAAGCCCCGGTGAATCGGTGTTCGGGCCGGATGGGATAAGTGCGGCCAGACCGCGCCCCAGACCGCCCTTACGCTTCTCCGTCTGGGACTTGTCGGAACCCTTGTTCTGGGACATCGTTTAAGACGCACCTTTCATACAGCACAACACAAAGTTAAGTATCTAAAGAAGTTTACTGCTTATCGGCAGGTTTTACGCCCACAGGACCAGAATCTTCCGAAGGAAGGAAATCCCCACGGTTGGCCAGCTCCTTGGCCGCATCAAGATAGGCCATCGCCCCGCGGGAACCGGGATCATAATTGATCACGGTCTGCCCATAGCCGGGTGCCTCGGACACCTTGACCGAACGCGGGATCTTATTGCGCAGCACCACATCACCAAAGTGATCCAGGACCTCAGTGGCCACCTGCTCAGCCAGGTTGGTGCGGGCATCGTACATGGTCAGCAGAATCGCTGAGATGTGCAGTTCACGGTTGAGGTGCTGGCGCAACATGGTGATGTTGTTCAGCAGCTGACCGACGCCCTCAAGTGCGTAGTACTCACACTGGATCGGAATGAGCACCTCGGTGACAGCGGTCATCGCATTGATGGTGAGCAGACCCAGGGATGGTGGGCAATCAATGAGGACATAATCAAAATCATGTGACTTGATAAAATCAAGCCCCAGCGCATCCGCCAGGCGGTATTCCCGACGCACCAGGCTGACCAGCTCAATCTCCGCCCCGGCAAGATCCAGGGTGGCGGGGATACAGAAAAGGTTCTCATTGGCCGTGGTGGGCTGCATGGCCTCATCCGCGGTGCACTCGCCGATGAGCAGCTCATAGGACGACAGTGTTCCGGAACGGTGCTCCACACCCAGTGCGGTGGAGGCATTACCCTGCGGATCCAGGTCCACCACCAGCACCTTGAGCCCATGAATGGACAGAGAGGCCGCCAGGTTGACGGTACTGGTGGTTTTACCCACGCCGCCCTTCTGGTTGGCAATGGTGATCAGCCTGGGTTGCGGTGGCTTGGGCAGGCTAAGGGAATTGGGGGTCATCACCTGCGCAGCTCGGCGTGCAGCCTGGGCAATAGGTGTATCTTCCCAAAAAGTATTGTCATCCATCGACGTCTACCATCCCTTTATCTCTCCGTGGCATCACATCCACATTAGTGCGTCAGGCCATGTTCGTTCCACCACAGCTGGCCTAACTGTGGATGGGGTCAGAAAACCCCTTGCTTATCGTTCCCGACTGATCGAAATCAAGGTGGTCGGTTCGTCGAGAAGCTTCTCCCCGACGGTGTACACCTTGATGTTTCCGCCACCTGCGCGGCGGATGTCCTTATCGTCGCGTTCGATCTCCTCCGTGACGCTGGAGCCCTTCATGGCAATCATCCTGCCACCGATCTTGGCCAACGGAAGGGACCAACCGGCCAGGCGCCCCAGTGGGGCCACCGCACGGGAGGTGACCACATCCACATGGCCGACCTGCTTGCGCACAGCCTTCTCTTCAGCGCGTCCCCGGATGACCGTGACATTGTCCAGGCCTAGCAGCTCAACAACCTCACCCAGGTACACCGAACGCTTCAGCAGCGGTTCGATGAGGGTGATCTTCAGGTCAGGACGGGCAAGTGCCAGCGGGATACCCGGCAGGCCCGCACCCGATCCGATATCCGCCACGGAAATATCCTTGTCCATCGCCTCACCGATGACAGCACAGTTGAGGATGTGACGATCCCACAGACGGGGGATCTCACGGGGTCCGATGAATCCACGGATGGACCCATCGGTGGCCAGGGACTCATGATAGGCAATGGCTTTGTCGAGGTTGTCCCCGAAAAGTTCAGCGGCTGCTGGTGGCGTGGTCACTGGAAAAACTCCTTGATATGGACTGTGTGGATGGTCATGGCAGATGTATCACTGACAACTATAACGACAACAGCCACCAACCCATGATTGGGCGGTGGCTGTTGTCATTATATGGAAGGAGCTTATTTCTTACGCTTCTTCTGATTGACCGGCTTGGCACCGGGCTTTGGAGCAGTGGAACGCTTTGCAGCCTTCTTCACTTCCTCCTCGGCAGCTTCCTCAGCATCCATCTTCGCGAAGATATAACGCTGCTGGAAGAAGGTCCACACGTTGTTGGACATCATGTAGATGAGCAGACCGATGGTCCAGATGAAACCGGTGAACAAAATGGTGGCCGGCATGAACCAGAGCATCATCTTGTTCATCATCTGCATCTGCATGGCCATCTGGTCATTACCAGGTGCAGCCTGCTTACCACTACGCTTACGCTCTTCCTGACGGTTAACCGACAGACGGGCGTTCATGTGGGTGGCCACAACGATGATGAGAATCATCGGTGCTGCAACCAGCGCGATGTTCAGACGGGAGACATCAGCGGCAAACGCTGCGAAAGCCTCCTCAGGCATGGTGATGAAGGCAGACAGCGGAGCTCCGAAGAGATCTGCAGCCAGGAAGGACTGCACATGCTCCACATCGAAGATGTAGTTCGGAGTGTTGCGGTTTTCCTCGATGCTCATTCCCAGCTGGCCGACACCATCACCGGTGCGGTTGAAGGAACGCAATACGTGGAACAGACCGATGAACACCGGAATCTGAACCAGCATCGGGAGACAACCCGCGATGGGATTAACTCCTACCTCCTTCTGGAGCTTGCGAGATTCCTCCATCATCTTCTGCTGGTCGTTTTTATACTTGGCGCGAATTTCCTGCATCCGCGGAGCCATGTCCTGCATCTTGCGCTGTGAACGCATGGTGTTGACCATGGGCTTGACCAAAACAGTACGAATAGTGAAGGTCAGGAACATGATCGACAGGGCCCACGTGATTCCGGAATCAGGGCTCAGTACGAAACTGAACACCTGGTGCCAGAACCACAGGATGGCCGAGATCGGCCAATAAATGAAGTTGAGCACTGTGAGTCGAAACTCCTCGATTGTTAATAAGACGTATGTACTTTTTAGGGCACTTTCACGTCATATGCTTAAGCCGAAAATAACTACTTGACTGTCTCAGTGGACCAGAAACCCGGGTGGGGAACCGGATCATAACCACCGGGATGCCAGGGCCCACACTTGGACAACCTGGCAGAGGCCAGAACAGTTCCCTTTGCAGCCCCATGAACCGATACCGCCTTCAGCGCATAGGTGCTGCAGACAGGATCAAAGCGACATGTCGATGCCATCTTAAGGCCAGACAAATACTTTTGGTAGAAACGAACCGCACCTGCCAGCACCTTCGCTGCAGGCCCTTTCGGTGGAGGGATGACCTGGGGATCATCACTTATCGGTTCGTACACGACCAGCCTTCTTCAGTCCATGGCGGATATCACGTTCCAGATCCTGCGATGACGCCTCACCCGATCCCGGCAATGCCCGGATCACCACATGGTGAGTGGGGGAGAGGAGCTCCGGAGAATCTGCTGCAATGGTGGCGCACACATGACGAAGCCGTCGGGAGGTGCGGTGACGAATCACAGCATTCCCGACGGCCTTGGAAACGATAAGGCCGAACCGTGGACCACCGGAAGAGGCAACTACGCCTTGTTTCCCGGTGCCATCCAACGATTCGGCACTATCCCACAGATGTACAACTACAGTTTTGCTTCCCGAGCGTCGGCCTTTCTTCATCGTGGTGCGAAATTGCACAGATGAATTCAGTTTATTCTGCGGGGGAAGCAACGTTGTGACACCTAAATTTGGTGACGCTACTACGCGGTCAGCTTCGCGCGACCCTTGCGACGACGAGCCGCAACAATTGCACGGCCGGCGCGGGTACGCATACGAAGACGGAAGCCGTGAACACGTGCACGACGACGGTTGTTCGGCTGGAACGTCCGCTTGCCCTTAGTCACGTTAAACACTCCTAATATTTTTGTTGTCGGGTCACCGGACACACCGGTACGACGGACATCCCTTGCGAGCACAGCCGTAACAGCGGATTCGCAACAGCCCGATTATTCCGGGGAACGATCACCCAACAGTTTGGATGATTCGAATTGAGGTGTGGCTCCTGGTGTGGAACCACTCGCCGCACTTCATCTGAAAGTGCAGCTCTCAAAAGCACATTCGTTATGTCTTGGAGATCAGGATCAATAACCGAGATCATACGATGCGACAGACTAGACCAGCTTAGGCAAAGTCGACCTCTAAAAACAAATCGATACTCCACGCAAATCACGGGGGCCCCCATAATTACAAAGGTGGCATTAACCACTGGTGGGAGGGTGTATTGCCCGCCCAAACGCCTTTCCCAGGGCACTTCCTGCCCAAGTCCGGAAACCAGCCGGGAAAAACAATCCACAGGGGTTGGACACAGGGATTGACCTGCGGGTAACAATGAATTCAACACAGAGATTCAACACCCTGTGAAAGCTTCCACCTGTGGATAACTTTCAAATCTTGAACACCAAGCCAGCTTCCGGGAGGCGAAAGTGCAGGTAGAAACCTTTTCTAGGCGATGCATTATTTCCACAGGTTGTGCGCTATCCTGTGGATAAGTGATTTTTGGGAAAGTTGTCCACAGCTGTGGACAACATTGTGGAGACAATGGTTAGAAGCCATTTCAAGGTGTGGAACAAGCTGTAGAAATACCAAGAAGTGCACAGTGGACAACATTTGAATAATTGTCATTTCCCCGCCATCTCGTCCACATATGAAATTAACCTTTTCGCACCCCGCGAAAAGACATAAAAATTAGTCGTTTCGACAAAAGGAGATCCTCAAAATAGTGAGCCAGAACTCATCTTCCTTGCTCGAAACCTGGCGTCAGGTCGTCGAAGACCTCAATAGTTTGAGCCAGCAACCCGACAGTGGTATACCAGCACTGACCCCAACCCAACGTGCCTACCTCAACCTGGCCAAACCAATCGCCCTGGTTGATGGGTACGCAGTGCTCTCCACTCCGCATGCCCTGGCCAAAAATGCCATTGAACATGACCTGGGTGAATCTCTGACCAAGGTGCTGTCCATGCGTATGGGCAGGTCATTCAGCCTTGCAGTCAGCGTTGAGCCGTCAAAAGAACCCGAGGATCCCCACGCGCCACCTGCGCCAAAGCAGCAGGAGATCAACTACCCACATGGTGGACAGCATCAGGGGCAGAACCAGGCTCAAGGTTCCGGGCAGCGTGGTGCTCAGGGTGCTGGCCAGCAGTTTGGGCAACATCAAGGCCAACAGCTCGGCCAGCATGCAGGACAGAACTCCGGGCATCACCCGGGACAGCATCCTGCTCAGCAGCAGGTTCAGCCCCAGATGCCAGCACAGCAGTCCAGAAACAGTGCCCCCGGGCAATTCATCGTGGGGGAGAACACCCAGCAGCAGTCCCAGCAGAGCCCAAGTGGTTGGCAATCAACGCACAGTGAACCAGCCTTTGATCAGGGGTTTGATCCCAACCCGGCCCCGGTGGAACCACCCCAGCAGCCGGCACATCCACAGCGCATTCCGCGTGAAACTCCTGCTCACAACCCCAATAGGGAAGTATCACTCAACCCGAAGTACACCTTCGAGAGTTTTGTGATCGGGCCCTTCAACCGTTTCGCCAACGCGGCTGCGGTGGCGGTGGCCGAAAGCCCTGCCAAGGCCTTCAACCCACTGTTTATCTCTGGTGGCTCCGGCCTGGGCAAAACACACCTGCTGCATGCAGTGGGAAATTATGCGCAGGAGCTACAGCCTGGCCTGCGGATCAAGTATGTCTCGAGTGAGGAATTCACCAACGACTACATCAACTCCGTGCGAGACGACCGCCAGGAGTCCTTCAAGCGCAGGTACCGCAACCTGGACATCCTCATGGTGGATGACATCCAGTTCCTGGCAGGTAAGGAAGGAACCCAGGAGGAGTTCTTCCATACCTTCAATGCACTCCACCAGGCGGAAAAGCAGATCATCCTGTCCTCTGACCGTCCGCCACGTCAGCTGACCACGTTGGAAGATCGTCTGCGGACCCGTTTTGAGGGCGGTCTGATCACCGATATCCAGCCACCTGATCTGGAAACCCGGATCGCCATTTTGATGAAGAAAGCCCAGGCAGACGGCACGCAGGTGGACCGTGAAGTCCTGGAACTTATTGCCAGCAGGTTTGAATCATCCATCCGTGAACTGGAAGGCGCCCTGATCCGTGTTTCCGCATACTCCTCGTTGATCAATCAGCCGATCGATAAGGAAATGGCGATCGTCGCACTGCGCGACATCCTCCCAGAGCCTGAGGACATGGAGATCACAGCACCTGTGATCATGGAAGTGGCTGCGGAATACTTCGAGATCTCCGTGGACACCCTGCGTGGAGCAGGTAAAACCCGTGCAGTGGCTCATGCCCGCCAGCTGGCGATGTACCTGTGCCGTGAGCTGACCGATATGTCACTGCCCAAGATCGGTGATGTCTTTGGCGGTAAGGACCACACTACTGTGATGTATGCCGACAGGAAGATCCGGCAGGAAATGACCGAAAAGCGCGATACCTACGATGAAATCCAGCAGCTGACCCAGCTGATCAAGTCCAGGGGTCGAAACTAGAACTACATTTCCAGTGCTTTTCAGGGGGACGGATCCCAGAACGGCACACTGAGAATGACAAAAGATGGCTCACCTTTAAAAAGGTGGGCCATTTTTGTGTTTCCACAGTTTCAGGGGAGTTCCACGAGGTGTGGAAGTGGTGCTGCAGTTAGTGAGAAGACCGGATTTTTGTCATTTGATGGCGTTTTCCTGCAGCTCTGGCCACTGAAGCAGCAGGTCAGAGGAGTGCGAGATCCCCAAGATGGCCAAAAGGGTGAAATGACAAGAAAACAGCCTCGGTAAAGAGAGTGAAAAGCTGAAAAACTATCCACAACCCTATGCACAGCTGTGTAATTACAGATTTGTAATTTGGTGAATTCGGTCACTTTGGAACATGGGTCCAGTCGATTTCAGGCCTGTGCACAACTACCCGAAAACTGTGTATAAGCTGGGGATACATTTCACCCTTCTGGGGATAGAATCCACCTCCCGGAAGTTATCCACAGGCTGGTTGAGTTATCCACAGGCTATCCACAAGCTGCTTCACATGGCAGATTTTCACAGCTACCTTGGTCGATGATGCTTCATCCACAGAGTGCACAGGACCTACTGTTACTACCATTCTTCTTACTAGAACTTAACTAAGAGAAAGAGGGGTTGGGGAGAAACGTTGGTGAATGACAAAAATCATCGATCGGAGCTCAGCTCCAAACGGGCAAAGATTGAAATTACAAATTCCCGAACTGTGCTGGGCACAGGTACGTTAGGGATGTGCAATTCCAACAACCGCTACGTCGGTGCTGACAGGAACAACAACTTTGTCCCTGCTGGCACTTCTCCCGGAGCAACACCCGGATTCAGCCATCTGATTCCGGGATAATCCCTGGTCATGCCATGGAAACGTTGGAATGATATTTAGTCAACGAACTTTTCAAGGAGCTTTAAGTCAGCATGGAGCCACAAAACGTGTCATTCCGTGTGGCCAGGGAGGATCTGGTCACGTCCGTGGGCTGGGTTGCTCGAAACCTGCCCACCAAGCCAACCCAGCCGGTGTTGCGAGCCATGCTGATCACAGCTGATGATGAAGGCTTGGAACTGGCAGGTTACGACTACGAGGTGTCCACCCGGGTCCGTGTTTCCGCAGAGGTTGCTGTTCCTGGTCGTATTGCTGTTGCCGGCAAGATGCTCTCGGAAATCATCGGCACCCTGCCGAACAAGCCGGTTGACTTCCGTCTCGACGGATCCAAGGTCCAGGTTTCCTGTGGCACCACCAGCTTCGAGCTGCCTTCCATCCCACTGGATGATTACCCAACGCTTCCGACCCTTCCGGAATCCACCGGAACCATCGATCCGAAGCTCTTCACAGAAGCTGTCACCCAAGTTGCTTCCGCTGCAGGTAGAGACGATTCTCTGCCCATGCTCACCGGTGTCAACATGGAGATCAACGGCAACCAGATCAGCCTTGCCGCCACGGACCGTTTCCGTCTGGCACTGCGTACCTTCGAATGGGAACCAACCTCCACCGGAATCGACGCCAAGCTGCTGATTCCCGCGAAGACCCTCCTGGAAAATGCTCGCACCTTGGACACCAGCCTCAACGATCCCATCGAGATTGCTGTTGGTACCGGTGAACAGGTCGGCCGTGAAGGACTTTTTGGTATTCACACCGATAACCGCGAAAGCACCACCCGCATGTTGGATGCGGACTTCCCGAATATTCAGCCGCTGCTGCCCAAGGAACACACTGCGATTGCCTCGGTGGAGATCTCAGCTCTCCTGGATGCTGTTCGTCGTGTGTCCCTGGTTGCTGACCGAAATGCCCAGATCATCATGGAATTCTCTGAAGGCCAGGTCATCCTGTCCGCCGGCGGTTCCGATGCTGGTCATGCCCAGGAAATCCTCCCGTGTGCTTTCACCGGTAAGGATCTGCGCATCGCCTTCAACCCGGGCTACCTGAAGGATGGACTTTCTGTTCTTCCCACCTCCCGTGCAGTGTTCGGATTCACCGAACCTTCCCGTCCAGCCATCATGGTCCCGGAGCCGGAAGAATTCCCAGAGGCAGATGAACGCGGTATCTTCCAGACTCCGGACACCTACTTCACCTACCTGCTGATGCCAGTCCGACTTCCGGGCTAAAACAGCATTAAACCCCCAGTTTGACCAGCGGTTTCTTGTAGAGAAAACCGTGCCTGAAAAGGTATCGCGCCCCCTTGTGGTGGGACACCATTTCCCCTTTCACAAGGGGGCGCGGTGCTATACCAAAACCCCACATTGAGAGTATGAAAAGGGAGGGTCGCCGCCATGTACATCCGTTCCTTGGAATTACGTGACTACCGGTCCTGGCCTGAACTCAATCTAGAGCTGGAACCTGGAATTACAGTTTTCGTGGGCCGTAATGGTTTCGGGAAGACCAATATCGTGGAAGCCATCGGCTACCTGGCACATCTGTCCTCGCACCGGGTGTCCACGGATGCGCCGCTGGTGCGGGCAAATGCGGCAAATGCCAGGATTTCCGCTGTCGCGGTGAACCAGCGTCGTGAGCTGGCAGCTCATTTGTTGATCAAACCCCATGCCGCGAACCAGGGGCAGATCAATCGCACCCGCGTGAAATCCCCGCGGGAGCTGCTCGGAGTGATCAAAACCGTGTTGTTTGCCCCGGAAGATCTTGCCCTGGTGCGGGGTGAACCGGCTGAGCGCAGGCGTTATCTCGATGACATCCTGGCGACCCGGAAACCGCGCATGGCCGGGGTGAAGGCTGATTATGACAAGGTGCTCAAGCAGCGCAATGCCCTGTTGAAAACTGCCACCATGGCGCTGCGTCGTGGGTATGGAAATGATGAGGGGGCTGCGGCTTTGACCACCCTGGATGCCTGGGATGGTCAGCTGGCACGACTGGGAGCAGAAGTCATGGCTGCCCGGTTTGCACTGGTTCAAGAGTTGGGTGAGCAAATCCATGAGGCTTATCAGACCATTGCCCCGGAATCCCGCCCGGCAGCAGCGAACTACAAAACGACCATCGATAACGGTCTTGCCCACTTCGAGGAGTTTGATACCGGCATCATCGAAGCCACCCTGCTCACTGAGCTGGCAGCCAAACGCCAGCGCGAGATCGAACGGGGCCTGAGTCTGGTGGGTCCGCACCGCGATGATCTTGATCTCTACCTGGGTGGGCAGCCGGCCAAGGGCTTTGCCAGTCATGGTGAGACCTGGTCTTTTGCACTGTCGATGCGCATTGCGGAATTCCAACTTTTACGTTCTGATGGCACTGATCCGGTGCTCATCCTGGATGATGTCTTCTCTGAACTTGATGCTGGCCGGCGCGAAAAACTTGTCAGTATCGCGCAGGAAGCTGAGCAGGTGCTCATCACCGCAGCTGTCAATGATGATCTCCCCGAGAATTTGAAGGCCGCCATCATCGCACGTCACACGGTCACCGTTCAGGACACCGATGCTGGCAGAATCTCACTTCTGGATGCTGAATCATGAGCGATGAGATTGATCCGATCGCCCAGGCTTTTGAGCGGGTGCGTAATGAGGCACGTCGTCGCAACGGCCGGGTGCCTGACCTCAACGCTAAAGATGCTTTTCGACGCTCGACCCCGCGCACTTCGGCGTCGCGTGGTGCTTCGGGCTCGGCAAAGTACAAAAAAGGCCGACCCACCGGCCTCGACGGCCGTTATAAACCGTATGTGCGTTCGGCTGAACCCCTGGGATCCATCCTTAATAAGGAAATCCAATCCCGGGGGTGGGGAAAAGATATCGCTGCTGGTTGGGTCACTTCCCACTGGGAGGAACTGGTGGGGCCGAAGATCGCTCAACACGCTCGTGTGGAGATGATCAAGGATAAAAAGCTGTTCATCACCTGTGATTCCACTGCCTGGGCCACCAATCTCCGCATGATGCAGAGACAGATTCTGCAGGTCATCGCCGAAAAGGTGGGTCCAAATACGATTTCTGAGTTACGCATCTTCGGACCGAAGGCACCAAGCTGGCGCAAGGGACCGCTGCATGTCAAGGGCAGGGGACCGCGGGACACCTACGGATAATTTTTTAGGCCACACCCTCAAAAACAGGCTTATTTTGCCGTTTCCCGCATTGCGCCTGCTACTGCGTAGGGGGATAAGGGTGTAATATGAAAAGGTCTGTATCGGAAAAGTAGCGAGGAGTGTTCGTTAAAAGTGGCAAACACTGAACACAATTATGACGCTTCATCGATCACCATCCTTGAAGGTCTCGAGGCCGTCCGCAAGCGCCCCGGCATGTACATCGGTTCCACCGGCCCGC
>NZ_CALZFS010000011.1 GCF_945649885.1 uncultured Corynebacterium sp. | reverse complement strand
GGGTAGGGGGCTATAGCTCAGTCGGTTAGAGCCACGGACTCATAATCCGTTGGTCGCGGGTTCGAGCCCCGCTGGCCCCACCATTCACACCCTCTCATCAATTTCCAGATTGGTGAGGGGGTTTAGTGTTTCCCACCTGCGAGTTTCGCGGGTTCCGCACCGGTGAGCAACAGCAGAGGTGTCTGATGCCGGCGTGTTTAATGTGTGAGGGATGCCTTCGAACAGGGCGGCGCCCTCCCTGAGGGGAGGGCATTTTTGCACAGCAATTTTTCGCAGTGATCTCCCTGGCAGGGGGATCATTAAAAAACACTCAAAACCTGAGGGCGCCTCTCGGATCCCCCTTCACAGGGGGACTAGCTAAAAGACTTCTGACAGGAAGTTTTCCCTTCATGGCGTGGGTGATGCAAGAGAATCACGTGCTCAGTGGGCATGACCTGGAGGCGGGGTCTCTGACTGTCTGCTATTTCAAAGTCTTCAGACAGTCGCGTGATACGGTTTTCAGAGGTTCTTTATTTAGACTGAGAGCTTGAAAAATCTCCTCTTACGGAGGGCGAACCTTAGAGGCGGCCATCGACCATTGAATATTCTGATACTTTCTCATCACTGGCACCCGGAAAACGGCGTGCATCAGCGTCGATGGAGCTGGTTATCAAAGGTAATTATAGATGCTGGGCATCGTGTGGTGGTGGTGACACCACCACCACATTATCAACGCACCGGTAAATGGACTGAAGGGCTTAAATCCCTGAAGTTGACCGGATCCGCCCCTGAGATTGGTCCCTCGGGTGAAACCATCATCAGGTGCCCCTACCTTCCAAGTGGAACCTCTATTACAGGAAGGGCCAGTAATCAGGCTTTCGTTGCCGGTGCCTCCGTGGTGACTGCACTTACCCGTGCAGGTGCTTTTGATGGTGAGAAACCTGATCTGGTCGTTGGAACTGTTCCTGCATTGCCGACGTCTGTGGTGACATCCGTGGTGGCTGGGATGCTCAGGAAGCCCTATGTCATTGATCTTCGTGATGCCTGGCCAGATCTTCTTGACCAGGCTAAAGCATGGAATAAGGGCACCGGTCAGGTATCTATACGGGAGAAGGTGCTCAGCAAGGGGCCGCTCCAGCTGGGTACCTTCATGATCCGTTCCATGGTCAACAGAGTTCTGCGGAAGTCCTCAGGGATCATGGTTACCTCGGAAAATCTGGAACACCACCTGCGTGCTTCAGAAGAACTGTGGGGTTCGGGCCCCGCGGCGGATATCACCACGGTGCGAAATGTCTTTCCCCCGGAGACTAGCTATCAGGCCACTGATAAAAGTTCCGGCCCTGCTGATGCGCTGAACGTTTTGTACGCCGGAACACTGGGAAGGGCCCAGCATCTGCAGAATGCCATTGATGCGGTACAGATCGCCGGAGCCAAAGGGCTGACAGTCCACCTCCGGATGGTGGGCGCGGGGGCCACCCGACAGGCCCTGGTGAAGCACGCTGACGCCAGTGGATGTGACATTGAGATACTTGGTCGCAAGCCTGCCGATGAATTGGATGCCGATTATGACTGGGCGGACACCGCCCTGGTACATCTGACGGACTGGGAGCCGCTTAACCGGGCGGTGCCGTCCAAAACCTATGAGCTGATGACCTCGAATATCCACATCAGTGCAGTGGTGGCAGGTGAGGCCGCAGACATTATTGCTCAGCACCGGGCAGGGGATGTAGTGAAGCCTGAGAATCCAGAGGCGCTGGCAGATCTCTGGATCGAATTGGCACAAAACCGTGACCGATTGGCACCTGATGGTGGGGCAGCCGGGTGGGTGGAACGTGAGCGCACGGAGGTTGCGCCGGAACGCCTGTTGGCGATCCTTGACAGCGCTGTGAAGGCTGGAAGGCCTCATCGAAAGAAAACATAGGAACCGCCCTCTGCCAGCAGGTTCTCATGTGAGCTCTGAAAAAGTGCTACTCAGAGCCACCCTCGGTGGTCTGAGCCTTAAGCTCTGAGTAGAGCTGCTCGTAGATTTTTCCGATGGAGGACCAGGTCCGTTGCTTCAGGAATTCCGTGGCTTTGACCGGTTCTGCCTGCAGGGCTGCTGCAACAGCATCTGCCAGTGCCTGTGGATTCTCCGGTTCTGCATAATGCCCCAGGTTTCCTGTGACTTCTCGAAGTGCCGGCAGATCTGAGGCCACCACAGGGACCCCCAAGGCCAGTGCAGCCAGGGGTTTGATCGGCGTGACGGTGCGACAGACCGGAGTGTCCCGGCGGGGAACGAGGAAGACATCCAGCGCGCCGTACCATTTCCAGGCCTCAGTACTGGAGACCCGACCAGGGAAGATCACCCGCTTTTCCAGCCCCAGCTCATGGGCAAGGTCCTTCAGTGCAGGCAGTTCCGTTCCATCCCCGACGATCACTGCGGTGGCATCTGGCAGATGGGTGAGCGAGCGGATCAGAGTGTCGAAGCCTTCATAACCCACGACAGCAGACACCGACCCGATGAGCTGGCCCTGACCATGTGCAGGATCAGGAAGCCCCAGTTCCCTCCGCAGTGCATGCTTATCAACGGACCGGCCGATGAGTGTGGCGTCGAGGGCATTGGGGACCACGACGATCTTTTTCGGATCGACACCACGCTGTGCCAACTGATCTGCTGACACCTGGCTGAGTGCGACCACAGCATCGGCTCGCATGGCCAGTGCTGTTTCTTGAGCACGGCGTCCCTGAAAATAAGAGCTGTCAGAGGCCGTCATGACCTCCATCGGATCCCTGGAATCAAAGCGGCTGAGCCAGGTTAATTCAGGTTCTCCGCGTACCTCATAGATCCAGGGGATACCGAGTGCACGGGCGGCCTCCTCAGCTGCGAGGGCATTTTCAAAAGGCGTGGTGGTGTGAATGGCCCACGCATCTGTTTCCCTGGCGATGTCGATCAACTGTCGTGCCGTCTCATGGGTGGTCGACAGAGTCGAAGAGGGCATGACCCAGGGCAACAGACGACGGTAGGGAATGGCATCGACGTTTTCCACGGGGGTTTTTGCCACCTGGCCAACGGTGACGGGATAACCGAGCCGTGTCACGGCAAGCGCATCAAAGTCGGTGTCCTGCAGTGCCGTGAGAACACCATGGGAGCGAAGCGAATAGCCGGAATTGGTGTGTGGCAGTGAATTGGTCAGCAGGTGCAGCACCGGCCCTGTGTGATTACCACTGCTGTAAGTGGTGAATTCCGGACGGTAGGCCAGTAATTCCCGGAGATAGCGGATCCGTGTGGACTGGGGCGCACGTTCCAGCTGACCAAGTCTTTCCTGGGTGCTGGTGCCAGGCATGATCTTCGCAAGCGATGCCAGGGGGCCTCCTGCCGGTGTTGCGCGGAACCGCTGGGCAACCTTGTCTGCGAAGGAACCAGGATTGCGGGTGATGAAACCGGATACACCTGTGATCAGTGTGGTCGCAGTCTTCAGAAGATGGGGTAGATCGGGGGATGACACACCAGTAGAGACTACATTTTTACAACGACTCGCACATGTCTTCACAGTTTTGTGTACAGAAATTGCTAGGGTCTACGCCATGGACAGCTTGAAGACACTGGAATCATGGCCTGTGGACAATGTTGCCGGAAGCGTTGTCGCCAACAGTGAGGTCTACGCCCACGGTGATGTTGATCGTGTATTCGATACGATGAGCGTGACCAAGCCAGTGGCAGCGTATGGGTTCCTTCTTGCCTATGAAGAGGGTATTTTTGAGCTGGACAGCCCTGCCGGCCCGGACGGCGCCACTATTCGTCACCTTCTGGCTCACGCCTCAGGTGTGGGGTTTGACAGCCCGGAACCCCAGCGGCCGGTGGAGGACAGAAGGATCTACTCCTCCGCGGGCTTTGAGATCCTCGCCGATATTGTGGCGGAGGAAGCAGGAATGCCCTTTGCGGAGTACCTGCATGAAGCCGTCTTTGTTCCGCTGGGGATGAATAGCTCTGTACTGGAGGGATCTGCTGGACACGGGATGAAGTCCACGGTCTCTGATCTGACCAGGTTTGCGCAGGAATTGATCACACCGACGCTCTTGTCCCGGCAGACCCTTGATGAGGCGTTCACCCTGCAATACCCAGATCTGATCGGCACCGTACCTGGCTATGGCATGCAGAAGCCGTGTCCCTGGGGACTGGGTTTTGAGATCAAGGGTGACAAGACCCCGCATTGGACCGGGACGACGATGCCTGAGAACACCGTTGGTCACTTCGGACAATCTGGCACCTTCATCTGGACGGTTCCGGGCAGCGGTTATGCAGGAGTGGTCCTTGGGGACCGGGCTTTCGGCGCCTGGGCGAAACCACTGTGGAGTGATTTCAACGATGAGGTATGGGCAGAGCTCACCGCCTAGTTCTGGCTTGTTTTTCCTGTTTTTCTTCTGGATTAGGCCTTGAAAAATCCTTGGCGCTGTCTTGGGGGACGGTGTAATCATAGAGCCGCATGCTCGTGAACTGGGGTTTTGTTGGGGGAAATGGCCCCACAACGGGGAGCCTAAAGCTAAACTTTAGGTTTAGCAAAGGGGGGTTAAAGTGTTGGTTCAGGGTTGCTGGTGAGGTGTGAGTTAACCACAATCGCCTGTAGTAAGTAAGTCGTTGCAGGTTGATGACGCACACTCGAGGCCGTTGGGGAAGACGAACCTCGTCTTACATCTCTCAGAACCGGGCTTTTAGCCCGGTTTTGGGATGCTGTCAAGTGTTGCCGAAGGAATCCGACATGACGAACAACGCATTAACCGTGCCCACCCGGACCCGTCATCAGGCGGACCTGCTCAAGGCAGACTTCTGGGAGGACATGGGATTACCCCAATTGAAAACCTCCGTAGCTGACTCTTTTGAAGGTGTGGCCAAACCTGCGCAAACCGCTGTTCTCAGCATTAGTGGAATGCCTCGTGAGCTCCGTCCGCGGATTGAGTCGGCAATGGTCATATGTGTACCGAGTCCGTCGGAGTTGATAACTCTGGGATCTGATCCGCTTACTGCTCATTGGTTTACAGCCTGGCGCCGTGATCCATTTGAGCTTGGCCTCGTAGAGTGTCGAGAGGTGATTACCGGAACCCCACGCGAATTCATGAATCTGCGTGCTGTGCTGGAGAATATAGCGGATGAACACAGGTTTGATGTTGAACTTCGTATTGTTGACTAAACGCAAACGAGGTTGAATCTCACCAGATTCGAGGACATAGACTAATCCCGCGGTGCCTCCCTAGAGGAAGGGGGAGGCACCGCGGGATTCTGTTTTCTTAGATGTCTTCCCACATCAGGGAAGTGGAGTCCACCTAGTCCGTGATGCCAGGATTTTCGACCAGGGGGAATGGCTGGGACCGGTAGTTCGAGAGCAGTTCATCGCCATCCTTGCCATGGACCACAGGAACACCCTGTCCACCATTGGTGGTGATGGTGGATAATGCTCCGGTGGTTCCATGGGAGAGAACATGTTCACCCGGGGACAGTTCCCGGATGGCCACCCCGGCGATCCGGTCAGGATGCTCCGCCACGGCCTCGCTGAAGATCAGTGGGTCATGCTGGCCATCATCGCCGACCAAGATCCATTTGATATCTGGATAATCGATGATGAGGTTCCGGAGCTGTACCTTCTTGTGCTCCTGGCCTGAGCGAAACAGGCCGGTGGGGGTAGGACCCCAATCCGTCAAAAGCATCGGGCCATCTGGAAGTTTGTGCTTGTTTAAAAATCCCTTGAGTGTTTCGAAGGTGTTCCAAGCGCCGGTGGAGAGGTAAAACACCGGGGCATCTGCATCATTTTTCAGCAGTTCTGCGTAGAATTCCGCCATCCCGGGAACCGGCTGTCGGGTGTTGGTATGGCGGATCCAGGAATTCCATGCGGCCAACAGCGCACGGGGAAGCCAGGTGACCATGATGGTGTCATCGATATCTGAGATCAATCCCAGTCTGGCTGAGGAATCCACGATCAGGACCCTAGCGGTGGCCTGCTCTGAGCCAGCTGCCTCCACGGTGATATCGTGCCAACCGACGCTCAGGCCGTGATCCTGAATGAGAACATCCAGATAACCATTGCCATCAGTGTGCGTATTTACCGTGCGGTCACCGATGTGGACGCTGATCGGATGATCCGGCACCTGGATGGTGAAGAACTGACGCCAACCGCGTTGTGCCTGTTTGCCCAATGAATCTGGTGAATCCATGTCATCCATGTCTATGGAATCGGGCTTAGGGGTGCTGCCCTGATCTGGGTTGGTCATTAACACCCGTGCAAGAACCCGCACGCGGCGATCTGTTCCATACCCGGAGAATCCGATGACCTGGGGCTTCCACCCTTTTTTCTGGGACCAAGTCAGGCTAGCCCGGTTTGCTGCATGTTCGCCCTTGCGCACAATGTCTGAAATCGCCATGCCACCGACACTAGACTGCCGTTTCCTCCACCGCCGGTTAAGGCACATTTTCAACCAACATCGCAGCAAGCACCTGCTGGTTTCCCAGTTCCCCGGGGAAGCCCCGGTGGGTTATTCAGCTGCCAGCTCCTCCTGCTGGAAGGACCCGTCGCCGAAAGGATCCTGCCAGCTATCGGCAAGGTCAGCGATGGAATCCATCACCATGGTGGGACGGAAGGGATAACGTTTGATCTCCGCATCATCAGAGATGCCACTTTTCACCAGGATGGTGCGCATGCCAGCTTCCAGACCAGAGATGACATCGGTGTCCATGCGGTCACCGATCATGACGGTGTGTTCAGAGTGGGCGCCGATGTTGTTGAGCGCACTGCGCATCATCACCGGGTTCGGCTTGCCGATGAAATAGGGGTCAGCGCCGGTGGCTGCGGTGATCAAGGCAGCCACTGCTCCGGTAGCCGGCAGAATTCCTGTGGGGGAGGGTCCTGTGACATCCGGGTTGGTGCAGATGAAGCGTGCGCCACCGAGAATCAGGTTGATGGCGGTGGTGATCGCTTCGAAAGAATAGGTGCGGGTTTCACCCAGGACCACAAAATCAGGATTAGAATCGGTGAGAATCCACCCTGCGGTATGCAGGGCGGTGGTGAGTCCAGATTCCCCGACAACATAGGCGGTGCCTTCGTTAACCTGGGATTTGAGGAAGTGTGCCGTGGCCGTGGCAGAGGTCCAGATTCTTTCAGGGGGTATCTCTAGGCCGGAGCTTCTTAGCCGTGCGGAGAGATCACGCGGGGTGAAGATTGAGTTGTTGGTCAGAACCATGAACTCAATATTGTTCCTGGTCAGTGACTGCAGGAAGCGGTCCGCTCCGGGGATCATGTCGCCCTCTTTGATGAGGACGCCGTCCATATCAGTGAGGTATGAGATATTCACGTTCATGACACCATTGTGCTCCCCGGATACCGTTTTGTCTCCAGCTAGTGCTTAAAAATTACTTTGAGGCCTCAGAACGGTTGGTCTCAATGAAGGTGATCACATCGCCAACGGTGGTGAAACCCTGGACATCAGCATCTTCAATACGCACGCCGAAAGCATCTTCAACCTGCACGATAGCCTCAATCAGGTTCAGGGAGCTGATGGCAAGATCATCAATCAACCGGGATTCGGGGGAAATATCTTCAGAGGTGACACCGCCGACATCTGACAGGATTTTAGTCAGGGAGGAGACTACTTCAGCGCGTGCATCATCGGTTTCAGAGATCTTCGAGGTCATGGAACTAAAGCTACCGATATGTCCCCGGTCAATCCAGTCACCCCAGGCATTGTAGGCTGAGATCTATGGCTTTAGATCCCACCTGGATGCAGTCAACTGCACGTAGCGCCCGTTTAAGACTCACTGCAACCGGAAGGCGTCAGCTGGCATTGGAACATGGTGCCCTGCACAGTCGCACCCGTGAACCCGGCCTGGTCCATGTGGATGTTGAAACCACCGTGGATTCCGGTGGAATCCCCATCCAGACCTATGTTGTGGGCCCGGAAGATGCGACCACCACCGTGGTATTCATCCATGGCTTCACCCTCGCAGCAGAGGTCTACTACATGCAGGTTGATTACCTACGTCAGAATTTTCCGGATGTTAAAAGCTTGCTTATCGACGCCCGCGGCCACGGCCGTACCGGCCGCGTGGCCCCAGAACTCTGCACTATCGACGGCACCGCCGATGACGTCCTGGCAGCGATCAGGGCCTATGCCCCCACCGGACCACTGGTCCTGGTCGGGCACTCCCTAGGTGGGCTGACCGCATTGAACCTGGTTAAACGCAGCGATGCTGAATTAGCCGAGCGTATCCAGGGTGTCATTCTCGTGGCCACCTCCATCGAATCCCTGTCTGCGCAGGGGCTCCCCCAGGTCCTGGCATCCCCGGTTGCTGAGAAGGTCATGGATGCCACCGAAGCCGCTCCCCATGATGCGGAGAAGTTCCGTTCCTATGCCTCCCAGTTTGTGGCACCAGCACTATCCACCGCGGTATTCAAGAGACCGATCAATGATCGCGTGGTGGAATTCCATGCCGCGATGATCCACGAAACACCCCTGGAAACATTCGTCGGTTTCTTCGGCGACCTCCAAGAGCATGATGAGCTGGATGCAGCAGAAGCCATGATATCGATTGAAGGGTATGTCCTGGCGGGTGAAAACGATGATGTCACCCCACTGAGCCAGGCGGAGCGAATCTGTGAGCTCTGGCCTCGGGCGAAACTCCAGATTGCCGAGGGGGCTGGCCATATGATTCCCCTGGAGGCCCCAGGCATCCTCAACAACGCGATAGCTCAGACACTCCAGAAGGTCTCAACCTCCTAGAAGTTTGCTGGCGGGGTGTTAACGCCCGCCGAACATCTGCTCCCAGAAGCCCAGGGGTTCATTGGGGCTTTTGGTGATCACTTTCAGGGTGGAGGCACGGGAGACACCGGTGAGCACCACTCGGGGAGCTCCGGGGATCGGGGCGGAGGTATCCACGTGGAACTCAGACCAGTTCTTATTGGCGATCTGAACATCAACATGCACGCCCGGTGGCACCACCAGAGTGGTTGCTGACATATTCATCGTGATGTCAATGGTGACCACCGGTGCCGCAGCAGTAGCCTTCCTGAGATCAATATGAAGATCGGAGCCGTTGAGTTTATAAGCCGAGTACGCAGGCACAGCCCATTCGCCGGTCTTCTTGATGGTACCCATGGTTGACTGCTCTGGTTGATTGGCAGGTTGGGGAGAAAACTGCTGAGGCTGGGATAGGTGCCCACCCATTGGAATCCCCTGTGGGGCATGGGGATGCGGGTGGGGATGTGGTTGCTGTGTGTAGTGAATCGGTGGTTGCGGTTGCTGAGGCTGGGCATGCGGATGAAAGGGCTGCTGTGGCCGTATCGGAGGCTGCTGCAGATGAGGCTGGGGAGCCGCCGGATTCCCGAATTGGGGTGGGGGAATGGGCGGACCACTGAAATAGCGGGCGCGGATCTGCATGAGATCTGAATTGTTGTCCGTTGACCAGACGATATCCACCAGATCCTGGTAGGTGTTCAGGTCCAGACGTCCCTGACCCACCAGACGGGTCAGTTCCGCTTGGAGGAATTCACGGTCAGAGTCGCTGGGCTTTTTCGATGGAATGCTCATGGTGGATACCACTCTAGTGATCTGTGAAAAACTCCGCCGATCATCTTTCAACTCGCCGCATTCTGGCTGGAAAGTAATTCTTTCGATGGCCCTGGGGTACCCGACGGGGACACATGTTTACGCATATGACGAGGCGAACAAGTAAGTTCAACCATGAGTCATCTCACACTGGTGACTTTTCCCATAAAACTTGTGAAACGCCCTGGGCCAAAAATATCTATAAGGAGATGTGCCATGTTTTCTTCACGATCGAAGATCTTCGCCAGCATCCTAGCTGTCGGTGCGCTTGCTCTGGCATCCTGCTCCAGCGAGTCTGATGACACCTCAGCAGACACCTCAGCCTCAGAAGGAGGCGAATCCTACTCCATCGGTATCAACCAGCTGGTGCAGCACCCTGCTCTTGATGCCGCAACTGAAGGATTCAAGCAGGCTTTCGACGCTGCAGGTGTAGAAGTCACCTTTGAGGAACAAAACGCCAATGGTGAACAGGGCACTGCTCTGACCATCGCTCAGCAGTTTGCCTCCGACAACCTCGATCTGGTTCTTGCCGTGGCCACCCCTGCCGCCCAGGCAACCGCCCAGAACATCACCGATATTCCAGTTTTGTTCACAGCAGTCACCGATGCCGAATCCGCTGAACTGGTGGATTCCAACGATGCACCGGGCGGAAATGTCACCGGTACCTCCGATGTCGCACCGATTGATGAGCAGCTCGAGCTTCTTGAGCAACTGGTCCCCGGTGTTGAGTCCATCGGTATTGTCTACGCCTCCGGTGAGGTCAACTCCCAGGTTCAGGTTGATGCAGTGGAGGAAGCTGCAGCACCACTGGGCATTGAGGTCAAGACCCAGACTGTCACCACCGTCAATGAAATCCAGCAGGCTGTCGATGCCCTGGGTGATGTTGATGCCATCTACGTTCCAACCGACAACATGGTTGTCTCCGGTATCGCCTCTCTGGTCCAGGTTGCAGAGCAGAACCAGATCCCTGTGATCGCTGCAGAATCAGGCACCGTTGAAGGTGGTGCAATTGCCACCTTGGGTATTGACTACACCGAGCTGGGCCGCCAGACCGGTGAGATGGCACTGCGCATCCTGCAGGACAATGAGGATCCAGCCACCATGCCCGTTGAGACCGCCACTGAGTTCACCTATGTCATCAACGAAGATGCCGCAGAACGCCAGGGCGTTGAGATCCCACAGGAGATCCTGGACAAGGCTGAGCGCGTATGATCGGCGCGTTTGAAGTCGGGCTGATCTATGGAGTGATGGCACTGGGTGTTTATCTCACCTTCCGTGTCCTCAACTTCGCAGATCTCACCGTCGACGGCAGCTTCACCACCGGTGCAGCAACCGCGGCAATGGCGATCATGGCCGGATGGAACCCCGTTCTGGCCACGCTTGCAGGTTTTGTCACCGGCTTCATCGCAGGCATCATCACCGGCCTGCTACACACCAAGGGAAAAATCGACGGACTGCTCGCCGGTATTCTCACCATGATTGCCCTGTGGTCGATCAACCTACGCATCATGGATGGCGCCAATGTTCCCCTCCTGCGTCAGGAGACCCTGTTCACACCTCTGCGTGATGCAGGTCTGCTGGGCACCTGGGCGGGCCCGGGAATCCTCACCGTTGCTGTGGCATTGCTTGGACTGTTGGTTGTCTGGTTCCTCAACACTGACCTAGGACTGTCCCTGCGCTCCACCGGTGATAACGGACCGATGGTCCAGTCATTCGGCGTCTCCACGGACTTCACCAAGACCTTCACCATCGCCCTGTCCAATGGTCTTGTCGGCATGTGCGGAGCACTCGTCGGCCAGTACCAGGGTTTTGCAGATATTTCGATGGGCATCGGCCTCATCTTGGTTGGTCTGGCCTCGGTCATCCTCGGCCAGGCCATCCTAGGACAGCGACGGGTATGGATGGCAGTCATTGCCGTCATCATCGGTGCGATCCTGTACCGACTGATCATCTTCGCAGCTCTGCGCGTGGGACTTGATCCCAATGACATGAAGGCGATCACTGCTCTATTGGTTGTGGTTGCACTACTGCTACCGAGGTGGAAGGGCATGAGCAGCAGATTCAAACGGAGTCCTTCTGTCCCTGCCGCAGCCATTGCAGCTCCGGATACCGCTGGAGCTGATGGTGTCACCGAACCACTGCCTGCCGGAAAGGAGAGCTGAGACCATGTTGACGATCTCCAACATCAACAAGACCTTCTTCCCCGGAACAGTCAATGAGCGTAAGGCACTCAACGGGCTCAACCTGGAGATGAAAAAGGGTGATTTTGTCACCGTCATCGGCTCCAACGGCGCAGGTAAATCCACACTCCTCAACGCCATCTCCGGCCGTTTGATCATGGATTCTGGAAATATCAGCATCGCGGGCACCACCGTGAATCGGATGCCGGAGCATCGTAGAGCCCGTTATGTGGGACGTGTCTTCCAAGACCCTCTGGCGGGCACCGCCCCGAACCTCAGCATTGAGGAGAACCTCTCCCTGGCTCTCCTGCGAGGTAAGAAGCGTGGACTGGGTTCGGCACTGACCTCCAGACGCAGGGAACTGTATAAGCAGGAGCTAGCCAAATTGGAGCTCGGTCTGGAAAACCGTCTCACCGCCAAGGTGGGACTGCTTTCCGGTGGACAGCGCCAGGCACTGTCTCTGCTCATGGCGGGTTACACCCAGCCCAAGATCATGCTCCTTGATGAGCACACCGCAGCCCTGGATCCCCAGCGTGCAGAACTGGTCACCACCCTGACCCAGAAGATCGTGGCAGATGGTGGACTGACCACGTTGATGGTCACCCACAACATGGAACAGGCCATCCGCCTGGGCAATCGTCTGATCATGATGCATGAAGGTCAGATCATGTACGAGGCCAGCGAGGAAACCAAGCAGAAGCTCACTGTCCGGGATCTTCTCGGGGAGTTCGCCAAGATCAAGGGAGCCACGCTCTCTGACAAGGCCATGCTTGGTTAACGCTTGACTAAAGCTCCAGCTGCACCTGGTGCACACGGCAAAGACTGCCACCACACTTTGTCCCTTAACAAGTGTGGTGGCAGTCTTTTCACCGTCAAGCAGCGGGTTATAACGCGGAGCTGATCCGATCCATGGACTCCTTGGCATCACCGATCAGCATGTCGGTGTTCTCATTGAAGAACAGCAGGTTTTACACTCCGGCATAACCAGCACCCATGGAACGTTTGAACATGATCGCCTTGCATGCCTCTCAGACCTTGAGCACCGGCATGCCCACGATAGGGGGGGGGCCACGTTCATAAACAATCGGGCTGACGGTGTCATTGGCTCCGATGTCCAGGACCACATCGATATCGGCGAAGTCATCATTGACCTCATCCATCAGGATGTCATAGCTGACCTTGGCTTCCACCAGGAGCATATTCATATGGCCTGGCAGATGGCCCGCAACAGGGTGGAGTGCCCGGCCGCATCCTGGTCCGGTACTCCACCGGCGGGGTACCCAAGACCGTGATGATATCGCGGACTATTTCCATAGCTCCTCACTCACGATCTGGGCTTCAGCGGCTGCATAGAGCTCATCAGGATAGCAGGCGCGGGTACCCGCACCTGCTTCTACATCCAGGTCCTATCCGAGTGTGATCAGCTTGGACACCGTGTCCGGTGTTGCTGCCATAAGTACCTGCCCAGGATCTCTCTCCCGGGGTACACCAATGTGCACAGGGGACTCCTCCCAGGTTTTTTCCTCTGGCAAAACATCCCATGAGAAATTATTTGATGCTTCCAATGGCTATCGCTCAAGCATAACCTGTGATACGCCCTTTGCTTGTTGAGTGAGAGAAACAGAGGAAATCGTGAATATAGGCTCTGCGGTGGGATTTCTGAGACTGTCCTGTGTGCCTGGGGGAGTGGGGGCAGGAATGGGAAAACCCACGCAGATTGTGCGTGGGTTTTAAACCTCAATAGTCCAAACTTGAAGGATTACTCCTCCGGAGCATCCAGATCAGCGGAGACAGAGGTCGGATCAGAAAGCTTGAACTTCTCGGCAGCCTGTGCAGCTACTGAAGCGTCAATCTTGCCTTCACGTGCCAGTCCACGCAGAACTGCAACAACGATGGATTCAGCATCGATATTGAAGTGGCGGCGTGCAGCTGGACGGGTATCGGAGAATCCGAATCCATCGGCACCCAGGACGGTGTAGTCGCCTGGAACCCATTCGCGGATCTGGTTGGGCAGATCGGTGGCGAAGTCGGAGACTGCGACATAAGGGCCGGAGCCCTTCTTCAGCTGGGTGGTAACGAATGGCTCAGCCACGTCAGCACCTGGGTTGCGCAGTGCCTCGAGGTTGATACGGGCACCGTCGCGGGCCAGCTCAGTCCAGGAGGTGGCAGAGAAGACGTTGGCCTTGATGCCGTAGTGCTCAGCGAGAATGTCGCGGGCCTTGAGTGCCCACTGCATTCCCACACCGGAAGCCAGGATGGAGGCCTCGTGGCCTTCGCCCTCAGCCTTGGAGAAGAGGTAGATGCCCTTGTGCAGGCCTTCTACATCCAGATCCTCAGGCTCGGCTGGATGCGGGGTTGGCTCATTGTAAATGGTGATGTAGTAGATGACATTTTCACCATTACCAGGGCCGTACATGCGGTCGATTCCGCGGTGGACCAGGTGTGCAACCTCGTAACCGAAGGCCGGGTCGTAGGACTCCACACCAGGGTTGGTGGACGCCAGGATCGGGGAGTGCCCATCCATGTGCTGGAGACCCTCACCGGTCAAGGTGGTGCGACCTGCGGTGGCACCCAGGAGGAAACCACGTGCCATCTGGTCGGCGGCAGCCCAAATGCTGTCACCGGTGCGCTGGAAACCGAACATCGAGTAGAAAATGTACAGCGGGATCATGGCCTTGCCATGGGTGGCATAGGAAGTACCGGCAGCAATGAAAGATGCCACGGAACCGGCCTCGTTGATGCCCTCGTGCAAGATCTGGCCATCGGTGGCCTCGCGGTAGGACAGCATGAGATCGTGATCCACCGGCACGTAGTTCTGACCGTGTGGGTTGTAGATCTTTAGAGTCGGGAACCAAGAGTCCAAGCCGAAGGTACGGGCTTCATCCGGGATGATCGGAACCAAGCGTTCTGCCAGGTTCTTGTCACGCATGAGTTCCTTGAAGGTACGAACTGTTGCCATGGTGGTGGCGATCTGCTGCTTGCCGGAGCCCTTGCGGACCGAGCGCAGCTTGTCCAGTGGTGGTACCTGCAGTGGCTCGTAGTTCTCACGGCGCTCAGGCAGGTATCCGCCCAGTGCCTTACGACGCTCCTTCATGTACTTGATCTCCGGTGCATCATCACCAGGGTGGTAGTACGGAGGCAGGTATGGATCCTTCTCCAGCTCCTCATCGGTGATGGGGAGGCCCTGCTTGTCGCGGAACTGCTTCAGATCATCAAGGGTCAGCTTCTTCATCTGGTGGGTCGCGTTACGACCCTCGAAGTTGTGGCCGAGGCCGTAACCCTTAATGGTGTGAGCCAGGATCACGGTTGGGCGATCCTTGTTCTCAAGTGCGCGCTGGTAGGCGGCATAGACCTTGCGGTAGTCGTGGCCACCGCGTGGGAGCTTCCAGATCTCCTCATCAGTCATGTCCTCAACAAGCTTCAGCGTGCGTGGATCGCGACCAAAGAAGTGCTCACGGACATAAGCGCCGTCATTGGCCTTGAAAGTCTGGTAGTCACCGTCAGAGGTGTCGTTCATGATCTCAACGAGAGCACCGTCCTGGTCCTTCTCCAGCAGTTCATCCCACTCGCGTCCCCAGATGACCTTGATGACGGACCAGCCGGCACCGCGGAAGAAGGATTCGAGCTCCTGGATGATCTTGGTGTTACCGCGAACAGGGCCGTCAAGGCGCTGCAGGTTGCAGTTGACCACAAAGGTGAGGTTATCCAGGTTGTTCAGTGCTGCCTGGTGGATCAGACCGCGTGACTCAGGCTCATCCATCTCGCCATCGCCGAGGAATGCCCAGACGTGCTGGTCAGAGGTGTCTTTGATGCCACGGTTGTGGAGGTAACGGTTGAAACGTGCCTGGTAGATGGCATCCATTGGGCCCAGGCCCATGGATACGGTTGGAAACTCCCAGAACTCAGGCATGCCGTGTGGGTGTGGGTAGGACGGAATTCCGCCCCCTTCAAGGGAGACTTCCTGACGGAAGGTATCCAGGTCCTCTTCGCTGAGGCGGCCTTCCATGAAGGCACGTGCGTACATGCCGGGGGAGGCGTGGCCCTGGAAGAAGATCTGGTCGCCGCCACCCGGGTGGTCCTTGCCGCGGAAGAAGTGGTTGAAGCCGACTTCATACAGTGGGGCTGCGCCGGCGTAGGTGGAGATGTGTCCGCCAACTCCGATGCCCGGGCGCTGTGCACGGTGAACCATGATGGCTGCGTTCCAGCGGATCCAGCGACGGTAGCGCTTTTCCATTTCCTCGTCACCAGGGAAGTCAGGTTCCATGGAAGTTGGAATCGTGTTGACATAATCCGTAGAGGTCATCGGCGGTAGAGGAACACGCTTTGCAGATGCACGCTCAAGCAGACGCAGCATCAGATAACGTGCACGCTCCGGTGACGTGTCCTCGAGGAGACCGTCGAGGGAATCCATCCACTCTTTGGTCTCCTCCGGGTCGGAGTCGTTCAAGTAGGATGCAACACCGTCACGGATCATCGCGAAATTGGTGTCATCCGTGGGCTTGCCACCAAGTTTTGTTTGATCGGCCATTTCCACACCTCCTGTTGGAATGTTTATTTCGTTTATGCGACCGGCGGACCGGCAACCGCCTCCACGTCACCACACGATCCCTTATATGACCGGGAAATCGTATTGAACTGCCGTCCCCGCCGGGGTACGGAGGGACTGTCAGAACACGTTGTGGAAATGAATTCATGCCATTCCACATGCTCAATTTGTTCAGGTGGATGTGGGCAGCGGTGTGCGCACAAGTTGACACAAGGATACGCACAAAAGCGCTTATGGTTTAACAAAGCCTTGCAGAACAGGCACTTTCTGCTGGGAGATGCACGGTTCTGTGATTGGTACCCGAGGAAACCTTTGGGTGTCCGTAATCACATTCCGGAAAGGGGGCGGGGTGAAAACGGTGTAGAACTGGCACGATCAGAAATCCCAATCCTGGGTATTTCCGGGGAGCGGAAAGGTGCCTGTGCCTAATGTGATGTTTCTCTCATGTTTGCTTTGGGGGCGAATTTAAATGAGGTCTGATGTTGCTTTGGGGTATCTACTCTCCAAGGGGATCATTCCTGGGGGTCAATATGTGTAGGTGGGATATCCGTCAAAAGGATATTCTTCAGGCATATGGGGGAGTGTTCAGAAATAATTCCCAGGAAATATGGGAACTTCCGGGGTTGGCGCGGTAATGTGCTTGGGGTAAACATCAATAGCCCTCAGGAGGTCGTTCCACGAGTGAACTGCCCCCTATCTATATGAGGGTCGAATCACAGGAGGAACATTACAGTGGCCGACGCTCCGGGCGCAGTCAAGCAAGGTGCCCAGGATTATGCTCAACTTCTCGGCATTGAATCGGGTCAGACCGTCCAGGAAATTGGGTGGGATGATGATTGTGATTCGCTGATCAGTGAATCTGTTGAAGAGTTCCTCGGTGAGGAGCTCCTCGACGAAGACACCGACGAGCTGTGTGATGTCGTGCTGCTCTGGTGGCGCGAAGATGATGGTGATCTTGTTGACGGACTTGTGGACGCCATCCGTTCACTTGCCGAAAATGGCCGTGTATGGCTGCTTTCTCCGGGAATTGGAAAGTCCGGTGCTCTTGCGCCGGGAGCCATCTCGGAATCAGCGCAACTCGCAGGACTTGTCCAGACCAAGGCGGAACGCCTCGGTGAATGGCAGGGTTCCTGCTTGGTCCAGCGCGGAACCAAGAAGGTCGTCTAGAACGCCCTAAAGTCGCAGGTCCAGTCCTGATTTTGGGCTTGCGTGGTGGTGTGTTAATATTTTCCTCGTTGCTTTCACAGATCGTCTAACGGTCTGGGAAACACGTGCGCGCCTTTAGCTCAGCTGGAAGAGCAGCTGGTTTACACCCAGCAGGTCGGCGGTTCGAGCCCGTCAGGGCGCACAGATATAGAAGCAGGCCACATGAAGTAATCAACTTCATGTGGCCTGCTTCTTCATTTCCATGGACAGTCATCATGGACACAGAGCTTCTCGGCGGAAGACTATCGGGCCACTCATGCCCACTGTGGAGGGGAGCTGAATATGAGGCCGAATATGACAGGGCCGTCTAGGATGAACATGGCACCGGCCCCCGGAAACAAGACTGCCAGCACCGCAGTTCTTACGGAGCTGGCAGTGATGTTGGATAAGCGTTAGAAGCGTTCCTCATGGTGTTTGGAGAAGTGCTTATAGTGATCTGGGTGCTGATCGCCATAACGGGAACGTCGGCGGTGCTGTGACACCGTAGAGCTCTCTCCAGCAAGTTGCGATGAAGCAACGGGTGCTGCTGCAACTTCCACGGGTTGTTCCTCAGGTGCAGTTTCTGCCTGGTTAGCCATCTCTGCACGTTCGTCTCTGTCGCGACGACGCTCACGCAGCTCAGCCCAGATGAAGTATCCCAGTCCCAGCGGTGCCATCACACCGAAGGCGATCCACTGGAATCCATAGGAGAGGTGGCTGCCGCGGTCCAGTTGGGGAATCGGCATGGCGTTGACCTCGCCTGGTTGATCCTCCAACAGCTGGACATAGTCCTCACCCAGTTCCAGGCCGGTTACCTCACCAACCTGATCAGTGTTGATACCGTAGACCTGCTGGTAACCACTGTCCTCGAGTGGTTGTTTATCAGGAAGGATCTCATTGCGTCGCGCCAGACCCACGATGGTCACCGGGGTGGATGGTGCAGGATCAATCTCCGGGACGATGGTGCCCTGAGAGACCATGAAGCCACGGTTGATCAGGACAACCCGGCCATCCTCAAGCTGGAATGGGGTGAGTGACTGGAATGCGGGAGTGGTCTCCACCGGTCGGAGACGCAGCAGTGCCTCATGATCTGGAAGGTATTGTCCGGTGAGGGAGACACGGAACCACTCGTTTTCCGGAGCGACACTGCCGTCTTCGTTGAACACCTCGGAGTAGGGGACGACGTCGCGGTCGTAGCCTTCCTGGATCTGAACATTGCGCTGAGTTATGTCCTCATCCTTGTTCAGCTGCCATGGTGCGAGCATGGTGAAGGCTGCATAGGAGAAGATGATGATGGACACTGCGGAGAGAAACCAACCGGGGGACAGGAAGGCCTTCAGGCCTTTACCCTTGGTTTTTGTCCCCGTCCGGTGCTTTTCTGCAGCAGCTGTTGAACCACCACCTGAATAGCGATTTCGCGTACTTCGGTCCCTGGTACTGTCACTGCGCCCAGAATCTGGGCTGGTCACCTTACTTTCCACACCTCACACCTTAGAACTAAATACTGTAAAGACCTAAGCGAAATTTCGAGAGAACACATGAGGATGCTTAATTCTCATTGGCGAAGTGCCCGGTGATCCACTCTATGAGACCTGGCATGGCATCTTCGATGTTCTGACGGGTCAGGGTGAAATCCTGATCAGTTCCATAGTAGGGATCAGCAACATCATCGTTGGGGTCAGAATTTGGATCAAAGGAGCGCATGAGCCGGATTTTGTCATTGGGGGCGCCGGTGGCGGCGAGCTCATGGGCATGGCCGGAATCCATTGCGATGAACAGATCGGCACGCATGTGTTCAGGGCCGAGCTGCGCTGCCCGGTGGATGGAACCGTCATAGTTGTGGTTGTGAAGCTCCGCGACGGCACGTTTGTCAGCCGGGTGGCCAACATGCCAGTCGCCCATGCCGCAGGAGGAGAAGTAGACATCATCGCCCAGTCCGGCTTCATCTGCCTTCTGACGTGCGATGACCTCAGCCATGGGGGAACGGCAGATATTTCCGGTGCAGACGAAAACGATTTCCAGCGGACGGTTGAGATTAGGTCCAGTCATGGATGATCCTCTCTAACTCTTCAGCAGTGGTCACAGTGTACTTAGCATGTGACCATTCCTCCGGAGTGCCGTATCCCCAGGTTACTGCGACACAGTCGACGCCAAATGCCGCGGCTCCTTCAATGTCATGCGAGCGGTCACCGATCATGAGGACATGATCCAAGTTGGGATCATTCTCGGTGAGATTGACGTTGTCGATCACATGGCGGATCACTGATGCCTTATCGCGGCGGGTGCCATCCTCTTGTGCTGCACCCATGAAATCGAGAAGGTCATACATTTCATATTTGCGAAGGGTCTTCTCAGCGAAGTATTCACCCTTGGAGGTGGCTGTGCAGATCCGGTAACCCTCATCCTTGAGACGGAGCAGCAGATTCCGCATGCCGGGGAATTCGGTGGAGTTCTCCCACCCGGTCTCGCCATAACGTTCCAGGTAGATCTGCAGTCCCTGTTGCGCAAGCTCAGGTGACATGCCCAGGCTCCGGAGGGTCTCCTCCATCGGAGGACCAGGCACCCGGTTGATGCGTTCCTCAGGAGGGATTTCCCACCCCAGGGTATTCAGGGTATGGAGAAAAGACTCCCTGATTCCGGGGAAGGAATCAATGAGTGTGCCGTCGAGGTCGAATAACAGTGTCTTCTTAGGTTGTGCAGTCACAGTTTCAAGAGTGCCAGAAAGTAGTATGGAACGCGTGACCAGTTCTTTTGATAGTGCCCAGCCGACAGATTCCGTGGATGGCCACGGTGACCAGGCAGCTGTTGAGGTAGACGTGGATTTTGCAGTCAACGCTCACGCGGATGCCCCGCCGCAGTGGTTGCGGGAGGTGGTGCGGTCGGGCGTCGATAAGCTCGGTTCCTATCCGAATGACCAGCTCCATGCTGAGGCAATCGCAGCCATCGCCGCCCGGCATGGTGTTGATCCTGCACAGGTGTTGCTGCTCAACGGTGCGACAGAAGGGTTTTCCCTGTTGCCGAAGTTGCGGCCCGCATGGCCGGTGATGGTCCATCCCGGTGTCATGGTTGCTGAGACCTGCCTGGAGGAATCCGGCATCGACGTGGATCGCGTAGTCCTGCAGAAGCCTTTCACCCTGGATAAAGCCATGGACAAACTCAGTTTTGGTGGGGTTCATGAGGAGGCTGACCTGGTGGTCATCGGCAATCCCACCAACCCCACGGGCAAGATCTACTCAGTTGAGGAACTCTCCCGATTGGCGGAGCCATGGCGGTATCTGATGGTGGATGAGGCCTTTCTCACTGCTGGCGATGAGGTCTCCATGATCAGCCGTGTGGGTGAACTGCCCGGGTTGATCGTGCTGCGAAGCCTCTCCCAGACATGGTCGCTGTCCGGTCTGCGGTGTGGCTACCTTATTTCCGATGTCGGGACCGTGGCACTCCTGTCCCGTGGCCGTGCACCCTGGCCGCTGGGAACCCTGCAATTGCTCGCCATCAAGGCAGTGATGGGCACCGGTGACAGGAGAGAAACAGAACTACCGGCAATCTCAGCTGCACTGGAGAACAACCGCGCGAGCATGACCACAGAGCTGGAGGCTGCCGATTTCACCGTCTATCCCTCCCACGCCCCCTATCTGTTGGTGGAACCTCCGGTGGCAGGTGCAGGGGAGGAGAAACCCGCTGCTGCGGAACGTCTCCGTCTGGGGCTAGCAGCCCGTGGGATTGCGGTGCGCAGATGTGACACCTTCCCTGGACTAGACTTGGGATTCTGGCGCCTGGCAGTGCGCACACCCTCAGAGGTTGCCGTGCTGCTACACGCCATGGACGAATTGAACAACACCGACAGCGACCAAGAGGGAACAACACGTGAGTGAACTGACCGTTGGCCACATTCGACACATCATGGAGGAGGCCTACCCGCCGGCCCTTGCTGAAAGCTGGGACAAGGTTGGCCTGATCTGTGGAGATCCGGATGCCCCGGTACACAAGGTGGCGCTGGCCCTTGACTGCACCCAGGACGTAGCGGACCGCGCCGTGGAACTTGGGGTGGACATGCTGATCATCCACCATCCCTTACTCCTGCGTGGTGTCACCTCGGTGGCTGCCGATGAACCCAAGGGACGCGTCCTCCACACCCTGATTCGGGGTGGAGTGGCGCTATTTTCTGCGCACACCAATGCAGACTCCGCCCGGCCAGGTGTCAATGATAAACTCGCAGAACTCGTTGGTATCACCTCTGGTCGTCCCATCGCACCACGCTTTTTGGATGGCCTGGATAAATGGGGCGTGCAGGTCCTGGAGAAGGACGCCCACCAGGTGAAAAGAGCCCTTTTTGAGGCAGGCGCCGGTGAAGTCGGTGACTACCAGGAATGCACCTTCGAAGTCATGGGCACCGGCCAGTTCCGACCCACAGATGATGCCAACCCCACTGAAGGCGAAGTGGATGAACTCTACCGCGATGCCGAACTGCGGGTGGAATTCGTCGCCCCACGCCGACTACGCGGCAAGCTGACCACAACACTGCGAGAAGCCCACCCCTATGAGGAACCCGCTTTCGACATTGTGGAACTCCAGGCCACAGGTCCTTTGGACACCGCCTATGGCCTGGGCCGTGTAGGCACACTGCCGGAACCGATGCGTCTGGCTGACTTTGTTCAGCAGGTAGCCGACCGACTACCAGCCACTGAATGGGGAGTCCGTGCCACCGGTGACCCGGAACAGCTGGTATCCACCGTGGCGGTATCCTCCGGCTCTGGCGACAGCTTCCTCAACGAGGTGATCAAACTCGGTGTGGACGTCTACGTCACCTCTGATCTCCGCCACCACCCAGTGGATGAATATCTCCGTGCCGGTGGCCCCGCCGTGGTGGATACCGCCCACTGGGCCAGCGAATTCCCGTGGACTACCCAGGTCCAGGAGATCCTCGGGCAGAAGGCTCCTGCACTGTCGGTTGAAATCCTCAACATCCGCACCGATCCCTGGACAATGGCAGCAAAACCCGCAACTGCTGAGCAATAGCGGACCCTGCGGACGGGATTCCTTCCCCTGCGGTGCTAGCCACGCCAACACCGGCAGAAAACACCCGGCGTTCTGGAAAAGTGTCTGCCTGAACAGGGAGAAACCGAGCAGACTACCAAGACCACGGCTACGCCACATAGACTTAAAACAACTGTCAGCACACGCTGCGTCACCCCTCTATCGCGCCGGGTAAGCCCACCAGGGGTGCAGCACCCCTCCTGCAGCAGCTGCCGTCAGTTTCTCAGCAGGAAGCACAGACCTGGTGTGGGGAGATGCGATGAGACAACTGATGGTGCTACGCCGCAGGTACCACCCAGCAGACGCTACGCAACAGGCGCCACATAATGGGCGTTACACCATAAAGACAATCACTCAAACAGTCATCTAGGAGCACCACATGAAACTCGATAAAGCACAGCAGAAGACCCTTCTCGAGCTGGCCACCGCTGAACGTTCCCTCGCCGTGGGTGGGGACAAGATCTCCCCAGAGCAGGAAGCACTGGACAAGGCTGTTGCTGAACAGATCCGCCTGCGTGACGCCGCATCAGCCGCACAGATGGTTGTGGACGATATGGAAAATGAAATCCTGCGCATCCAGTCGGATGAGCGCAAGCTGCGCCGCCGTAAGAAGGACAGTCAGGATTCCCTCGGTGCAGAAACTGATGAGGAGCGTCGCCGCGACCTCAACCATGATCTCTACACCGCAAAGTCCCGCATCGCAGACCTGATGAGTGAACTCCAGGAAGCACACAACGAGATCCACGCACTACGCAACAACCGTGACCTCTCACAGTCCCGCGTCCAAGATGCAGAACGCAAGGTTGCCGACGCACGTGAGGCACTGGAGGCATCAGCCGCCACCGCAGCTGAGGTGGAAGACCCACGTGAGAAGGTTGCTCGCCTGAAGGAGCAGCTACCCGCTGGGGCACTCGCTGAATATGAAGCACAGCGAGATGAAAACGGTGTGGGTGCGGCCCGGTACAACGGCCGTTCCTGTGGTGGTTGCGCGATGGTTCTGCCTGCCGGCCTGCTCTCTGATATCCGCAATGCTCCAGCCAATGAACTTCCACAGTGCCCGGAGTGCGGTTCCTACCTCATCCGCGATGTGTCATAAGAACCTCTACTAACACCCGGCATATGCCCTTCGGGTAACTTCTGTCATGGTGCTGACCACACAGGTGGGGGTTGCACCATGCCCACCGACAGCGGTGGCGACGGCCCGTATGGCAGACAGGGGGGGGCAGCTGCAGACAGGATCACTGCCTGCAGGCAGTGGGGGAACTGGTGCGCACTGATGATCTTTAGCGGATCACAGGTGCCCTATCTACAACTTTTAAGGGAACTGATTTCTCAATGAAGCTCATTATTGAAGCCGACGGTGGCTCACGCGGAAACCCTGGAGTGGCCGGTTCCGGCACCGTGGTTTATTCCGATAAGAAGGAAAAGATCTTCAAGGAGATCGCCTACGTTGTGGGCACCAGGTCAACCAATAACGTTGCTGAATACCGGGGCCTGATTGAAGGCCTACGTGCAGCTCGTGAACTCGGGGCCACCGAGGTCGAGGTGTTCATGGACTCTAAGCTGGTGGTGGAGCAGATGTCCGGGCGCTGGAAGATCAAGCACCCGGATATGAAGGTGATGGCGATCGAGGCCCGCGATCTGGCCTCTGGGATCGGGAAAGTTACCTATACCTGGATTCCCCGTGAGAAGAACAAGGTTGCTGACCACCTGTCGAATGTGGCCATGGATGCAGCTGCCGCGGGAAAGCCCATCGGCCCGATTGATGATGGCACCCCTGTGGTCACTGACATCAAGGCTGCTGCGCAGGCCGCAGGCATCGTCGTAGACCCAGCAGATTCAGCCGGTGCTTCTGGAGCTGCAACGGGGGATCTCAACTGTCAGAAGACCAAGCCCTCCAATTGGAATGGTGCCACCACCGACCCCACCAGGTTCCTCCTGCTGCGTCATGGGCAGACCGCGATGTCTGCGAAACGCCAGTACTCAGGAAGGTCCAACCCTGAGCTGTCAGAACTGGGTGTGCGCCAGGCAGCGGCTGCAGCTGAGAAGCTAGCAGCGCGGGGTGGTATTGATGCCATCGTGAGTTCGCCTCTCACCCGCTGTGTGCAGACTGCTGAAGCAGCAGCACAGCAGATGGGCATGGAAGTCCGGATTGTTGATGATCTCATCGAAGCTGACTTTGGTCTGTGGGATGGTAAGACTTTCAGCGAAGCCCGGGAGACTGATCCGGAACTACATGAAAAGTGGTTGGCTGATAGTTCTGTGGCACCTCCGGGAGGAGAATCACTCCAGCAGGTGAGCCGACGGGTGAAGAAAGCCCGCGAACTCCTGCAGAAGGACTATGGGGCAGCGAATGTGCTGGTGGTCAGCCATGTCACCCCGATCAAGGCGATTCTCCGTCAAGCACTGGATGCCAGCCCGGCTTTCTTCAAAAAGACCCACCTGGATCTGGCATCACTGTCGATTGCTGAGTTCTATGAGGATGGACCAACCTGCATGCGCCTTTTCAATGACACCTCGCATTTGGACGGCTAGAAAATCCTGTATCCCCGGTTATCAGGATCATGTCCTGCAGGGGTAGAGTGATTCCTTGCGAATGAGTCGGTCAAGGTGATCGCGTCCAATGAACCAGATGCCCTCTGCGGTATCGAAGCATTGGCCGAGGAAAGTCTGGACTCCACAGAGCATGGTGGTTGTTAACGGCAACCCGGAGTGATCCGCGGGAAAGTGCAACAGAGAGTAGACCGCCATCGATCCTCGTGGTCGACGGTAAGGGTGAAAGGGTGCGGTAAGAGCGCACCGGCAGGCCAGGTGACTGGTCTGGCCAGGTAAACCCCACCGGGAGCAAGGCATGAGGATGCATCTGAAAAGGTGTGTCTGTGCAGGCGTTAAAGGCTGCTCGCCTAGTCTGCAGGTAGCTGCTGGAGGCAGTCAGCAATGACTGTCCGAGATGGATGTTCACCGCCCTTTGATGGCGTGGCTTCGGCTGTGGTTTGAAGGGAACAGAATCCGGCTTATGTACCGGCTCATTCGCCCTGCACATATTTTTATGATGTGGAACAATTGGACCGCATGAAGCTTTATGCTGCAGCCCTAGATTTTGATCCCGTGGCGCATGAGTTCAACGTGCCACGGGATTTTCCCACCCAGCTGCATGAGGAAGCAGCCAGCGCACAAGATCTTTATTCAGATCAACGGGAAGATCTCCGTGAGATCCCCTTCGTCACGATCGATCCGGTCGGATCCCGTGACCTTGATCAGGCCGTGTACATAGAAAAAACCACGGCTGGTTTCCGGGTGCACTATGCGATTGCTGATGTTGCCGCCTTCATCGCTCCGGGCAGCGCACTGGAGCAAGCCTCGATTGAGCGGGGCCAGACCATTTACCTGCCGGATTTCCCGGCGCGTCTGCACCCTGAGGAACTCTCGGAAGGCGCTGGAAGTTTGTTGCAGGGTGAGGACCGGCCGGCGGTTGTCTGGTCCATTGATCTTGATGAACTCGGGGAGGTCAGTGGTTTCCATGTGCGTCGTGCGCTGGTGAATTCCCGCGCCCGTCTGGACTATGACCAGGCACAGCAGGATCTGGATAATGGATTATTGCACTCTTCCATTGAACATCTGCCCACAGTAGGTAGGTTGCGTCAGGAGAGTGCGCTTCGGCGTGAGGCGATTAATCTCTCCATTCCGAGCCAACGGGTGGTGCGTGTTGCTGATGAAGCGGCAGGGGAACATTATGAGATCATTATCGAACCCCGTCATCCGATCATGGATTATAATTCTGAGATTTCTCTGCTCACCGGGATGGTTGCCGGCAACATGATGGTTGATGCAGGTCACGGTATTCTGCGCACCCTGTCACCTGCGACGCGGGAATCGGAAGCGACCTTTCGTTTTGAGGCCAAGGCGCTGGGATATGAGCTGTCTGAGGAACAGCCCATCGGGGAGTTTCTCCAGACGATTGATCCCAATGTACCCACCGGGATGGCGGTGCAGCGTGAAGCACAGAAACTTCTCCGTGGATCCGGATACATGAGCATTGAGGCTGTGGATCCGGAGGTGCACAACGGGGTGGGTGGATACTATTCCCATGTCACTGCGCCGTTGCGTAGGCTGGTGGACCGGTTTGCCACGGAATATTGCCTGGCCATCGCCGGTGGGTACGAGGTGCCGGATTGGGTGAAGACAGTCCAAGATGAGGTGTTGGAGTCAATGAAGAGGACCTCAGCTCTGGCTGGTCAGGTAGATAATGCTTGTCTTGATCTCACAGAGGCTACGGTATTACGTCCCTGGGTGGGACAGAATTTCAATGGGGTGGCGTTATCCAGTGATGAGGAGAAGGCCACGGCACGGTTGTTCATCATGGATCCCCCGGTTTTCGCCAGGGGACTGGGGGCGCCGAAGGCGGGGACCAGGCAAGAATTCACCCTGATCACTGCGGATCCGGTGAACCGCGCCGTGCAGTTTGCCTGGCCCGCAGACTAACCTGCGGACTAGAAATATTTCTGGGCGATGTCGCCATGGCCGAGTGGGATCACCAGGAGACCGTCATCAGCAAGATCGGCTGAGAAATTGGGGGCCTTCGGGGCGTCGATAAGCGTGATGACCCCGTGGGTGATGCCGGCGCTGGCACTGCGTGCTGACAGTGCACCGCGGTTCATGCAGAGACCCGCTACGGCCTCATCGGTGGTGGGAATGCCATACATACAGATCATATCGCGTTGTGAGGCCTCAATGAGAGTGGCGATATCCTGCTGACGGCGTGCACGCAGCGCGCTTGCTAGTTGCTGTGCACGGAGGGTTTCCTGTTCCCAGAAGGTCAGCCAGTTGCGTGCCTGTTCAACCGTGGGCAGATCTCTTCGACCGGTGACCTCCCGTGCAGCCTGCAGCCATTCGACTACACGGACCGTGGCATCAGGCAACAGTCGTAGTGATTCCACGCTGAAGGAACGGGTTGCCTCATCGATGAAGTTTCTCCGGCGGCGGGTCTCATCGGGGTTATTGTCCGTGGTTGGCGTCATGGGAGCCATGACTGCGAAGGCGCTCAAACCACCTGACCTGCTCACCGGGTGCGGTGCCTGGGTGACGGAACCATCAGAGTAATCCACCACGGAAATAACCTCATGGCCACCGCGTAAGGCCACGGTATGCCGTGCACGCACCGGTGGAATCCCAGCGAAGGTATCGGCAGCCTGCGAGCAGATCTCAGCTAGACGTGTTCGCACTGGAGGGTCGTTGGATTCCTCGGTGAAAAGAGCCAGGGCGGTGGCAACATCAATGGCTGCTGCTTCCCCCAGCCCAACCTTGGCGGGAATAGTGGAGACCACCGTGATATCCAGACCACAGGTGTCACGTGAGAGCATCTGGCGGTGGATCATCGTCCACGCCACCCCACCCAGGCGCGCGGCAACCCCACCCTCCGGTGCTGGAACCTGGATGAGACGGCCGTGGGCATCAACCGTGGCCTGCTGCACCGCAGCTCGCTCAGCCACTTCCTCCACCGGGATTGACTGCTTATCGATGCCACCCTCAGCCCCGCTCACCGTGGTCACATTGATCACGGCAGCAGCATTGGCACTGACTGTCACGGCCACCGACCACTGTGCAAGTGAAGCCAGCACCACACCACCACTGTGATCTGTGTGCTCACCCAGCAGTGACCATGTGGCAGGGGCTGTGGCACCGCCGGTTGCCTCTATGGAGTAGAAAATCTGGTGGTAGGTGCGACAAGTGTCGAGCAGCCCTTCGGGGGTCATCTCAACAGTGGTGCCTGTTGGATCAGTGAATAGTGGCTGCCAGATGGGCATGTGGGCGCGAGCCTCCCTGCAGTAGATAAAGGTAGTGGACAGATCCACTCTAGCTGGTGGGCCCTGCATTCCCGCCTGCGGGGACCTGAGGTACGGTCCGCGCCACTATAGTGGGGCGCATTCACCCGAATCCCGTTTTTGATAAGGAGCAGGACATGGCTGACAGCGATATGAAGTGGTTCTACGACCTTTCCACCGGAGAGGTTTCCCAGGGCAAGACCACCGGGTTTGAAACCAGGATGGGGCCCTATGACACAGAGGCTGCAGCACGCCACGCGCTGGAGATTGTGAAGGCACGCAATGATGTTGCCGATGATTGGGATGATGAACCTGAGGAGGACTAAACCCACGGCAATGACGACTGGATGAAAGGGGAGCGTGGGTTGGCTCCCCTCTGACCAGTCCTGTCGACCTTAGGTCTGCCCACAGCTTCCCAGATCCAGGGAGGGCAGGGGACCACCCGGATGAACTCTCCGAAACTAAGGGGCGTTCATCGAAGAGGGGGAAGACTATTTCTTCTTTTTCTTATTGGATTTCTTGTCCTTCTTCTTGAATGATGATGAGGTCGCGCCGGCAGCCTCGAGTTTGTCATAGGCTGCAGCAACCGCATGATAGGCATCGCTGTAGCCCTCGAGATAGGTACGCGACAGGGTCTGCTCCAGTTGGTAGAGCACACCGTAGGCGAAGTTGTCCTTACCTTTACGGTGAGCCAGCTGTGCTCGACGCAACAGTTCATCTCGGGAGGTCACGGCGTCCTGGAAATCGCCGAGGACTGACTGAAGCCTGCTGCAGGCCTTATATAGTTTCTTGGTTTTCACCGGGGTGGCTTCACCCACAGCCTCTGCGTTGTAGCGGAGCTTCTTGATGGATTTCCGAACGTTGTGGAAGTTTTCTTCCCGCTCATGGACCGGGATCTCCTGATCATCCCACTCCCGGATGGCCTTCTTATGCAGTTTCACGGCCTTGGCGTGTGTCTTGTCCAGGTGTTTGAGCAGTACCTCGACTGCGTCCACCTTGTCCTTAGCTTTGTCCTTCACCGGGGCACCAGTGTCATCACCGTGGATTTCAGCAGTCTCAGAGTCTACTGAATCATCTTCCTGGTCGGCTTCGTGGCCTTCTTCTGAGATAACCTCAGTAACATTCTGTGCTGAAGCTTCGACCGCATCAGGTGTGTCAACCAGTTCTGCAGATACCTCTGAAACAAGGGTGTCAGTTTCCTCCCTATGATCAATTTGCTCAACCACCTCAGACTCAGGAGACTGCTGTAGTTCTTCATTATTCTCAAAGGGGTGCTGGTCCATCAGTGGAGGATTGACCAGAAGGTCTTCCAGCGACTGCAGCAGCAGGGAATAGCGATCACTGTCCAGGGCTGCCACTACACGAACATGTTCGCGTACATAGTCACCACCTAAATCATTGAGAAGCTCCTGCTTGGTCTCCTCATCGATGACGTGCCCGACCTCCGTGGCAAGCAGATTGGTTAGTCGTTCCTCAATGACCTCAGCATCGCGGGCCCGGCCGAGGACGGTGGCTAAAAGTTTCAGTTCCTTCTCAATCTGGAGGTAAGCATCGCCACCGAGGATCCCCTCAAAGGTCTGCATATGACTGCGGAGCTCACGGGTGGCCACCCGCATCTGGTGAACGGAATCCCATTCATCAGCACGCACCTTCGGATCGTATTCAATGATTTTATCGGCATTGGCCTCAATGGCTGCCAACACCGCGCGTGCTGGATCACCCTTTGGCAGCCTGGCCTTTTTTGGTGGCACCGGTGCGTAATTGATGGAATCTCCGAGGGCACTGACCAGTTTTGAGGGACTGGCTGAGACAAAGGCCCCCGCACTGGTCAATTGTGTTGTTGCAGACTGGAGTAGGTCCCAGCCGGCCTCCTGAGTACTGATGTGTTCTGACAACTCGAATTCCCATTCACGCCATTGCTGGCGGACCCCGCCAGGCAGGTGGGACACCGTTGACACATGATCATCGCAGAACTCACCGACGGTATCGCCAAGATCATTGCTGAGATAAGACACATGGCGTTCATTGTCCACCTGGGCTATCGGCTGCAGGGAACGGCCACGCAGTAGTGCGCGTACATGCCCCAGAACCGTGGTGGGCGGAGTATCCTCGCCTGCTCCCGGGGCATCCAGGGCACCATGGATTTCAGTACGTCCGAAGGCGCCCGGGAACTTGATGTGCCAGCCGGCATCATTACCTCCGGTGCGGCGACGTAGCGTGATCCGGGCTCGGGTGAGTCGGAGGTCATCGGTATCGAAATAGACTGCTGATAAGTGGTGGACCTCAGAACCGTTGATTCCTGTCACACCGTGAATCTCTGTGAGATCAGGAATGGTGGTGGACTGACTAACTGAGAACTTTGCTTCCACCTCAACGTGCTTATTCATGTTCGATACCCTTTTCCTCACTGTTGTCGTTGGTACCCCTGCCACCAGGGAACCTGCCTTTGAAGCCGACCCAGTGGCATATTGGTGCTTCTACCTAATGGTACGTCGGAAAGTCACCACCGGCGTTGCCACCAGTGAGTTGTCTCTGGCCGAACAGACCAGAGGAATCCCCACTGAAGTGAGACTTGCTGGCTGCCTCACGACCATCATGAAAACCCAACAGATTATTGGCACTGATGGACATGGCACGGGTATTGGGAAAGACAGAATTCATGGTTCCACGGGCACATTGCAACCTTTTCTCCAACACTAAAATCACAGCATCAGGAGCAGAGGGAGCTGAGTTTTCCAGGTTATCCATGACATTTTGGGCTGCTCTTTTGAGCAGGACCCCCACCTGACTTGCATAGGCAACCATGAAGCTGCGGCGATAGCTGGATGTCTGGTTCTGCTCCTGCGCGGTTTTCGCCCCGGCAGATGTCTGCATGAAATATCCACGTTGTCGGTTGAGACTGGTGAACAGATCACTGACATGTTCCACATCATCAGTGCTGCCGAAAACGGTGGCTATGCCTGATTTGGTCAACAACGCCGTGGTGCAGGAATTGGCATGGGCGATGGTCCCGAGCAGTCTCATCTGATAATTCACCCAGGGGGCATGCAGCCTGATCCGGTGTGACACAACAGTACCGGAGTCGGAACTTCCGGAATAGGACCCTGTCAGGAGGTCTTCAATACGGTACTGCTGACGAAGTGATTCAGCCTTCTCCACTAAAGCTTCCGCCTCTTTTTCAAAGGTGGTGGATTCCGCTTTCTTCAAAAGAGACAGGATCCGGTCATGAGCCTTGCGTTGTGTAGGGGAGAGAAGCCGCAGATAGTCATCGTCATGAAGCTGAATGCGGTCCAACAACCTCCAGTCCTTCAACGGAGGAAGCAGCGGAAGCCGTCTCACGATCTTCTCCAAAGACGACACACTGATTGCCCGTAGGTTGCCCGGATAGGTTTCAGCAAACCAATAATCAAGCAGCTCATCAGGGACAGCACAAGTAACCGTGGATAGGGCATGGAAGAGCAGGGGGTCGATCTGGCAGGTGAACTCATGACGGAGATCAGCTGGAGTCCAACCAGTTTTCGCACATTCAGTCAGCCAGAACACCCCCAGATCAACCAGTGTTTGATGATAAGTGTCTTCGGCTTGTTTCCGCTGAGCCTCATGTGTCTCAGCAGAAGTTGAGTCAGGATGCGAAGAGTGATCCGTAGAAGATCGGGAAGCAGATGGGTTGGAGGTATGAGCAGACATGGTGAATTCCTTTTATTAGCATTGGTGTTCTAAAACGGTCTATTTGAGATTCAATCACTCGCCCCGGACATCATCACCCCTACGCGCTCATCGCACCCTTCCTGACCTCTGCTTTTGTCATTATTTTCTACCCCCTCCATCACGCCTGAACAGTGATTTGTCCAGGCTATGTCCGTACCCTGCGTAAATTGGTGAGCATGAACAGCCAACAGGAATTCGTCCTCAGCACCATTGAGGAGCGTGACATCAAGTTCGTCCGACTGTGGTTTACCGATATCCTCGGTCAGCTCAAATCAGTCGTAGTAGCCCCTGCAGAACTAGAATCAGCATTTGAAGAGGGCATTGGCTTTGATGGCTCAGCCATTGAAGGCTATGCCCGCATCTCTGAAGCAGACACCATTGCACGCCCGGATCCCTCGACCTTCCAGATCCTCCCCCTAGAGGCAGAAACCTCCCGCCTCCAGGCAGCCCGCATGTTTTGTGATGTCTCCATGCCTGATGGACAACCAAGCTTCTCAGACCCCCGCCAGGTATTACGGCGACAGGTTCAGCTGGCAGCAGATGAGGGATTTACCTGCATGATCTCTCCCGAGATCGAATTCTTCCTCGTACAGAACCTGCGAACCAACGGCCAACCACCCGTACCCACTGACAATGGCGGGTACTTTGACCAGGCCACCTTCAACGAAGCACCGAACTTTCGACGCAACGCCATGCTGGCACTGGAAGAAATGGGAATTCCAGTGGAGTTCTCCCACCATGAAACCGCGCCGGGACAACAGGAAATCGACCTGCGTCACGCCGATGCCTTAACCATGGCAGATAACGTCATGACCTTCAGATACATCATGAAGCAGGTTGCCTGGGACCAGGGTGTGGCAGCGACCTTCATGCCCAAACCTTTTGCTGATCATGCAGGCTCTGCCATTCACACCCACATGTCTTTGTTTGAAGGCGACACCAACGCCTTCCACGATCCTGACGATGAATACCAGCTCTCAAAGACAGCAAAACAATTCATCGCGGGAATTCTCCGACACGCCCCTGAGTTCTCAGCGGTGACCAATCAGTGGGTGAACTCCTATAAGCGGATCGTCTATGGCAATGAGGCTCCAACTGCTGCAACCTGGGGTATGTCCAACCGTTCTGCTCTGGTTCGTGTTCCCACCTATAGGTTGAACAAGGCTGAATCACGCCGCGTGGAGATCCGTAGCCCTGACTCCGCATGTAACCCCTACCTCGCCTTTTCCGTTCTTCTGGGCGCTGGCCTCAAAGGCATCAAAGAGGGCTATGAGCTGGATGATCCTGCAGAGGATGACATTTCTACCCTGACCCTGCGTGAACGTCGTGCGATGGGGTATGACGATCTTCCGAGCAGCCTGGATCAGGCACTTCGACAGATGGAGCATTCCGATCTGGTGGCAGACATTCTTGGCGAGCGTGTCTTTGAATTCTTCCTTCGGAACAAGTGGCAGGAATGGCGTGATTATCAGGCACAGATCACTCCGTGGGAACTGCGTTCCAACCTCGACTATTAAGCCTGGGATTCAAGCAGAAAGGGGGAGACGTCCCTGTGACTGACCCGTTGATCAATGAACGCAAGATGGTGGGTTTTGTTCGTGACCCACTGCCTACGGTCGGGGCATTGTCCCTGAAATCTAAAAATGCCAGGGCAGACCTGGAGTGGCTGGGATGGCGCAACATCGATTCTCTCCCGTTACTGTGGGCATTATCTGGTTCCGGTGATCCGGATGTAGCGCTCAATCACCTGGTCAGGTTGTATCAGGCGCTGGAAGAAGAGTCCCCACAGGCGCGGGATGAGATTGACCAACGGCTCCGTAGCGATGAGGCCTTCCGGGTGCGGTTGATCGCACTTCTTGGTGGCTCATCAGCTATCGGTGATCATCTTGTGGCCAACCCCGAACAGTGGGTGTTGCTGTGCAAGGATGCTCCCACCCGCGAAGAGATGTTTGCGGAGATGCTTGCGTCAGTGGAGGCAACTCCAGCTGAACTTGCCATCGAGGATAATCCGGAGACCACCAATTCAGCATCTGCTGCCCTCACCACACCGGGGACCTATCGTGCAGGCATCACCGGTCCGGATGCGGAACGCTTCCTGCGATGGACATATCGTACGATCATGATGCGGTTGGCTGCCCTGGACCTATCCGGGACCTATCCCAATGATGCTCGTCGAAAAGGGCAGCCCCGGGTTGATTTTTCCACTGCAGCTCGCAGACTCAGTGACTTGGCAGACGCAGCTTTGACCGCAGCTCTGTCTGTTGCTGTCGCAGGAGTTTATGCTGACAGGCCCGTGGATGCCCGACTGTCCGTGATGGCCATGGGTAAATGTGGTGCTCAGGAACTCAACTACATTTCTGATGTTGATGTTGTTTTCGCCGCCGAGCCGGCTCATGCCAAGGCGACACGTCTGGCAGCAGAATTCATCCGCATCGGTTGTAACAGCTTCTTCGAGGTTGATGCGGCCCTACGTCCTGAAGGCAAGAGTGGTGCGCTGGTCCGCACCTTGGACTCGCATGCGGCCTATTACAGACGATGGGCAGAGACCTGGGAATTTCAGGCACTGCTTAAAGCACGTCCCATGACCGGCGACATGGCTCTGGGCAAGGACTATATTGACCGGCTGGGACCAATGGTCTGGGAAGCCAGCCAACGAGATTCCTTCGTCGATGATATTCAGGCAATGCGTCGCAGAGTCTTGGAAAACGTGCCCGAAGACCTGCGGGACCGGGAACTCAAACTCGGACGCGGTGGGCTGCGTGATGTGGAGTTCGCCGTCCAGCTTCTGCAGATGGTGCATGGGCGCTATGACGAATCGCTCCGGGTGCGTTCCACAGTTGAGGCGTTGCATGTTCTGGTGGACCAGGGATATGTGGGACGTGAAGATGGGCAGAACCTCATTGAGTCCTATGAATTCCTGCGATTGCTTGAGCACCGTCTTCAGCTGGAACGGGTGAAGCGAACACACACCATGCCCAAGCGCGATGACCGGATGAATATGCGCTGGTTGGCACGTGCGTCCGGGTTCACCGGATCAGGTGAGCGGAGTTCAGCCAAAGCAATGGAGCATCACCTGCGCCGGGTCAAACTGCAGATCCAGTCTCTGCACAGTCAGCTGTTCTACCGACCACTGTTGAATTCTGTGGTCAACCTCAGCGTTGACACCATCAAGCTTTCACCTGAGGCGGCAAAGCTCCAGCTGGGTGCACTCGGTTATCAGCATGCAGTACGGGCATATGAGCACCTCACGGCTTTGGCCTCCGGGGGAAGCCGCAAGGCGAAAATCCAGGCCATGCTGCTGCCCACGCTCATGGAATGGCTGTCCCAGACAGCTGATCCAGATGCAGGCCTGCTGAATTATCGTAAACTTTCCGATGCCGCCTATGACCGCAGTTGGTTCCTGCGGATGCTGCGTGATGAAGGAGTTGTTGGACAACGACTGATGCGGATTTTAGGTAATTCTCCCTTCACTTCAGCGTTGATCATTTCTACACCAGATTTCGTAAAACAGCTGGGGGATGGTGCCACTGGCCCGAAACTCCTGGAAACCGCACCTGACCGTGTGAGCAAGGCACTCCAGGCTACGGTGTCAAGGCATAAAGATCCTGATCGGGCGATCTTTGCCGCACGCTCCCTGCGCCGGCAGGAACTGGCCAGAATCGCCTCAGCAGACCTTCTCAATATGCTCAGCGTGCAGGAAGTGTGTCGCAGCCTGTCTCTTGTATGGAATGCCGTACTCCATGCTGCCCTGGATGCGGAGATCCGTGGAGCGGTTAATGATCCACTAAAACCAGACCACCCACTGGCAAAGATCTCTGTGATCGGAATGGGAAGGCTCGGTGGTGCTGAACTGGGATATGGATCAGATGCTGATGTCATGTTTGTTGCTGAACCAGTTCCAGGAGTGGAGGAAAATGAGGCGATAGCCTGGGCTATCAGCATCTGTGACTCAATGCGTTCCCGGCTGGCTAAGCCTTCTGGTGACCCTCCCCTGGAAGTAGATCTGGGGCTACGCCCGGAGGGACGTTCTGGCACGATTGTCCGGACAGTGGGGTCTTATGTGAACTACTACGAGAAGTGGGGAGAGACCTGGGAGATCCAGGCACTACTGCGCGCCGCCTGGGTGGCAGGCGATAAAGAACTTGGTATCCGATTCTTGGAGGCGATCGATAGGTTCCGCTATCCAGATACCGGGGCCACTGAAGCACAGATCCGTGAAGTGCGTCGCATGAAGGCACGGGTAGATAATGAGCGACTTCCACGTGGTGCAGATAGAAATACCCATACAAAACTGGGTAGGGGAGCGCTGACTGACATCGAGTGGACAGTGCAGCTGCTGACCATGCTCCATGCCCATGAGTATCCAGAGCTGCACAATACGTCAACCCTTGAAGTTCTCGATGTAGTTGAGGAAAAAGCCATCATCAACCCCCTCCAAGCGCAGACCTTGCGTGATGCCTGGTTGACAGCAACGGCAGCACGTAATGCCTTGGTACTGGTCAAAGGCAAACGATCGGATCAGTTGCCGCCACCCGGGCCTCAACTGGCGCAGGTCGCAGGAGCATCCGGATGGGAGCCTACGGAATATCAGGAGTATCTGGACTATTACCTCAAGATCACTCGCAAGAGCCGACAGGTGGTAGATGAGGTTTTCTGGGGCCTGGATTCGGTAGAACACCGCGGGGAATAGGTATGGTACGTAATCAAACTAACGGAGGATGGATAGGTAAAGGTAACCTAAGTAGCGTGGTTGGTGATTGTAGGGATGTCGGCGTGACAGCCTCAGATATCCGAAGCTTCAACAAAAGGACGATCACCATGACCATGCCCCTGAGCAACAGCACTGACACCATAATGTCCCAACCCTTGTCTGAGGCGCTGAGAGAACATACCGCCAAGGCACATGAGGATGCAGAGCACTCCACCTTCATACATCAGCTACTGAAGGGGGAACTGGATACCACTGCCTTCATCCACCTCCAGGAGCAGTCGTGGTTCTTCTACACCGCATTGGAGGAAGCCGCTCGTTCATGCGCCCCGGATCCCCGCTCCCAGGAACTGCTTGACCCACGCCTGGAGCGTAGGAAAGCATTGGTACATGACCTGGATGCACTCCATGGCAACAGCACCTGGCGCCAGCATATTCAACCGACCGCAGCTACGGCCAACTACGTCCAGAGACTCATGGAGATTGCTGCCACCAGGGACTTTCCCCGCGTGCTCGCCCATCACTATGTCCGTTACCTCGGTGATCTCTCAGGGGGCCAGATCATCGCCAGGATGATGGGGGACCACTATGACATCAGCCCTGATGCGCTGTCCTTCTACCGTTTTGAGGCCCTGGGCAAGATCAAGCCATATAAGGACGGTTACCGAGCCGCACTTGATGCTCTCAACCTGACTGCACAGGAGCGGGACACACTTCTTACTGAGGCACACGAGGCTTTTATCTATAACCAGAATGTCTTCAACTCTCTCGGATAGAAGACCCTGCCACCAGGTGAGAAAGGGCTCAGGGCACGATTACCTCTCAAAGATGCGCACCCCCGGACAAGTGTCAGGGAGTACCCTGATCTTTTCCCTTAAGTGGTTTACACGCTGCACCACCCGCCGTACGCTCGGAAGTGAAACAGCAGCTCACTCTACTTTCAGGGATAGGGATCCACACATGGCTATCAAACTCACAGTTGACCTTTCCGATGCCACCTTCGCCGAGATGGCCGCCGTCATCGGCTACGCCCACCAACTGGGTGTTGACCCAGATGAGAAACTCACCTTCGAGGGAACAGTGCTCACGATCGAATTCGATGCAGACCTCCAGCATGATGATCTGTTCATGAACCTGGGCGAGGGACTCGATGACGATGACATCGAAGTCTCCGGCGATGACCCGCTCTATGTGGAGGACCTTCTCAGCGACGAGGAGATGGGTGACCTCGGTGCAGAAGAGGAGTATCGCGCCCGCCATCCCCGCAGGGATAATCCCACCGCTGATGACGTGATCAATGATATCGGTGAGGCCGTCAACAAAATCGTCACAGGCTTCATGGGCGGCAGAAACGGCCGTAACGGGCGCGGCTATGGTGACTTCGGTGGTTTCGGAGGAGGCTTCCCCGGCGCTGCAGGCCCCTTCGGACCTTTCGGCCCCTTCGGACCACGTGGCCCCCGCAACCCCCGCGACCGCTACTAGGCTTTCCTCCAGTCCGGCACATCTGACCACTGCTGTCAGGCGTGCCGGGCTGTGGTTTTAGCAGGGGTAAGCGATGCTTATAG
>NZ_CALZFS010000010.1 GCF_945649885.1 uncultured Corynebacterium sp. | reverse complement strand
ATCCGTTCCTTCGGTCTCGCACACGTCGATGCCGATACGGTCGTGGGTGTTTTCCATGTTCTGGCGACTGCTGCAGATGATTGCCCCCGTGGTTGCACCCCTATTGGACCTCCTGCTGACCCGGAGTGTGCTCTGGATCAGCTGGAGGGGGCCTCAGCACGCCGTGTGGAAGCCGTACGGACGTTGCTGGAAGCTTTACGCAGTAATGACGCGTGGGACCTTTAAAGCCCTGTTTTAGAGGAGTTCCACGAGGAATGGGAGTTCCTCGGGGTCGTACCAGGCCATGAAGTTGTCCTGGGCATCTCCGACGGTGAGTTCGGCATCTTCGACACCGAGGTCAGATTCATCAATGACCTCGATGGCTGCCTTGGTATCGACCTCGGAGCTCTCCACGTCGATATGGATGGCTGCGACGTCGATGAGGTTGATGTGAGCCGGGGCAAGTTTCACCACGGATTCACCGTTGTCGGGGTCGTAGGTGACAATGCTGTCGTCTACGTCAGCGGATACCACGACACGCCGGTAGGGGAACTGCTCTTCATCACCGATGGCCAGGAGACGTAGGGAAGCTTCGGCTGCGTCCTGGAATGCTGCGTGGGCGATTTCTTCTTCATCACCTGCGGTGTAGAACTCGGTGAGTGCCGGTGTGACGGCGAAGCCGTAGCCGGATCGGGCTGTGATGACCCGGGATTCGTTGAGTCCGCGGAGGGTACTGAAGGTGGCGGGGATGTAGACGCGCAAAACTAGAATTCCCCTTCGAGGCCGAAGAGTCCGACAATTTCCACGACTGCCCTGTCGAACTGTTGGTAGTAGACACCGACGAGACCGTTTTCAACGGCACCGCGGATGTTCAGGATGGAGTCGTCGACAAGCACGCAGTCACGCATGGGCAGGTCGATGGCATCCGCTGCTGCCTGGAAGGCTTCAGTTTCTGGTTTTTCGGCTCCGATTTCACCGGAGAGCAGGACCTTGTCCACGATTCCCTGGTTTTCAAGCTCTCGGATCGGTGCTGCTGAGAGTCCGCCCGGGTCGTTGCTGAGCACTGCGGTGCCCACGCCGTTCTTTTTAGCTGCAGCGAGGAGGTTCCTCCATCGTCGCTGGTCTTCGTCTGTTCCGTCGAGTACTCCGGCGTAATCCACAATCAGTCCGCGCACTGTATCCCTTTCATTTTTGTCATTCTCATGCCATATTAGTCATATTCTGTGCTTGAAGATTGTCGCACAGATGTGGGGGTTGTTCGTCTTTTGCCTTGGGTAAGTGTTGTCCTGAGGAGTTTTGTCATGCTTTATCCGATCCCGGGTTTGACTCATTTGAAGTATCTGGTGCCGGAACCACTACCGGTGCCGGGGACACAGAAGGCGCCGATTCCCCGGGAGGTGTCAGCTCTGATCCGGGTTGCCCTGGATTCGGTGTTCGGTCTTCGTCCGGTGTCCCAGTTGCATCCGAAGCGTTTCGACGCAAGTGTGCGCACCCATGTGGTGGCTCGACAGAAGGCGGGGCCGGTGGGTGTTGTGAAGCTGTTGTCCTGTCATGTGCAGATGGGTGAGGGTGCTGCGGAGGCGTTCGGCAGTGTGGTGTTGGGGGTGCGTACAACGGCATATGCCGCCCAACTCAGGGAGTCGGACGGCATATGGAGGATGCTCAGCTTCAGGGTGCTGGGTTAGGCGGTTGCCTCTTCATCCTGCTTGATGAACTGCTTGCGCAGGAGGAAGAGCTGGCGGACGGTTTCTTCCTTGATGCCGTCCTTCATGGCGTTGAACATGTCGCCGCCTTCCTTCTGGTATTCCACCAGGGGGTCACGCTGTGCCATGGCACGCAGGCCGATGCCCTCCTTGAGGTAGTCCATCTCGTAGAGGTGTTCGCGCCATTTCTGGTCGATGACGGGCATGAGCACCATGCGTTCGATGTTGCGTATCTGGGCTTCGCCACCGATGGCTGTGACGGCTTCTTCCAGTTTGGTGTATTCGGAGTTAGCGTCTTCGAGCAGGGCGGTGCGCAGGTCGGCGGCGGAGAGTTCGCCGGGTGCGCCGTATTCGGAGCCGTCGACGAGTGATTTCCAGGTGAAGCTTGGTCCGTAGAGGGCTTCGAGTGCGTTCCAGAGCTTGTCCAGGTCCCAGTCCTCGACATAGCCATTCGCGGTGGCGATGGTGACGTAGTCGGAGACGGTTTCTTCGATCATGTTCTTGATGTAGCGGGAAATGTCGGCAGATTCGAGGATTTCGTGTCGTTCACCGTAGATGACCTTGCGCTGTTCGTTCATGACCTCGTCGTACTTGAGGACGTTTTTACGCATCTCGAAGTTCTGGTTCTCCACCTGGGCCTGTGCACCCTTGATGGAGTTGGTGACGGTCTTGGATTCGATGGGGACATCGTCCGGGACGTTGAGGCGATTCATCATGTTTTCCATGGTGGGGCCAACGAAGCGGACCATGAGGTCATCGCGCATGGACAGGTAGAAGCGGGTGGCTCCCGGATCGCCCTGACGTCCGGCACGTCCACGCAGCTGGTTGTCGATGCGGCGGGATTCGTGGCGTTCGGTGCCGAGCACGTAGAGACCACCGGAGGCGCGGACTTCTTCGGCGCGGGCTTCACAGCGGGCCTTCATGGCGGGGAGTTCTTCATCCCAGGCTGCCTGGTAGGCCTCTTCATCTTCGAAGGGATCCAGACCGCGTTCGCGGAGCCTGACGTCCAGGAGGATGTCGGGGTTACCGCCGAGCACGATGTCAGTGCCACGCCCGGCCATGTTGGTGGCGACGGTGACGGCACCGGGCAGGCCGGCTGCTGCGACAATCTGTGCTTCCTGCTCGTGGTGCTTGGCGTTGAGCACATTGTGCTTGATGCCACGGCGGGTGAGCAGCTGGGAGAGGTATTCGGAGCGCTCGACGGAGACGGTACCGACCAGGACCGGCTGGCCCTGTTCGATGCGTTCTGCGATGTCATCGACCACGGCGGCGAACTTGGCTTCCTGCGTCTTGTAGACGAGGTCGGTGAGGTCATCACGCTGGTTGCCGCGGTTGGTGGGGATCTGGATGACGTCGAGCTTGTAGATCTGGTGCAGCTCGGCGGCTTCAGTTTCGGCGGTACCGGTCATGCCCGAGAGCTTGTCGTAGAGACGGAAGTAGTTCTGGAGGGTGACGGTGGCCAGGGTCTGGTTCTCGTTTTTGATCTCCACCTTTTCCTTGGCTTCGATCGCCTGGTGCATGCCCTCGTTGTAGCGGCGACCTGCCAGGACGCGGCCGGTGAAGCCGTCGACGATCATGACTTCACCGTTGCGGACGATGTAGTCCTTGTCGCGTTCGAAGAGCTGCTCCGCCTTGATGGCGTTGTTGAGGTAGCTGACCAGCTGGGAGTGCTCAGGTGCGTAGAGGTTGTCGATGCCGAGCAGGTCTTCGACCTTCTCCACACCTTCCTCCTTGACACCGATGGTCTTCTTGCGGTGGTCCACCTCGTAGTGGATGTCTTCGGTCAGCTGCGGGATGATCTGCGCAAATACGTTGTACCACTGGGAGGTGCCGTCGACCGGACCGGAGATGATCAGTGGGGTACGTGCCTCATCGATGAGGATGGAGTCAACCTCATCGACGATGGCGTAGTAGTGGCCACGCTGAACAAGATCATTCAGGGAACGTGCCATGTTGTCGCGCAGATAATCGAAACCGAGCTCGTTGTTGGTGCCGTAGGTGATGTCGCAGTCATAGGCATCCTTGCGTTCTGCCGGGCGCAGATCGGACAGGATCACACCGACGGACAAACCCAGGAAGCGGTGGACACGTCCCATCCACTCGGCATCGCGCTTAGCCAGGTAGTCGTTCACGGTAACCACGTGGACGCCCTTGCCCTCGAGTGCGTTGAGGTAGGCAGGCAGCACACAGGTCAGGGTCTTGCCCTCACCGGTGCGCATCTCAGCAACATTGCCGAAGTGGAGGGCGGCGCCGCCCATGATCTGGACCTTGTAGTGCTTCTGGCCCAGCACGCGCCAGGAGGCCTCGCGTGCGGTGGCAAAGGCGTCAAGGAAGATGTCGTCGACGGTTTCGCCCGCTGACAGTCGTTCCTTGAATTCTACGGTCTTGGCCTTGAGCTCTTCATCGGTGAGGTTTTCGTACTGACCTTCCAGTGCGATTACCTGGTCAGCGATCTTGTTGAGTCGCTTCACGGCACGGCCTTCGCCGACGCGGAGCATCTTGGACAATCCAAACACGAGCAGTCGTCCTTAGTGATTAGCGTTTCAGAAAAATTATAACGAATCCATATTGTACGCAGGATTACTAGAAACACAGTACCCGTCACCCGCGACATGCGGGTGACGGGTAAGTGCTACTTAACTTAGGTCACAGATGTGATACCTGTTTTATGATTCTTCGCCTGCGGACAGTGCGATCAGTCCGTAATCGAAAGCATGACGACGGTAGACCACCGACGGCTGCTGAGTCTCCTCATTGACGAAGAGGTAGAAATCATGCCCAACGAGCTCCATCTCGGAGAGTGCGTCATCCACACTCATCGGGGTCGCAGGGTGCTCCTTGGTACGGACAACCTGACCCGGCACGACATCATCAATCTGATCCGCGTAAGGATCAACATCATACTTGCCGAGTGAATCAGCACCGCGTGCATCCTGGGACTCCGCGACCAGCTGTGCGCCGAGTTCGCCGGTGCTCAGTGGTGCACGGTGGCCGGAACGGGAGATGCTGCGACGTGCCTTGACCTTGCGCAGTGAGCGCTCCATCTTGGCCAGTGCGGTTTCCAGAGCAGCGTAGAAGCTGTCTTCCTTCGCTTCGGCACGGGCGATGTGGCCCTTGCCGGTCGCGGTGATCTGAATGCGGTCGCTCTCATCGGAACGACGTGGGTTCGGCTCATGCTGGAGCTCGACATGGAAGAAGGTCAGGGTCGGGTCGAGGCGCTCAATCTTCGCGAGCTTCTTGTGCACACGCTCTGCGAAGTGCTCGGGTACCTCAACGTTTCGACCTGTAATGCTCACCTGGGTGTCAGGGCTCAAGGTGTCGTTGTTGTCAGTAGGTGTAGTCACGCTACATCTCCTCCCAGTAGAGGTCATCACTTGCGTGTGAGTGGGATTACTTCCACGGTGATGACGGGATCAACTTCACTTTCCATTCTACTTACGGCTTCAACCACCGTGCCAACAGGGGTCCCTTTTCATGCATGGCAGTACGTCAGGGCACCCCTGACCTGCACACCTGCGGTACGCAATATATCCACAGATGCTGCAAGGGTTGCCCCCGTGGTCACCACATCGTCAATGAGCACCACGGGAGAGGGCGGAACCTGCAACAGTTCCACCTTCATGTTCCGACGTCGCGCCACTGCCCCCAGCCCGACAGAATCAGGGGTGTCGGCGGCGATGCGGAGACAGGGAAGCGTCGATAAGCGTGTCTTGAGGCAGACCCCTTCAACGGGATCGCCGCCACGCAACCGCTGTGAGCGCGCACGCGTGGGCGCGGGCACCAGGGTCACCGCGTGTTCGAGTTCGCCGCGGGCCTGGAGAAAGCTTATCGACGCCCCGACCACCGCCCCCACGTGCGCGATCAGGTCGCGTCGTCCCCGCTCCTTCATCGCGATGAGCACCTTACGGTGCGGCCCGTCATAGGGTGATAAGGACCAGACAGGGAAATCCACATCCACCGATATCCGCTGTGGTGTTGCCCGCCACACCTCCCGGCACCGCGCGCACAGGGATTCCCCCGCCGTGCCACATCCGGCGCAGGACCTCGGGAGCAGCAGCTCCAACATGTCAGTAGGCCACAACCGCAGCCGAGCGCACACCAAGCAGGCCCGGGACCTCACGCCAGATGGTCGTATCCGAGGCAGGTAGATGAAGCAGGGCGTGAACATCGGTGGCATAGACGGTGGAGGCGGAACTGGCCACCGAGACCACCGGGGCGGTCAGGTTGCCACTGGGCAGCGCACTGGTGGCGGAACCATCAGGTTCAACCCGCCAGATCGGCAACTCCGGCAAAGAGGTTCCCACCAGCAGCGAACCATCCTGCCTCCAGGCGATGCTGAGCGCAGAGTCTCCCAGGCTCGGTGCCACCTCCGTGATGTTGGTGACCCTACGCTCCCCCGGACCCGGTCTGGTCACGATGCCCACATACACATGTCCGTCCATGATCATTGCTGCGCGCACACCGGTGCGGGAGAGCTGGAATTCCGAGATTGCCCCACTGGTGCCCTCCGGCAGGACGATATCCACCTCGGTCTGGACAAGCTCACCGGTGGTGGCGGAACGCGCCACGCGCACCGGGGTGTCGCCGTCGAGGACCGCCCACAGGGCATTAGCTGAATATTCAAAACTGGGTCGGGTGATGGTCTCGGCACTGAGTACATCGCTGACGGCTGTGCCATCAAGTGGCCCGACGGAGAGCACTGGATTGTCACCGCCACGCACCGCCGCTGCCACATCCGCAGATGTGGAGATGGCCACTGAGTCAATATCGCCTTGTCCCAAAAAGCCCGGCAGTGGCGTAACCGCACCGGAGCTCACACGTGAGACCATGCCATCGCGTAAAGAAAACAGGGTGGACACCGCATTGGTGTAGGCCTCAGGGTTGTACTCGGCGACATCGTCCAGGCCAAGGGTGGGGAAATCCGCCACCAGTGGTGCACCATCCACGGTGATGGAATACGGCCCCGGGATATCCGCATTGGCCAAGGTCCAGACCACCTGGGCGGCAAAACTCAGACGGTCCTCGTCTCCCAGGGAGCTGAAACCGGCGAATTGGTAGACGCCCTCATTGAAGCCGATGAAACTGGCATCTCCGGGTAGTTGATTGACCACACCTGGGGATAGATGTTGGGAAGGTCCGGACACCAGCAGGGTCATCAGGGTGGTGTCCAGGGACTGCATCTCGTTGTAGAGCCAACGCCGGTCCCCCACCAACACCTCACCGGAAGGATCGAAGAAGTACACATTGTGTGGCGAATAATGGTTGCGCATCTCGGTGCGTTCAATCACCACCCCATCAGGCAAGGAATCAATGCGCCACTCATTATTCACCCGCTCCATCACAATCTCCGCAGAATATTCAGAATTCTCCGGCTGGTACACCCCACCGGTGCCCAACGTGCCGACCTGAGTGCCACGGATGACGATCCGGCGTTCATCCTCTGTGGCACCCGGTTGGGTATTGAGGTCCACACGGTCGATCACGCGTGTACTCACCGAGGGATCCCAGGATCTGGCGGCATCCTCGGTGAGGTAGGCCCGTGAGGCCTGGTACTGCTGTGTGGGGAAGGCACCGGCGCTGAAGAAATCACGGAGCAAGATATCTGGGTCTGCCCCCGGCACAGGACCGGCCACCGGTTCCATGCTCTTTGATGCCGCAAAAGAACGCAGCACCTGTGGGTCCGTGTCACTGGGCAGGGTGGAACATCCGGCAACCAACATGGTTACGGTCAGGGTTGCGGTGAGCTTCTTCAGATTCATGCCTCCACCTCCCAGGGCTGTTCGGGGGCTGCAAGTTCAATTGGTGAGGTGCGGTAATCCCCCTGTGGTTCGCGGGGGATGACCAGTCGGAACATCGATCCCACCCCGAGGTTACCGGCGGCATCCAGTGTGCCACCGTGGAGGTTGGCATCCTCACGCGCGATCGCCAGCCCCAGGCCGGTACCACCGGAATGTCGGACACGGGAAGGATCCGCACGCCAGAAGCGGTTGAACACCAGCTCCTCCTGCCCTGGTTTCAGCCCCACACCGTGGTCAGTCACCGCGATCGCCACCGCCTTGTCGGAGGCAGCCATCGTGATCTGAACCGGATGGCCGCGGGCATGGTCGATGGCGTTGGCCACGAGATTGCGCACAATGCGTTCAATACGACGGGAATCACCATTGATCATCACCGGTTCATCCGGCAGGTTGATGTCCAGGGGTACATCAAGTTCCTCGGCCAGTACGGTGACCTGCTGAATCGCTGAGGTCACAGGGCTGCGGACATCATGGGTGGCCGTGGACAGGTCTGCCACACCAGCGTCGTGGCGGGAGATCTCCAGAAGATCCCCCAGCAGGCTTTCAAAACGGTCGAGTTCACGGTTCATCAACTGGCTGGCGCGTCGGGCAGCCGGTGAGAGTTCCTCATCATTATCGGCGATCAGGTCAGCAGCCATGCGGACCGTGGTCAAGGGTGTGCGCAACTCATGGGAGACATCGGAGGTGAACTGCCGTTGCAGGTTGCCATATTCTTCAAGTTGGCGGATCTGGGCGGACAGTGACTCAGCCATGGCGTTGAAACTCATGGCCAGTCGTGCCATCTCGTCTTCGCCGTCAACCACCATGCGTTCCCGCAACTTGCCCTGGGCGAAGCGTTCCGCGATACGGCTGGCGGATCTCACGGGGGCGGTGACCTGCTGGGTGGCCAGCCAGGCGATGCCGACGAGCAGGACCACCACGATCACCAGCGCAGCAGACAGCAGACCACGCATGAGTGCCAGGGAGGCTTCATCGTTTTCCATGGAGAAGACCAGATAGACCTGGAGCCCCGGGATGTCACTTTCCGTGGGCGTGCCGATCACCAGTGCGTTATAGGATTCCCCACCACCCTGGCCAATGGTGCTGAACTGGTAGGACACCTGGTCCTGGGAGACGAAATACCGCAACCGATCAGGAATGCGGTAGCCCTCCGGGGAGACAATCACCTCTTCCTCACCATCGACCACCACCACGGGTTCATAGGCGGCGCTGAGGTCCGCCCCACTGCTCACACTGCCCAGACTGGACAGTGCGGCACGGGCGGAGTTCACACGCAGTTGCACGGAACTGGATGTTCCGGATGCGGCGATCTGTTCCTCCACGACAACCCGGGCACGGTCGATCTCAGAGTTGGCAATGTCGATTTTCTGGTCGACCAGTCGTTGGGTGAACACCGTGATCATGCCGAGCCCGAGCAGCAGCATCACAACAGCCGAGGCTGTGAAGATGGAGCCGAGCACGCGGACCTGGAGGGAGGTCCGCCACATGTCCATGAAGCGGTGACGAAGTCGCTTGAGCCAGGTCAGAATGGGAAACTGCCCCTCTTTTTTATCGTGCGTTAGTCAGCAAGACCGGTTTTATAACCGACACCACGGACCGTGAGAACGATTTGTGGGTTCTCCGGATCCTTTTCGATCTTGGCGCGGAGCCGCTGAACGTGGACGTTGACCAGGCGGGTGTCGGAGGCATGTCGGTATCCCCACACTTTACCCAGGAGCTCTTCGCGGGTGAATACCTGCTGTGGCTTACGTGCCAGTTCCAGGAGGAGATCGAACTCCAGTGGGGTCAGCGAGATCTCTTCATCACCACGCTTGACGGTGTGTCCGGGGACATCGATGCTGAGATCGCCGACCTCGAGGGTCTCGGCGGGCTCATCATCGGTGCGGCGCAGACGCGCCCGGATGCGCGCCACCAGTTCCTTGGCCTTGAAAGGCTTGTTCACATAGTCATCCGCACCGGATTCCAGTCCGAGCACCACATCAACAGTATCGGTCTTGGCGGTGAGCATGATGATGGGAACCGCGGATTCCTGGCGGATGGCACGGCAGATATCGATGCCGTTCATGCCGGGAAGCATCAGGTCGAGGAGGATGAGATCGGGGTGTTCCCGCTGGGCGGTTTCCACGGCGAGCGCACCATCTGTGACGGCAACGGTGTCAAAACCTTCGGCACTTAGCACGATGGTCAACATCTCTGAGATCGCGGGATCATCATCAACGACGAGAATTTTCTGCGGCATGAGAAACCTTCCAGCTAGACGGGTTAATTCATATTACCCAGGAACTCCACGATTCTGGTGGCGACATGGCCGGGGTCTTCTTCGGGGGCAGCCACGATCCAGGGCGACTGCCACTCCATTGACGCCAGGCGGCGGTACTGGTCTGCGGTGCGCTCCTGCAGGTCCGAGTCGGTTTCATAGCGGTCCCGGGTGCGGGAGGCATCAGATGCTTCTCGACGCCTGGCCCGCTCCTGCGCCAGCTCAGCTGGGGTGTCCAGCAGGATCTGCAGGGCCGGCTTCGGCAGGCTGAGACGTCCGAACTCAAGTTCGGCCACCCAGTCGGCCGCGGCGTCATCACGCAGACGGGCCGCGGTGTAGGCGGCGTTGGAGGCCACATAACGGTCAAGCAGGATCAGGTCGGGTTTGCTCAGCTCATCCAGCGCACCATGGCGGTCCAGGGCAAACAGGGTGGCCATGGCGTGCGCACTGTCGGTGAGGTCGCCCATGCGGCCGTGGAGTGCCTCCGCGGCCAGCTGGGCGTGTATCGACGTGTCATAACGTGGAAAGGCGAGAACGCGGGCGTCGATGCGCTCGGTCAAAGCACGGACCAGTGTGTTCTTGCCGGCGCCATCGATACCCTCAATGCAGACGATCATTAGTAGCGGTAGTGCTCCGGCTTGAATGGCCCGGCAACGTCCACACCAATGTATTCTGCCTGCTCCTTGGTCAGCTCGGTGAGCTGTCCGCCAAGTGCCTCCACGTGGATGCGTGCGACCTTCTCATCGAGGATCTTCGGCAGTCGGTAAACCTCGTTCTCGTACTGTCCCTTATTTTGGAACAGTTCGATCTGCGCGATGGTCTGGTCCGCGAAGGAGGTAGACATGACGAAGCTCGGGTGGCCGGTGGCGTTGCCCAGGTTGAGCAGACGTCCCTCAGACAGCACGATGATGGACTTGCCGTTGGAGAAGGTGAACTCATCCACCTGTGGCTTGATGTTGGTGCGTACCACGTCATCGCGGTGGAACAGGGAATGCATATCGATCTCGTTGTCGAAGTGACCGATGTTGCCCAGCAGGGCGTGGTCCTTCATCATGAGCATCTGCTCATAGGAGATGATGTCCTTGTTGCCGGTTGCGGTGATGACGATATCGGCTTCAGCGATCGCCTCATCAACGGTAACCACGGAGAAACCGTCCATCAGTGCCTGGAGGGCGTTGATCGGGTCGGCCTCGGTGACCTTGACACGTGCGCCCTGGCCGGCGAAGGCCTCAGCGCAACCCTTGCCCACGTCGCCGTAACCACAGACCAGGATGCTCTTGCCACCCATGAGCATGTCAGTGGCACGGTTGATGCCATCGAGCAGGGAGTGGCGGGTGCCGTATTTGTTGTCGAACTTGGACTTGGTGACCGCGTCGTTGACGTTCATCGCCGGGAAAGGCAGGACGCCTTCTTCAGCGAAGTGGTACAGGCGGTGGACACCGGTGGTGGTTTCTTCGGTGACACCCTTGATGGATTCAGCAAGCTGGGTCCACTTGTTCGGCTCTTCTGCAAGAACTTCACGCAGCATGCCGAGGAAGGCCACGTACTCATCGGAGTCATTGGCTTCAGGTTCCGGCACGACGCCGGCCTTTTCGTAGTCACGGCCCCGGATGACGGCCATGGTGGCGTCGCCGCCGTCATCGAGGATCATGTTCGGCAGTTCGCCTTCCCAGGTGAAGATCTGGTTGAGGCACCACCAGTACTCCTCCAGGGTCTCGCCCTTCCAGGCGAAGACTGGAACGCCCTGTGGCTCCTCCGGGGTGCCCTGGCCGACCACGATCGCCGCAGCAGCCTCATCCTGGGTGGAGAAGATATTGCAGGAAGCCCAGCGGACCTCTGCACCGAGAGCGGTCAGGGTCTCGATCAGGACTGCGGTCTGCACCGTCATGTGGATGGAACCTGCGATACGAGCGCCCTTGAGTGGCTGCTCCTCTGCGTACTCGGTGCGCAGCTGCATCAGACCCGGCATCTCATACTCTGCAAGACGGATCTGGTGACGACCAGCTTCCGCGAGGGACAGATCTGCGACCTTGAAGTCCGTGATCTTTGCCATATCCTGGCACTCTCCTTATAAACATTGTGAAATTGAAATCTTCAAAAACCCTGATCCACACTCTACCCATGCAGGTGGGGCCACGGTCATCAGCAGTTGTTGCGATACAACCACCGGGTGGGGGAGCCCTGCTCCCCTCTCCGATAATCCCCGCGGGGACCATTGGAGGGGAGCAACGCCTGGAATATGCGCTTTCTAGGTAAGTGCTTCCAGGTAGGCCTCGAGATCATAGTCCACGTCGGCTTCTTCCAGAACCTTGGTGGCAGAGGCACGGAGAGTTTCTGAGCCTTCACCCATGAGGTTGCGGATGAAGGGGTAGGTCTCCAGGACCTGACCGGCGGAGTAAGGAGCGCCAGCGAGGATGGCTGCGATGGTTGCTGCAGCCTGGCCGTTGAGGTGCTCGTCCTCGGTTGCCTTGTCCTGGTTGATCACCAGGAGGCAGGCATCTTCGAGCGCCTCAAGAATATTGTCGTCGTCGAGCTCTGCGATCTCATCAAGAAAATCAACGTTGATTTCTTCAGTGAGGATGGAGTCATCCCACGCGCCCATATCTATAAACCCTTCCAGTCTCGCTGTACATCCAGTGAGATTTTTGTAGAACCTTTAAGTTTCACCAATCGGAAACCCTCATTAGTCATGCGGTAATTCACATATGTTTCTTAACCTATCTATTCAAGAAGGCCAGAACGTGATACCGTCGTTACTGACTTGTTACTTTTGAACTTTTTCACACTATTCGACATCGGAGGACCAGCGGATGAAATCTGAGAAGCTCAAAGCTCTCACCTTCATCGTCGTTGGCTGCATCGGCGCCACCGCATTGGGTTTCACCGTATGGCAGACATCAAGCCCGGCCCGACCCACCCTTGATATTGCCATGCACACCACCGCCTCGACCACCCCAGCCCCGGCGCACTTTGAAACCCCAGGTAGCGAACCCCCGACAGAAGAAGACCCCGACCCGAACAACCAGGTTTTGGCGGCAGTCGACACCGCCGATCCCTACCTCCCACCGAATGCCTATGTGCGCCCCAACACCGGGACCCGACCATCGCGGACCACCGCCCCGGAGCCGGTGGACAGCACCACCGTCCAGGCACCCCCGGAGACTCCAACAGGTGCCCCGGTGGATGAACCTGACCGCAGCACCTCCCCCGGACCGGATGAATCCCCCAGCACTGAGCCGCGTCCCACAGATTCTGAGCCTGTCTCCCCCTCCACTCCCCCGGAGCTCACCTCTCCACCGGTGATCACTCCCACGGAGGACCCGGAAGACACCAGCGCCACTGAGGATGCTGAAGACACAGAGGAAACAGAGCCTCCAGTGGTGCCGGAGGAGCCAACAACCACCAATCCGACAGAACCAACTGGCCCCACGGAGTCCACGACACCCACGGATAATGGCGATGTTGCCGGCCCCACCAGCACATCTCAATCAGGTGGTGACAATCAGGGGGAGGCCACCGTGGAGCCCTCCCCCACTGATTTCGTGGATGAACCCACAGCACCACTGAATCCGAATCTCCCCTCCGAACCCGGTGCGGGGGAGGAAAACTTAGAAACATCTCAGATGAGGGAAACAGCCCAGGAAACTCAATCTGTTGAGCCTTCCCTTACCTCTGACCACACAGATGTTCTCGTGGATTCGCTGAACTAGAACAACAATACTCAGGCCCCACATGCTGTTGATATGCATGTGGGGCCTGCTTTCATTGTATTTCTGCACCTACACGGTGGCGATGAATACTTCCGCACCTTCGCCGGAGATCTGCACGACACCATCGGAGGCAGGAACCCAGACGGCGTAACCGGCGGTCAGCTCCAGAAACTGACCATCGTGTTCCAGGGTGACCGGTGTAGTGGTGGACTCGGTGCACAGGATGATCATGGGGCCGTCGTGTTCAGCCTCATGGACACCACCCAGGCGGACACGGTCCATGGTGAACTCAGTGATCGGCACCGGGTAGTGGTGGACAGTTCCCTCGGTGACTGAATCAACGATGGCGTTGTCCAGGGACTTAAAGTTCAGGACACGGACAAGTTCTGGAACATCAACGTATTTGGAGGTCAGTCCGCCACGGAGCACGTTGTCGGAGTTGGCCATGATTTCCACTCCAAGCCCTGAGATATAGGCATGGAGGTTGCCGGCATCCAAGTAGATGCCCTCGCCCGGCTTGAGTTGATAGAAGTTGAGCAGGAGTGCTCCGAGCACGCCCACATCTCCTGGGTAGCGGTCATTGAGGTCGATGATGTGGGAGAGGACGAACTTGGTGTCTTCATTGGTACCGGTGTCCAGGTAGCGCTGGGAGGAGACGAGGATGGCGTTGATAAGTTCATGGCGCTTGCCCACCGGGATTGTAATCCAGGTGGTGAACAGTGCGCGCAGGCTTTCCTCCTCGTTCTCCACCGCGAGCATGCTGCGGTAGTGATCGAGTTCGTGGCACTCCAGGGCGTCGAAGATCTCCATGGTCTTGGCCAATGGCCGGAAGCCTGCCATGGCGATGAAATCGGTGAGTGCGACGATCAGTTCCGGCTTGTGATTAGCGTCGCGGTAATTCCGGTTACTGGCATTGAGCTCAATCCCGGCCTCATTCTCGCGGGCATAGCCTTCTTTGGCCTGCTCCAGAGAAGGGTGTGCCTGGAGGGACAGGGGCGCACCTGCAGCCAGAATCTTCAACAGAAACGGCAGCTGTCCATCGAACTGCCCAGCTACACGCTCACCGAGCATGTCCACGGGGTTTTCTGCAATGAGTTCAGTGAGGGCAGTGCCGTTGATGGTGGAGGGAGCACCCGGGTGCGCACCGAACCAGACTTCAGCTTCCGGCCTGCTGACCGGGGAATCCAATCCACGCAGTTCTGGAATCAGGGTTCGTGAGCCCCACGGGTAGGCGCGTAGCGTGCCTTCCAATAGCTCCATTTACACGGCCCTTTCTTCTACGGTAAACACAGTCGCTGACTGGCCCCGCACAATTAGTCTTAGCGTTGAGGCAAGTGAGCCCCGCCCGTTGAGATCGCAGTCCTGCGACACCGCATCGGGTATCCCGGGCTCTTCTTCCGCCCAGACAACAGCCCTAAACGGTACCATCCGTGACCCGTCATCAAGGAATGGGTCATGGAATATATCAGCCTCCGGACCGCGTAATTCATGGAGGGAGTGATAGAGTTCCGCACCGTCGAGAACCCCGCACACCACCCCGCGTTTATTCCATAAAGTAGCCACTACGTTGGCTATCGCGTTGCCGCGTTCAGTGCGGCCGGTGTGCACGATGCGGTGCCCTTCAGCCGCCAGACGCAACTTTCTTCCCGGATTGACTAATTCATCACGTTCCGGCGACAGCGTCGCAATCTCCTCGTCCATGGAATCTGCTACATGATCCAGACGATCCGCCACCATCCGGGGATATTCCTCGAAAATCTCCAACACAGCGCTTATCGACGCCACCGTCCGCCCCGGCGACGCCCCCGTTGCTGTGGGCAGCGTGGGTATCACGATGGCGTCCCTCGGCGCTTCCTCAATGAGGGGACCATCATGGGGACCAACCAGAATGGTGGTCACACCGCGCTGGCCAGCTGTGATCAGCGCCCTGAGAAAATCCTCATCCCCACCATCATCGGTGACCGCCACCAACACATCCAGGGCGCCGATATAGCCCGGAAGTTCCGAGGTGATGACAAAGGGCTGCCGGAGCGGCTTATGGAGTGCTTCCACCAGCCGGGCACAACTCTGATTGAGCTGGCCCCGGGTCAGCACCACCACGCTGCGTGGGCGTAGGCCCTCGAGAGGGGCCAACATGCCCTCAGCGATGGCACTGCCGATCAGCCTGACCTGTGCCCCCTCATAAGCGACATCATAAAATCTGACGGTTTCCTGATCATAGGAAGAGCCGTCATAGAAGGAATCCACCACTGGGAATCAATATCCTTTCCTTATTCCCTCAAGGATAAGGACTTTTGATCAACCAGTGGTGGATTACGTTGTACATCTCTTCGGTGGGGGTCCGTCCCCTAGGCGCGGATGATGCCGAGGATCTCCTCCACCAGGGAGTCAACCTCCTCCGGGGAGGTACCCTCCACATTCAAGCGCAACAGCGGCTCAGTGTTGGAAGCACGCACATTGAACCAGGCCGGGGTGCCCTTGAGCTCCACGGTCACACCATCCAGGCGATCAATGCTCTCAATACGACTCTCAAACGCATCCAGCACAGCCTGAGTCCGCTCCGTCTGTGCCTGAGCATTAGCCAGACGGGAGTTCAGCTCACCGGAGGCGGCATAACGGTTGTACTGCGCCATCATCTGGCTCAGTGGCTTCTCCTGACCACCCAAGGCAGCCAGCACATGCATCGCAGCCAGAATGCCGGAATCAGCATTGAAGAACTCCGTGAAGTAATAGTGAGCCGAGTGCTCACCACCAAAGACCGCACCGGTATTGGCCATCTCGTTCTTGATGAAGGAGTGCCCCACGCGGGTACGCACAGCCTGACCACCATTTTCGGCGATGATCTCCGGCACAGACTTGGAGGTGATCAGGTTGTGGATGATCGTCGAACCAGGCTGGTCCTGCAGGTAACGCTCAGCCACAATCGCGCAGATGGCTGATGGGCTGACCGGATCACCATGTTCATCGATGACAAAACAACGATCAGCATCACCATCAAAGGCCAGGCCGATATCGGAACCGGTGTCCACCACGAACTTCTGCAGATCAACCAGGTTGGCCGGCTCCAAGGGATTGGCCTCATGGTTGGGGAAATTACCATCCAGCTCAAAATAGAGCGGCTGGATGTCCAAGGGCAGACCCTTGAACACTTCAGGAACAGTGAAACCACCCATGCCGTTGGCAGCATCGACGGCAACCTTCAAGGGACGGATCCTGCTCAGGTCCACCAGGTCGTTGAGGTAAGCGGCGTAACCACTGAGCAGGTCCTGCTCGCTGACAGAACCGGGTTCGCCCTCATAGACGGGGATACCGGCGACGAGGTCGTCGATGATGGTGGCCAGACCGGTTTCCTGACCCACCGGGCGGGCACCCTTACGGCACAGCTTGATGCCGTTGTACTCAGCCGGGTTGTGTGAGGCGGTGAACATCGCACCGGCGCACTCCAGGGTTCCGGAAGCAAAATACAGCTCATCGGTGGAGGCCAAGCCGATGTGGATGACATCCAGGCCTTGGGCGGTCACACCATCAGCAAAAGCCTGGGACAGTTCCGGGGAGCTATCACGCATGTCATGTCCGATGGCAACAGTTGTCTCGCCTTCACTGCGCATGAGACGGGCAAAGGCAGCACCGGTCTCACGAATGAATTCGGCATCCAGGTCCACGCCGATGACACCACGGACATCGTAGGCCTTGATGACCGCTGTTACAGATTCACGGGTACGCATAGATCCTCACGGGTAGAGAGCTAAATATTCCCCGCAATCTTACGTCACCCAGGGGCCCCCGACTAAAAGGTCAGCATCTTCCATGGTGGTGCCACCATGTCCCCCTCAGAATGAAGAAAAGCGTCGGCCTCAGCCGACGCTTGCAGTGTGGAACTCTAGTCTTCCAGTTCCGGAACCACGTAGAGGTGACCTCGACGCTGTGCCTTGTACTCAGCCACCTTGGCGGAACGGTTGACCGGATGGTTCTCGCCCACCTCCTCTTCATCAGTGATCAGGCCACTGACATTTCGGCCTGCTTCACGCACGGCCGCAGCGAGGGCGGTGAGATCCTCATCATCTTCAGGGAAGATGTCATTGACACGCAGCATCTCCCAGCCGAGTGGCGCGGTGATGCGCTCGGCATGGTGCTCACAGAGGTCCCAACTATGGGGTTCTGCGGCGGGTGCCAATGGACCTACGACGGCAGTTGATTCTGAATATGCGTAGGTGAGGGTGGCTACGGCGGGCTTGCCGCAACCGGGGCGGGAACATCGACGGAACTGACTCACGTTGTCAAAGTTTAGACCCTGGGTTGAGGTTTGGATAGTCACGACGCGCACTCCCCCACCCTGCTCCCCGGCGTGGTGACTGCTTTTACCTGCTCACCCGGTTTAGAATCTTGTCTTATGCACACGAGATCTTTTCGGGACAGACACGGTCGTGGAGTACGTGGCCCCGTGTTGCCGGCTGCGGTGCCGCGCCAGGCTTCTCGTCGTAAAGCTTTTGACCGTGCTGTGTTGGAAGCCTACGGCCCCCTGTACGGCATCTACCACAAAGAGCTGAGCAATCTTGATATTGCGGTGGATACAGTGCCCCGCATGCGGTTGAGTGCTGACATGTCCATCCTCCCCGATGAGATCACCGCCGATGGTCCGGTTCCGCTTGGTCGCGTCATCCCCCCGGCGATTGACCCGCAGGGCAACCCGACCCGTGCCCGCATCGTGATTTTCCGCATGCCGATCGAACAACGAGTGACCAACAAGATCGAACGCCATGAGCTCCTCACCCATGTTCTGATCTCCCTGGTGGCCAACTACCTCAACATCGAACCCCACGATATTGACCCCGGGTTCCAATACTGACCTGAGATGAAAACACCGGGGACCTGGGATTTTCTCCCCTGATTCCCCGGTATATTCAGGCGGTCTTTAGCCCAGCAGAGCCCACAGGCCCGGTCCCATCTTACTCAACGGCATCATGGAGCGGGTATCAAAAACACCGGTCATCGGAGTCTGGCAGAGCTCAACCTTGGAGGAATCAATCTTGTCGAAATCAACCTTTCCGTCCTGGGTTGCCAGGGCGATATAGCTGACTCCGGCGGGAATTCCCTCGGGGCCAAGCTCGAGTGGTTCCAGCTCTGCAGCACCGAGGCCGAAGTTCTGGGCGATACTCTCAGTGGTTTCACCAGCACACAGAATTCCAGCGGCCCCATATTCATCTCCGTAGATATCAGAGAAGGCAAAAGCGGTGGCGTTGAGACCCATCTCCTCCACTCCGGCGACATTACGCTCCAGTGCACCTGTGTTGGGGGCTGTGGAATTATCTCCGGCCTGGGTCATGGCAGTGGCAGCAACGAGTCCCGCGATGGCCACCAGCCAGATCACGACGATGCTGACGACAACGGCCTGGGCTTTCTTGGAGAGGGTCACTGATGAGCCCACCTTTCATTTTTCAGATTTAAACAGACTTCACTACCTTAGAGGAGTTTTCTGCTCATCGACTCTTTTAACGCTGATGGTTGTCGGTGAAATATGCCGGTAGGAGGGTAAAAAATAAGCCGGATCCCCATGCCACAACGATGGCGGATCCGGCTTCACATATAACCCCTGTTGATGATGGGGTTAACTGATTTCACGTTTGAGTCGGCGGCGCTCCCGCTCGGAGAGACCGCCCCAGATACCGAAACGTTCATCATTTTCAAGGGCGAATTCAAGACAGTCGTCTTGAACCGGGCATGCCTGGCAGATTCGCTTGGCCTCGCGGGTGGAACCGCCTTTTTCCGGAAAGAATGCCTCCGGATCAGTCTGCGCACAGAGCGCCTGCTCCTGCCATTCCTGCTCCATTGCACCAAAAAGATCGTCCAGAGTCATTTCCAGTGCGGAACGAGTCTGGGACTTTGCAATATGCAGTGCAGGCTGTCCTGCTGTATCTTCCACGCCCTCGCCCCCCTTCACTTCACAGGTCAGTCAATCTGGTTTCGAATTGGTCACAGTCTAGTTGCCAATCCGCATTGGTTACACATTCCGATTACACACGGGCCAATGATAAGCCGTCAACTGATATTAGGAAAATCCATAAAAGATGCCCCTGCCAGTTTCACAACAGTCACAACAGTCACAAAACCCCCGTGATGGGGGTACATCACGGGGGTACTAGATATTGGGGGCTGGGGGTTGATTCCCACCAAACGGCCACTACATCGGCGTGTCGTCCAGATGCTGGGAATAACTTATTTCTGAAAATGTTGGTTCCAGTTCCGCTTCCCGCGGCACTCTTCAGAGTCCACCATGGAAGGCGGAAAGTCACCCGAATGTAATTACCCGGATGTGACTTCCGCCCGGATCAGAACTACTGATCCGAGGAGAAACGGATGCCGCCATCCGGAATAACCACACCGGGGAAGACACGCATGCCGGCGGTGAGCTCACACCGGGCACCGATCTGCGCGCCTTCACCAATCACACAACCAGAAATCCGGGCATTTGCACCGATCGTGACGCCGGAGGAGATGATCGAATCCTCAATGACAGCTCCGGGTTCGATGGTCACGCCATCAAAGACCACGGTGTCATCCAGGCGACAGCCCGCACCGATCTCGGTGCCGCGACCAACCACGGTACCACCGAGCAGGATCACACCATCACGCACTCCTGCGGATGGGTCCACCAGTGACTCACCGGTCTTACCTGCCAGCAATGGTGAGTAGGCGATGCCGCGAACTAGGTCACCGGAGCCACGAACGAAGTCCTCCGGGGTACCCATGTCACGCCAGTATGAGGTGTCCACATGCCCATAGACACGCTTGCCCTCCTCCAGCAGCTGTGGGAAGGTTTCACGTTCCACGGAGACAACGCGTCCCTCCGGGATGGATGCGATGAGTTCCTTGTTGAACACGTAGCAACCAGCGTTGATCTGATCTGTCGGGGGATCCTCGGTCTTTTCCAGGAATGCCTCAACGCGACCTTCATCGTCGGTGGGTACACAGCCGAAGGCGCGGGGATTGGCCACACGCACCAGGTGCATCGTCAGGTCCGCTTCCTTCTCACGGTGGGTGTCCAGGATGGAACCCAGGTCCGCACCGGAGAGCACATCGCCGTTGAAGACAATGGCGGTGTCATGACGCAGCCTGTCGTAGACGTTGCGGATACCACCACCGGTTCCCAGTGGTTTGTCCTCCACCACGTATTCGATCTCCAGTCCCAGTTCTGAACCGTCGCCGAAGTATTCCTCAAAAACCTCGGCTTTGAAGGAGGTCCCGAGAACCACATGCGTGATGCCGGCAGCCCTGATGCGGGCCAGCAGGTGCTTCAGGAAAGGAAAGCCAGCGGTGGGCAGCATCGGCTTGGGGGTGTTGACCGTCAGCGGGCGCAGGCGGGTTCCCTTGCCACCGACGAGGATGACTGCATCCACATTGACCGGGGTGGGGTTTTCAGATTCAGACATGTTTTTCTGGTTTCACTCTCTGTGCAATGAGGGCGGTGGAACGTGGACTTTTCAGATCATGATGGGTGTGCAGGATGTATCTGAAATCTTCCGCAACGGATTACGTAAATGATGACCACAAGATGAAAAGCTGATGAATTCTAGTATTACCTATGCCCTGCGGATCTTGGCAATCAGTACGGCCACCAGAGCTCTGGCCTTCAGACCGACACGCAGTGCAAGCCGGATCGGCGCCTGGGTCGGCTTGGACAAACGATCAGCCTGGAAGCGGTAGGCGCTCTCATGGTGTGCGGGAAGGAGAAGCTCCGGGTGCTTTCCAGCAACATGGCCCTTGGCGTGGGTGATCTGCGCAGAGGGACAGAACACATTGTCATATCCCGCCCGGGCCAACCGGTCGCCCAGATCCACATCCTCCATGTACATGAAATAGCGCTCATCAAAGCCGCCGATCTGCTCAAAGGCTTCCCAGCGCAACAACAGGCAGGATCCAGACAGCCACCCGGCGACGCGTTCTGAATGCATGTCTTCATCATCACGGTAGGCAGCCGACCAGGGGTTTGCCTTCCAGATCCAACTGAATAATGCATGACCGATGCCATTGCCCAGGGTGGGGACTGCCCGGGCACTGGGATAGATGGAACCGTCTGCCTCACGGATTAGCGGTCCGACACTTCCGGAACCCGGATGACGCCTCGCACACGCGATCATGTCATCAATGGATCCTTCATCAAAGACCACGTCCGGGTTGGAGACGATGAAGAACTCTCCATCGATCTTTCCGGCGTCGCGACGCTCCTTGAGGGAACGTGCGGCAACGTTCACACCGGTGCCATAGCCAAGGTTGCCACCGGTGGGCAGGAACTCGGCGTTCTCGCGTTCCTTCGCCGCCTGCTCAGGGACCCCGTCTGTTGATCCGTTATCCGCCATGATGACAACAGCGTCACGGTCTGTCGCCGCAGGAATCGAATCCAAAAAGGACGCCAGGTATTTTCCAGGGGAGTACGTCACCGTGATCACGGCGATGGGTGGATTTTGATTGCTCACAGCCACCAGAGCTTAGCCGTTCACTCATGGGTTAAACATCCGCCACTCCCGACAGGCGTTGAGGAAATAGCTAGCAGTTGTCATAGAATCCCTAGGCAGTATCTTTATTGTCTTTTTCGAAGGGCCTTGAACTCAAGGGTCTCCACCACTTCCGTCCATGAAGGGTTTGCAAATACCGTGACCGAAAAGTACCGCCCCGTCCGGGATATTCAGGCAGCCCCTGCAGCACTGCAGTCCACCAAACAGGCCGGGCCGTTGGCTGTGCGTTCCATCGTGGCCTTCCTTTCTGTGCTGGTGTTGTTGGTCTCAGGGCTGGGATATTTCGCGGTCGGCAGCATCGGTGATGTGGCTAATGCCGGCAACCTGACACTCGGTGGTGGTGAGGGTGTGAAGGATGGCGAGGCTACAGATGGTGCCACCGATATCCTTCTCGTGGGTTCTGACTCCCGTTCTGATGCCCAGGGAAACCGTCTCTCCGATGATGAGATCGCGATGTTGCGTGCCGGTGATGAGGAAAATGACAATACTGACACCATCATGGTGATTCGTGTCCCCAATGACGGATCCTCCGCCACTGCTGTGTCCATCCCCCGCGATGCCTATATCAGTGATGATGATTACGGAAACATGAAGATCAATGGTGTTTATGGTGCTCACAAGGATGCCCGCCAGGCTGAACTTGTTGAGCAGGGTTTCACCAATGATGCAGAACTGGAATCCCGTTCCAAAGAGTCTGGCCGCGAAGGCCTCATTGATGCAGTGTCTGATCTCACCGGCATCACCGTTGATCACTATGCGGAGATCGGTCTCCTCGGGTTTGTGCTGCTGACTGATGCCGTGGGTGGTGTTGATGTCTGCCTGAATAATGCGGTCAATGAGCCTCTGTCCGGTGCGGATTTCTCTGCGGGCCGTCAAACCCTGGGTGGTTCTGACGCCTTGTCCTTTGTCCGCCAGCGCCATGGTCTCCCCCGCGGTGACCTTGACCGTATCGTCCGTCAGCAGGCTTTCATGGCCTCCCTGGTTAACCAGGTTCTCTCCTCCGGCACCCTGACCAACCCGGCGAAGCTCTCTGCGCTTGCCGACGCCGTCATGCGCTCAGTCATCATCGACGAGGGGTGGGACGTGATGGGTTTTGCCACCCAGTTGCAGAACCTCGCCGGTGGCAATGTCATCTTCACCACCATTCCTGTCACCTCGATCGATGGTGTCGGTGATTATGGCGAGTCCGTGGTCACGGTTGACCCGGTCCAGGTTCAGGCATTCTTTGAAGACGCCCTCGGTGGTCAGGAACCAGAACCACAGGACTCTCCTGGTGGTGATGGTGACCAGCCCGCCCCAGAAACCAATAACGCCGACACGATGGTCCATGTTCTCAACGGTTCCGGCACCGCTGGTCTTGCCAGTGGTGTGGCAGCCCACCTCGAGGGGCTCGGCTTCACCATCGAAGAGACCGGTAATGCCATCGAGGGCCTCTACTTTGAGTCCCAGGTTCTGGCATCCGACACCACTGATCCACAGGCGATCACCATCGCTGAGGAGTTAGGCGGACTGCCGATCATGCAGAATGATTCCCTGGATTCCGACACCATCATCGTCATCCCACACATTGATTATGCTGGCCCGAATGTTGAGGTTGCAGCAAACCCAAGCTCTGTTGGTCAGCCCGGTGCAGATGGTTCCGGTGACCCGATTCTCAGCCCGGAGATCGACGCCGGCGGCGATGGCCCCCGCTGTGTGAACTAGTTGTCCCCTACCCAGATACGGATTTTTCCCTAATCTGGGTGCCATGCAACTGCTTTCTCATCTTCTTGCCACAGACCCCGCTTCCCCGCGCCTGACCGTCTATAACGAAACCACTGGCGCCCGCCTGGACTTTTCCGCCATCACCCTGGATAACTGGGCGTCAAAGGTGGGAAACATGCTTCTGGAGGAGCTCGATCTGGATGAGGATTCCACCATCGCGATTGATCTTCCCGTCGGTTGGCAGACAGCCGTGATCGTGCTGGGTGCACTTGCCACCGAGGTGGAGGTCACCTTCGGCCACGAGGGTGTGACAGGTGCTGATGTCGTGTTCACCTCCCCTGATCGCTTTGAGATCAACAGTGGCCATGGTGATGTGGTGCTGGTCAGCGATGACCCCTTCGGTCGCGGTGTGGTGGAAAGTGGTGGTGAGCTTCCACAGGGAGCCATCGATTTCGGCCCCACAGTCCGTTTCTATGGTGATCAGTTCTTCAACCCCACCCGCATTCTCCCTGACATTGTCGGTGACTCCGGGGCGACCCCGAAGGCCCGTGTCTTGAGCACCGGCTGGTCAGATGCAGAAAGCTTCAAGCAGCAGGTTCTCGCCCCACTGGCAGCCGGGGGTTCTGCAGTCGTGGTATCAGGACTTGCAGACACTGATCGTCTGGATCAGATTTCCCTGTCAGAGAAGGTGGACACCCGTATCTAGCGGTAGCTAGCCCACAGGGGTAGCAAGACTGGCACATTAAATTATCTGGTCTAACCTCAGAGACTGTTTTGTTTCCATTGCAAAGGAGTCTCTGATGGCTTATCCCGAGAACAACTACCCACACAATGAAGGACCCAACCCAGACGGTCCACAATCCTGGCAGACAGGTACCAACACGACCACCGAGGCCAAAGGGTTTTTCAAGACACTCTTCGATGCCAACTTTGATTCTTTCATCTCTCTGAAGTTTGCCAAGTTCATCTATGTCTTCGCGTTGATTGTCGCTGCCGTGGCCATGTTTATCGGTTGGCTACTGCCATTCTTCGGCGCACTGTTCAGTGGCTTGGTGGGCAGGGCTATCTTCATTCTGATCCTGGGTTGGATTCCGGTCGGCCTGGCGACACTCTTCTCCCTGATCATGACTCGTCTCTTCCTGGAGTTCGTCGTTTCAGCGGTCAAGACTGCAGAAAACACGTCGAAGCTCGTTCAGAAACCCTGATCAACCCACTGTCTGTACCTGTGTGCCCTATGCTCCTGGTAACTTAATCAAGCATGGCAACGGTCACATTCGACAAAGTCTCCATCCGCTACCCCGGCGCGGAGCGTCCCACTGTCTATGAGCTCGATCTGGATATCGCTGATGGTGAATTCCTCGTGCTCGTGGGTCCTTCTGGTTGTGGCAAGTCCACCACCCTGCGGGCCTTGGCGGGTTTGGAGGAGGTGGAGTCCGGTGTCATCAGCATCAGTGGTCGCGATGTCACCGGGCAGGAGCCAGCAGAGCGTGATATTGCGATGGTGTTTCAGAACTATGCGCTCTATCCACACATGTCGGTGGCGAAAAATATGGGTTTTGCCCTGAAATTGGCCAAGATGCCGCAGGCGGAGATTGACGCCAAGGTGGGTGAGGCTGCGGAGATTCTCGGCCTCACGGAGTTCCTGGACCGTAAGCCGAAGGATCTATCGGGGGGACAGCGTCAGCGTGTGGCCATGGGCCGTGCGCTGGTGCGTAATCCGAAGGTGTTCCTCATGGATGAGCCGCTGTCTAACCTGGATGCCAAGCTGCGTGTCCAGACCCGTGCTGAGGTTGCGTCTCTGCAGCGTCGTCTTGGTACCACCACCGTGTATGTCACCCATGATCAGGTGGAAGCGATGACGATGGGTGATCGGGTGGCGGTGCTCAAGGATGGGTTGCTGCAGCAGGTCGCCCCGCCCAGGGAGCTTTACGATGCCCCTGTCAATGCTTTCGTCGCTGGTTTCATCGGGTCCCCCTCCATGAACCTCTTCCCCCGTGACGGTGTCACCATGGGGGTACGTCCCGAGGCGATGATCGCTGGAGCTGCTGAGGTGCCGCCTGGTTACACCGTGGTGGAGGGCGTGGTGGACATCGTGGAGGAACTGGGTTCTGAGTCCTATGTCTATGCCACCTGTGGGGGCGAGCGTCTGGTTGCCCGTTGGGCAGATGAGCAGGTGCCTGCACCCGGGGACACCGTGAGTTTCGCCTTCAATGCTGCTGCCGCTCACCGCTTTGATCCTGACAGCGGCGAGCGTCTCACCTAGCCCCTGCCCCCGATCGCGGGGAAGGCGCGGCCATAAGCACGTGTTCTCCGCCCCTACTGCGGGGGTGATTTTCAGAATTTTCGTGCGCGATAGTGTTCTGGATCATTAGATTTAGGTTACCTGTTGCTAAGAAAGGTGACTTAAATATGTCCAGAATTTCCCGCAAGACCGGCGCTTCGCTTGCCGCAACCACCCTGATCGCAGCAATCGCACTCGCCGGTTGCAGCTCAGACTCCTCCGATGAGACCACCACCGACACCACTGCCGCCACCGGTGACGAAGAGGGCCGCGGCCCGATCACCTTCGCCATGGGCAAGAATGACACTGACAAGATCATTCCGGTGATCGATAAGTGGAACGAAGAAAACCCCGATGAGCAGGTCACCCTGAACGAGCTCGCGGGTGAGGCTGACGCCCAGCGTGAAACCCTTGTCCAGTCCCTGCAGGCTGGCAACTCCGACTATGACGTCATGGCTCTCGACGTCATCTGGACCGCTGACTTCGCGGCCAACCAGTGGCTGGCACCGCTCGAGGGCGACCTCGAGGTGGACACCTCCGGACTGCTGGAATCCACCGTTGATTCCGCCACCTACATGGATACCCTCTACGCACTGCCGCAGAACACCAACGGCCAGCTGCTCTACCGCAACACCGAGATCGTGTCAGAGGCCCCTGAGAACTGGGCTGATCTGGTGGAGTCTTGCACCCTTGCTGAAGAAGCAGAGGTTGACTGCCTGACCACCCAGCTCAAGCAGTACGAAGGTCTGACCGTCAACACCATCGGCTTCATCGAAGGCTGGGGCGGCTCCGTCTTGGATGAGGACGGCAACGTGACCGTCGACTCCGACGAGGCCAAGGCTGGCCTGCAGGCACTTGTCGACGGCTACGAGGACGGCACCATCGCCTCTGCTTCCACTGCGGCAACCGAGGAGGAGACCAACCTGGCCTTCACCGAGGGGGAAACCGCCTACGCCATCAACTGGCCATACATGTACACCAACGCCGAGGATGCAGAAGCAACCACCGGCAAGTTCGAGGTCCAGCCACTCGTGGGCGAAGACGGCGTCGGCGTATCCACCCTGGGTGGCTACAACAACGGCATCAACGTCAACTCTGAGAACAAGGCAACTGCCCGCGACTTCATCGAGTTCATCATCAACGAGGAGAACCAGACCTGGTTCGCCGACAACTCCTTCCCACCGGTGCTCGCATCCATCTACGATGACGAGTCCCTCATCGAGCAGTACCCATACCTGCCAGCACTGAAGGAGTCCCTGGAAAACGCAGCACCACGTCCAGTCTCCCCATTTTACCCAGCCATCTCCAAGGCAGTCCAGGACAACGCCTACGCAGCCATCAACGGCGACGTGGATGTTGACCAGGCAACCGCCGATATGAAGGCTGCCATCGAAAGCGCCTCACAATAAGAGCCTTTCGCCCCCCCATCACAAGCTGCATCAAGTAGCTTGCAGCACACATAATTCTCCGGTCATCACACCAGGTGGCCGGAGTTTTGTCATCATGGGGTCACCTCAGTTGCGTTTCACATTCTCTGGCCCAAGGAGTCTCTATGTCATCCCAGCTGTCTCCCCGATCTCTCCAGGAGTTATCCTTCTCCATCTTCAGTTTCATCTCCCGCTGCCCCGAACAGGTCTATGAGGCGATCGTGGATCCACGCCAGCTCTCCAGATACTTCGCCACCGGCGGTGCCCGCGGACGCATGGACACAGGTGCCACCGTGACGTGGGATTTCGCTGACTTCCCCGGCAGGTTTCCAGTCCGGGTGATCGAAGTCTCCCCCTCCCGGACAGTGATCTTCGAGTGGGAGGGTATGGACACCGTGTCCGGTGACGGGGTGACCCGGGTGAGCATCACATTCGAACCTGTTGATGACTACACCCGTACGAAGGTCACCATCACGGAATACGGCTGGAAGGTCACTACTGGTGGATCCCAGGGAGCCTTTGGCAGCTGTATGAGATGGACCGGGATGCTGGCAGCCCTGAAGGTGTGGTTGGAACACGGGGTGCTGCTGCGCGAAGACTTCTATTCCTAGGTGGCCCGGGGGACGGTTGCACTGACGGTGGGAGAGGACAACCTTTGACACTATTTCCCATCCTGTGTAACCACAAACGGTGGCTTCTGGGGAAGGTCCCCCACAGGTCAACGTTTATACAACCAGCCTCCGGAGGGCCATCCAGGGGGTAGGTGACTGTTCCTTCACCACCACCGGGGTTCTATGATCCAACTAACAAGTTTTTCTTTTTAGTTCCCTTTGTCCACTCCCCTCAATCTCAAGGAGCGCTGGAAACATGGCCAAGATGAAACAAGCCCGTTCAGCCATGTGGCTGATCGCGCCTGCCATGATTGTTCTGGCGGTGGTGATCGGGTATCCCATTGTCCGTGCCATCTGGCTGTCCTTCCAGGCGGATAAAGGTCTGGACCCCACCACCGGGTTGTTCACCGACGGCGGTTTCGCTGGTCTGGAGAACTACCTCTACTGGCTGACACAACGCTGTATGAGTTCCGATGGCACCGTGGGTGTCTGCCCACCTGGAACCCTGGCCACTGATTTCTGGCCGGCATTGCGCATCACACTTTTCTTCACCGTGGTCACCGTGACTCTCGAAACCGTCCTGGGTATCTGCATGGCATTGATCATGAACAAGGAGTTCCGCGGTCGTGCACTGGTTCGTGCGGCTGTCCTGATCCCCTGGGCGATCCCCACTGCTGTGACTGCGAAGCTGTGGCAGTTCCTCTTTGCACCGCGGGGCATCATCAATGAGTTCTTCGGTCTGAGTATCAGCTGGACCACTGATCCCTGGGCGGCGCGCGCCGCAGTCATCCTGGCTGATGTCTGGAAGACCACGCCGTTCATGGCACTGCTCATCCTCGCAGGACTCCAGATGATCCCCAGAGACACCTATGAGGCAGCACGTGTGGACGGTGCGACCCCGTGGCAGCAGTTCACCAAGATCACCCTCCCACTGGTCAAGCCTGCACTGATGGTGGCTGTGTTGTTCCGTACCCTTGATGCCCTGCGTATGTATGACCTGCCGGTGATCATGATCTCTAGTTCCTCCAACTCCCCCACTGCGGTCATCTCCCAGCTGGTGGTGGAGGATATGCGTCAGAACAACTTCAACTCAGCTTCTGCACTGTCTACCCTGATCTTCCTGCTCATCTTCTTCGTGGCCTTTGTGATGATCCGCTTCTTAGGGGCGGATGTCTCCGGCCAGCGTGGCATGGCCAAGACCAAACGTCGTCGCAAACAGAAGAAACAACCTGAGATAGCAGGAGCCGGAGTAGGCATCACCGGTGCTGCCGTAGCCAATGAGGTGTCCTCATCATGAATAAGAAAACCAAGAATCTGATCATGAACTACGCCGGTGTGGTGTTCATCCTCTTCTGGGGTCTCGCACCATTTTATTGGATGGTGGTCACCGCACTGCGCGATTCTCGCTATACCTTCGACACCACCCCGTGGCCCACCCATGTCACACTGCAGAACTTCAGGGACGCCCTGGCCACAGATAAGGGCAATAACTTTCTGGCGGCGATCGGTAATTCCCTGATTGTCAGTCTGACCACCACCATCCTGGCAGTGGTCGTGGGAGTATTCACCGCATATGCCCTGGCACGCCTGAACTTCCCTGGCAAGGGCATTGTCACCGGCATCATCCTGGCAGCCTCCATGTTCCCGGGTATCGCCCTGGTCACTCCCCTGTTCCAGCTCTTTGGTGACATCGGCTGGATCGGCACCTACCAGGCCCTGATCATTCCGAATATCTCCTTCGCGCTCCCCCTGACCATCTACACACTGGTGTCCTTCTTCAGACAACTGCCGTGGGAGTTGGAGGAATCGGCACGTGTGGATGGTGCCACCCGTGGGCAGGCCTTCCGCAAGATCCTCCTGCCACTAGCTGCACCTGCCCTGTTCACCACCGCGATTCTGGCATTCATTGCCTCCTGGAATGAGTTCATGCTGGCCCGCCAGCTGTCCACCACCGCCACGGAGCCGGTCACTGTGGCGATTGCACGTTTCTCCGGACCAAACTCCTTCGAGTACCCCTACGCCTCCGTGATGGCTGCAGGTGCCCTGGTGACGGTTCCGTTGATCATCATGGTGCTGATCTTCCAGCGTCGGATTGTCTCCGGCCTGACAGCCGGTGGTGTGAAGGCTTAATGGCTCAGGACTAGAGTGGTTGCCATGAGCAACAGGGACCCCCAGGATCACTCCGAGGCACAGCGCAGGAATCTGCAGCTGGATGCATTCATCGGCTTCCTGGGGTTCTTTGCTTTTCTGGCTGTGGTTCAGGCAGCCGTCAATGTGGTCCAGCCGGAACCGAAGGTCTGGCCTGCGCTCCTGGCTTTGGTGTTAGTACTCGCCACCGTGGCCATGTGGCGGGCCCGTCGTAAATAGGGGGTCCCCGTTGCACTCTGGTGTCCATGACCATCACGTATAACTGCGCCACCACTCTCAATGGTTTCATTGCAGATGAGTAGGACTCACTGCAGTGGTTTTCGATGTCTCCCGCGCATCTGATGCGGAAGCTGATATCGCCTCATTCCTGGATACCATTGATGCCCTGATCATGGGATCCACCATCTATGAATGGCTGCTGGGTGCGCTGGATAAGCCTGAGGACCTCACCACTTCCTATGGTCAACGCCCGATACCTGGGTCTTCACCTCCCGGAATCTCCCAGTGTATGAGGGAACCAACGTGCGGTTGATCAACAGTTCTGGGGCCGATGCTCTGCCACGGATTCTCACAGATGTAGAGAATCTGTGGGTCATAGGTGGTTGAGAACCAGCCGGTCAGTTCTTCGGTGCTGGCGCTCTGGATCGCATCATCCTCACCATGACACCGGTCTTCCTCCCGGATGGAAAGCAACAGACTCCATCTCAGTGGCACCCAGCAGGTGGGACAGTTCGTCGAACTCACCTACCAGGTCAGTTAGCCTCTAAACTTCCGCCACAGCACCCGGAGGGTGGAGTGCGGTAGTGCCAGGCATTCCCGCAAAAACATCTGGGTGCGCATGTGTGCTGGGGTTATAGCGGTGACCACGGTGATGGGGATGCCGAGGTGCCAGGCCCAGAGATAGGTACGCCAGGCATGGAAATCACTGGTGACCACGGTCCACTGCCTGGTGTCAGGGAGCAGTGCGAGGGCGTTTTCCAGGTTTTCATTGGTGCTGGTGGCCCGGGGTTCTTCGAGGAGGTGTTGTACTCCGCGGGCGCGGAGATAGTCCGCCATGGGGGCGGCCTCATCTAAACCACTGACCACCACCGGGACATGGGGGTGTCTACCAGCAATTTCTGCGGCCCGGTCCAGGCGGGAGGCCAGGAGTGGGTCAACACGGCCATCCACCACCTTGGAACCGAGCACCAGAATCGGATTCACAGCAGTGACGATCTTATTCGCCCATGAGGCGCTTCTTCAGCGCCTCGTCCTTGGCTTCCACCTGGGAAGCCATCTCTGCCTGATAGTCAGCCATCTTCTGCACCAGGGCCGGGTCACCGGCACCGAGAATGCGGGCGGCCAGCAGGCCAGCGTTCTTGGCACCGCCGATGGAGACGGTGGCCACAGGTACTCCGGCTGGCATCTGCACGATAGAGAGCAGGGAGTCCAGACCATCCAGGTCCTTCAGTGCGCGTGGCACACCGATGACCGGGAGCGGGGTGGCTGCGGCAACCATGCCGGGCAGGTGTGCGGCACCACCGGCGCAGGCGATGATGACCTTGATGCCGCGCTCATGGGCGGTCTTGGCGTAGCTGAGCATGCGTTCCGGGGTGCGGTGTGCCGAGAGGACTCCTACTTCGAAAGGGATGCCGAATTCAGCCAATGCCTCAGCGGCTGGTTCAACAGTGTCCCAGTCTGAGTCAGATCCCATGATCAGTCCGATGAGTGGTGCCATTGTGCTTCCTCCAGGTAACGGTGCCTCAAGAATTTAAGTTTCCGTAGGAAAGTCTAACCGCCCCGCCTGCGACCCGGTTAGTTGCCGGGGGACAGGGCTGGGGCGGAGACAAGGTGGGGCGTCGAAAAGCGCAGGTTTAAGCCCAGGTGGCATTGACCAGGTAGTTGGCGGCTGCTGCAGCATCTGCGCGCACGGTGTCCGCATCCTCGCCGACCATGTTGACGTGGCCGATCTTGCGGCCGGGGCGGAAACCCTTGCCGTAGAGGTGGATCTTGGCGTTGGGGTAACGCTCCCACACCTCAATCATGCGGCGTGCCATCGGCTCAGCCGGATCTTCATCGGCGGCCAGCATATTGGCCATCACTGTGAACGGTGCCAGGGTATCGGTGGAACCGAGTGGGTAGTCCAGTACCGCACGTAGGTGCTGCTCAAACTGGCTGGTCACACAACCATCCTGGGTCCAGTGACCGGTGTTGTGGGGGCGCATGGCCAGCTCATTGACGGAGATCTCCCCATCGGTGTCCTCGAACAGTTCCACGGCGAGCACACCGGTGACACCAAGTTCGGTGGCGATGTGTTCAGCCAGCGCGCGGGTGGATTCCTGCAGTTCAGATGAGAGATCAGGCGCTGGGGCCACGGCCTCGGCACACACGCCGTTGCGCTGCACGGATTCAACAACCGGCCATGCAGCCGTCTCGCCGGACGGGGTGCGCGCGACCATCGCGGATAGCTCGCGGGCAAGTTCGACCTTCTGCTCAGCCATCAGTGCGGTGCCAGCTGCCAGGAGCTTATCGACGAGTTCTGTCAGTTCTTCCTTCGATGCGGGGAACCACACACCATGTCCGTCATAGCCTCCACGGCGGGCCTTCACGCACACCTGACCATCAACCTCATCAAAGAAAGCCTGCGCATCAGCCGCATTCTCAATGGCGACAAAAGGTGGTATGGGGGCACCCAGTTCCTGCAGACGCCTGCGCATGACCAGCTTGTCCTGGGCATTGACCAGAGCATCCGGACCAGGCTGGACATTGACCCCTTCGGAGATCAACTGACGCAGGTGTTCGGTGGGCACGTGCTCATGATCAAAGGTCATGACGTCGGCACCTTTGAGGGCGCGGCGGAGATCATCAATGTTGGTGTAATCACCTAAGACCACATCAGCTGCCACCTGGGATGCTGACGCGTCCCGGGCACCTGCCAGTAGGCGTACCGACTGGCCGAGTTCAATGGCCTCGGTCTGCATCATGCGGGCAAGCTGGCCATCGCCGATCACTGCCACGACAGGCATCCCCGGGGCATGCGCCGCAGGATTTCCGTCAAGATCAAGGTGGGCGGGGCTGGTGTTGGTTTCATGAGAAGTCACAAGGCTCAACTATAGCCAGCTGACCTGTCAGTACCGAAGATCCTTCAGCACGGACTCCACCTTCTTGGCCTTCGGAACGTTGTTGACCACATAGGGACGGGTCTGTCCGCCTACCCCCAGGATCAGTGTTTTACGACGTCGCTGAACATCATGCATATAACTGAGGGGAATCGAATCATAACGGGAGCGCAGTCCGGAGGGGCGTACCAGAAGCTTCCGGTCTGTCACCGTGATGCGATAACGACGCTGCCGGATCAGGGGCAGTCCAAAACGCCAGAGGCTCAACACTGCCCAGATTCCCAGGATCAGGTCTCGGGTCCCCGGCGGGAAGTCCGTGGCAGGTACATAACCGAACATGTCCGGCAGTCGGTCGAAATATCCCACGGCCATCCAGCAGACTCCGGTGATGATGATCAGTTCTAGAACAGGAAAGAGCATGGCGGATAAAGGGGAGGTCAGATCCACGTAGACGCGTTCTGCGCTCGTGACTCTCTTGTTGTTTGCTTTCCCCGGCATGTTTTCCACCCTACTGCAGGCGCAGGTGGGTCACCTCACCGGCGTTGAGCGTATGAACCTCACCACTTTGATCCCGGACCATCAACTGCCCACCGGAAGCAATGCCCACGGCAACACCCAGCAGTTCCTTCTCCCCGGGCAGGATTACCCGGACATCCTGTCCCAGGCTGGAGCAAACCTCACGGTAGGCATCCAGCCAGGTGTTCTCCCCCTGGGACCATTCCATTAAGCGGGTGCGGATATTCCCCAGCACAGCAATGAGGAAATCTGTGCGGTCGATGTCATGGCCTGCCAGCGACAGGGAGGTGGCGTGGGGAACGGGAAGTTCCTCTGTTGTCAGATCAATGTTGATGCCGATGCCGATGATCACCGCTGGTCGGGTGTCTAGTGATGCCGCCTCCACGAGAATTCCGCAGAGCTTTTTCGCATTGAGCAGCACATCATTAGGCCACTTCAGGCCGGCACCGTCCACCCCGAGATCACGGAGGGTGTCCATCAACGCCAGACCACAGGCCAGTGGGATGGTCCCCAGGTGGGATAACTGCGCCGGATCTGGGCGGAAAAGTACAGAGAACATCACCAACGCCTTCTCCGGTGCAATCCAGGGCCTGCCCAATCTGCCACGTCCGGAATCCTGGAATTCTGTGGTGGACACCGTCCATTCCGGAGCACCATCCTGTTCTGCGCGCAGGAGATCAGCATTGGTGGAGTCAGTGCTTAGTGAATAGTCCAGGCGGGCAAAGGGGCCATCATCGACCAGAACTTCGCGTAAGCGGGTGATATCCAGGGGACGGCGTGCATCGGGAGTGTGCTTCATGTCCGACAATCTAGTCCCCCGGCAGTGGTTGGTGTTGAAACAACCGCTCCTTTTCGCCTCTGAGGCACCCGAGAGACGGGGGCATCCTGCCCACCCACACCCACCCCCCACCGGCACCCCATGTGTAGCCCCCACCACAAGCCTGATCACCACCATCTCATGTCACTGCAGGATAAGCGTCTCAAGCCTGCGCACACCTGCGGTTTCAGGCCCCAGAACGCTCCAGGACACAGGTCCTGTCTCCCCTCACTTCACAACTCGCAGCCCCTGTCAAAAGGTGATCCGTGCGACACGCCGGAAAAAGTTTCACCTCAAAAAACTATCCACACGCAGGACTAACCCAAAATGTGACCTAATTCACCCGCCTGGGAATGTGGACGCGGCCGCCAGCTACGGCTACGATTCCAAAACATGACCATTTCCTCACCTTTGATTGACGTCGCCAACCTCCCAGACATCAACACCACCGCCGGCAAGATCGCCGACCTCAAGGCCCGCCGTGCGGAAGCCCACTTCCCCATGGGCGAAAAGGCCGTAGAGAAGGTCCACGCGGCCAACCGCCTCACCGCCCGCGAGCGCCTTGATTACCTGCTCGATGAAGGCTCCTTCATTGAGACCGATCAGCTGGCCCGCCACCGCACCACCGCATTCGGACTCGGCACCAAGCGTCCAGCCACCGACGGCATCGTCACCGGCTGGGGCACCATCGATGGCCGCGAGGTCTGCATCTTCTCTCAGGACGGCACCGTCTTCGGTGGCGCGCTCGGTGAGGTTTATGGCGAAAAGATGATCAAGATCATGGAGCTGGCCATCGATACCGGCCGCCCACTGATCGGCCTCTACGAAGGCGCCGGCGCCCGCATCCAGGATGGTGCGGTCTCCCTTGACTTCATTTCCCAGACCTTCTATCAGAACATCCAGGCTTCCGGCGTCATCCCCCAGATCTCCGTGATCATGGGTGCCTGTGCAGGCGGCAACGCCTACGGCCCGGCACTGACCGACTTCGTGGTCATGGTGGACAAGACCTCCAAGATGTTCGTCACCGGCCCAGACGTGATCAAGACCGTCACCGGCGAGGAGATCACCCAGGAGGAGCTTGGCGGAGCAACCACCCACATGGTCACCGCAGGTAACTCCCACTACACCGCAGCCACCGATGAGGACGCACTGGACTGGGTTCAGGATCTCGTATCCTTCCTGCCATCCAACAACCGTTCCTACGCACCTGCCGAGGACTTCGATGAGGAAGAGGGCGGCATCGAGGAGAACCTCACCGCCGATGACCTCAAGCTCGATGAGATCATCCCGGACTCCGCAACCACCCCTTATGATGTCCGCGATGTCATCACCTGTCTGACCGATGATGGCGAATACCTGGAGATCCAGGCTGACCGCGCCGAGAACGTCGTAATCGCCTTCGGCCGCATCGAAGGCCAGTCCGTTGGTTTCGTCGCCAACCAGCCAACCCAGTTCGCTGGCTGTCTGGACATTGACTCCTCCGAGAAGGCCGCCCGCTTCGTGCGTACCTGCGATGCCTTCAACATCCCGATCGTCATGCTTGTCGATGTCCCTGGCTTCCTGCCAGGTGCCGGCCAGGAGTATGGCGGCATCCTACGCCGTGGCGCCAAGCTGCTCTACGCCTACGGCGAGGCCACCGTCCCTAAGATCACTGTGACCATGCGCAAGGCCTACGGCGGCGCCTACTGCGTCATGGGCTCCAAGGGCCTGGGCTCTGACGTGAATCTGGCGTGGCCAACCGCGCAGATCGCCGTCATGGGCGCTGCCGGAGCTGTCCAGTTCATCTACCGCAAGGAGCTCATGGCAGCCGATGCCAAGGGCCTGGACACCGTCGCTCTGGCACAGTCCTTCGAGCGCGAGTATGAGGATCACATGCTCAATCCCTACCTCGCCGCCGAGCGTGGCCTGATCGACGCGGTCATCCTGCCATCTGAGACCCGTGGCCAGATCGCACGCAACCTGCGTCTGCTCAAGCACAAGAATGTCACCCGTCCTGCCCGCAAGCACGGCAACATGCCTCTCTAAGAACCTCAAGCCGGTTTGCCTTCCCCACCCGCGTCCACCCACCCCTGCGGTGTATGGCGCGGGTGTTGGACTTTCATTCCACAGGGGGCCGCTGGAGGGCTGCCCGGATGCTTTCCCCGGGGAGAGGTTACCCCCGCAGTCACCTCCCCATCTGAAGCAGTTCCACAGCCCCCCAAAGTGTCCGCCTGGCGAACGGTTGCGGGGTGTTGGCCGCACCACAACCCCACCCCGCCTCCGGAGGCCTCACAGTTGCAGCGGTCATGGGTTGGCCATCTCATGGTCAGTTTGTCGACTGGTCGTGTCATACCTGCTCCACGCTGGAGGTTTAATGGAAGGTGAGAAGTCCAACTATTCAATTCTGGGACATGTGAGGGCTATTGAACTATCATTCCCGTTAGCGAAAGGTGAGAGTCGCAAAACCATTGCGATGTTCCAACCGGTCCTAAAATCATCAACCGCCGCCGCCCCCTCAGGGGAGTGCCAGATGAGGGCCAGTCCCTTCTCTGTGGCAGCAGATTTCTCTGCGATGACGTCCATGCATTACTCACGAACGCACCCCAGGATTTAGACTAAGAAACCATGACTGCAGCAACGACAGCACCTGATCTCACCACTACCGCCGGAAAACTGGCAGACCTGCGCGCGCGCCTTTCCGAGGCACAGGCCCCCATGGGCCAGGCTTCCGTGGACAGGGTGCACGAGGCAGGTAAGAAGACCGCCCGTGAGCGCATCGAGTACCTACTTGATGAAGGCTCCTTCGTGGAGGTTGACGCCCTCGCCCGCCACCGCTCCAAGAACTTCGGCCTGGATTCCAAGCGTCCAGTCACAGACGGTGTGGTCACCGGCTACGGCACCATCGACGGCCGCAAGGTCTGTGTCTTCTCACAGGACGGCGCTGTCTTCGGCGGCGCACTCGGTGAGGTCTACGGCGAGAAGATCGTGAAGATCATGGATCTGGCCATCAAGACCGGTGTTCCCCTGATCGGTATCAACGAAGGTGCCGGCGCACGTATCCAGGAGGGCGTTGTTTCCCTGGGGCTGTACTCCCAGATCTTCTACCGCAACACCCAGGCATCCGGCGTGATCCCCCAGATCTCCCTGATCATGGGCGCCTGTGCCGGTGGCCACGTGTACTCCCCTGCCCTGACCGACTTCATCATCATGGTGGACAAGACCTCCAAGATGTTCATCACCGGCCCAGACGTGATCAAGACCGTCACCGGCGAGGAAGTCACCCAGGAAGAGCTCGGCGGCGCATACACCCACATGTCCCAGTCCGGTACCTCCCACTACACCGCGTCTGATGATTCCGACGCGCTGGATTGGGCCCGTGATCTGGTGTCGTACCTGCCGTCCAACAACCGTGCGGAAACCCCACGCGAAGACGCCGAGATCATGGTGGGCTCCATCCAGGAGAACCTCACTGAGACCGACCTCGAGCTGGATACCCTGATTCCGGACTCCCCGAACCAGCCTTATGACATGAAGGACGTCATCTCCCGCATCGTGGATGACGCTGAGTTCTTCGAGATCCAGGAAGGTTACGCAGAGAACATCCTCTGTGGCTTCGCCCGCGTTGAAGGACGCGCCATCGGCATCGTGGCCAACCAGCCGATGCAGTTCGCCGGCTGCCTGGACATCAAGGCATCCGAGAAGGCTGCGCGCTTCATCCGCACCTGCGATGCCTTCAACATCCCGATCATCGAGTTCGTTGACGTTCCAGGCTTCCTGCCGGGCACCAACCAGGAATTCGACGGCATCATCCGCCGTGGAGCCAAGCTGCTCTACGCCTACGCCGAGGCAACCGTCGGTAAGATCACCGTGATCACCCGCAAGTCCTACGGTGGCGCTTACTGCGTCATGGGCTCCAAGGACATGGGCGCAGACCTCGTCTTCGCATGGCCAACCGCACAGATCGCCGTCATGGGTGCCTCCGGCGCCGTCGGCTTCATCTACCGCAAGGAGCTCAAGGCTGCGGCAGCTGCCGGCGAGGACGTCGCGGCACTGATGAAGCAGTACGAGCAGGAGTACGAGCAGACCCTGGTCAACCCGTACATGGCTGCTGAACGCGGCTACGTTGACGCTGTCATCCCACCATCTGAAACCCGTGGACAGATCATTGAGGGTCTGCGCCTTCTGGATCGCAAGGTTGTTAGTGTTCCTGCCAAGAAGCACGGCAACATCCCGCTGTAAACAGCTTGTCGCACCTGACCAGCTTTGAAGAATTTCCACAAGGAGAATCATGTCTGAAGAGACCACCACCGAGGCCCCCAAGAAGCCATTCCTGCAGGTCCTGTCCGGCAATCCGGATGACACCCAGGTGGCTGCCCTGACCATCCTGTTCGCAGGTCTGGCTTCTGCATCCGCAGCGTCTGAGGAAGCTGTCAAGGATCGCAACCAGTGGGGCAATCTGGAGGAGCGTCTGCAGCGTCCGGTCAACTACAACCCGAGTGCCTTCCAGAACGTGAACTTCTTCTAAGGTTCCACCAGTAGTTTCCTTGCAGGAGGCGTCTGTGATCCCACCTCAGGTGGGATCACAGACG
>NZ_CALZFS010000009.1 GCF_945649885.1 uncultured Corynebacterium sp. | reverse complement strand
GGATGGCGATGATTGCAGTATCACCTGGCAGGAGAGTATCTACCTCACGCACCTGGTCTCGCTTCCACGCAGTGTGCAGCACGGAACATTCCACATGTTCCCCGGCGATGGTGGCAGATAAGAGGGTGGCGTCACCGATGAAGGAAGCCACCGCAGCGCTGGCTGGGGTGTTGATCAACTCAGTAGGCGTGGCGATCTGCTGCACCCGCCCCTTGTCCAGCACCACGATGCGATCAGCAATCGCAATGGCCTCGGCACGGTCATGAGTGACATGCACCGTGGTCAGCCCCTCGCGCCGGGTCAGGGCCACCAGTTCCCGGCGCAGGGAATCACGCAGGGGTTCATCAAGTGCTGAGAGGGCTTCGTCGAGAAGCAGCACGGTTGGGTCTGCAATGATCGCGCGTGCCAATGCCACCCGCTGACGCTGGCCGCCGGACAGGCTTGCAGGTTTACGCCTGCCAAACCCCTCCAGTCCCACCAGTGAAAGCGCGTGCTCAACACGCGAGCTGATCGCTGCGTGACCTACCCCGGCTCTTTTCAGGGGGTAGGCGACATTCTTCTCCACCGACATATGGGGCCAGACGGCATGTTGTTGGAAGACCATGCCCATGCGGCGTTTTTCCGGTGGCACCTGGGTCATGTTCTCTCCGGCGATTTCCAGGGTGCCGGCAGAGGGGGTGATGAAACCTGCGATGGTGCGCAGCAGGGTGGTTTTGCCGGAGCCGGAGGGTCCGACAAGCACCACGAATTCCTCCGGATGCACACTGATGGACACCTCATCCAGACCTTTGGTGCCATCGGGGAAGGTTACTGAGAGATCAGTGATGGTGATGGAGGACAAGGCTTAAATCTCCTTTTGGCTACGCACCGTGACTGAGAGTGCCACGATGCCGAGGACGGCGAACATCAACGATAATGCCGATGCCTGGTTGTAGTTTCCCGCTTGCTGCAGGTTGAACACCTGCACGCCGAGGGTGGTTGTGCCTGGGGCGATGAGCAGGATGGAGACGGTGAGTTCGCGGACGGCGGTCACAGCCACCAGGGCGGCGCCCGCGATGGCGGCGGGGATGGCCATGGCTCCGGTGGTGTCCAACAGGGCACGTACCCGGCCGGCGCCACTGATGCGGGCAGCTTCCTCCATGGCCAGTGGGGACTGGGCCAGGGGTGCGCGCACGGATTGCAGGACTAGGGCGGTGAAGGCGCAGACATAGGCGCCGAGGATGATCCAGCGGGTGTTGTAGAGATCGGTGTAGCGGCCCAGGATCAGCCAGCCGACACCGATGATCATGCCGGGAAGGGCGGTGGGCAGGAGCACCACCAGGGTCATGGGTGTGTTGGCAAGGTGACGGGTGCGGGTGACCAACACCCCGATCAGCCAACCGAGTACACCACAGATCAGGGCGGCACCCAGCGCCAGGGTGACTGAGTTGGTGAAGCCCTCAATCACCCTGGGGTTGCCCAGTGCGGCCTGGAAGTTCTTCAGAGTGATGGTGTCCAGGGTGAAGGGCACACCAGGGGCCGGCAGTAATGCGCGGTAAGCAAGGCCCAGGATCGGCGCCAGGGTGAAGATGAGTGCGATGACCCAGGAGATGATGCTCACCGGAATGCGTGCCTTGCCCAGATCAAAGTTTAGGGCCGCACCGGTGTCCTGCAACTGGGTGGAGGCATAGAGCGAAACCAGATAGTCAGCCGTCACCGCCGCGATGCCTAAGAACAGCAGCACCACACCGATGGTGGAGACCGTCTGCAGGGGATTATCCACCGTGCCAGATTCCATGAAGCGGTAGATCATGGTGGCCAGGGTTTCAAAGCGTGCCGGGGAACCGATCAGTGCCGGGATACCGAAGTCAGCCAGGTTCGCCACGGCCGTCAATGTGAAAGCAGACAGCAGCGCCGGGCGAAGGAGAGGAAGCGTGATGGTACGCAGGACTGTGGTGGTGTTGGCTCCTGCCACGCGTGCTGCCTGTTCCATATCCGAGGGGAGTTGACGCAGTGCATTGGACATCACCACATACACAATGGGGTAGGAATGGATGATGAGCAGCACCGTCACGCCGTCGGCACCGTAGATATTCCACAGTTCCGTGCCGAAGAACTTGTTGAGTCCCTGATTGGGGCCAAAGAGCTGTAGCCAGGCGATCGCCCCGATAAACGGTGGGATCAACAGTGGTGACAGTAAAAAGAGCCGTAATGCTCCCCGCCCGTGGGCGTTGCTCCGATCCAGCAGCAGTGCAATCGAGGTGCCGATGATCACCGCACCCGCCGCTGAGAGCAACGTGGTGTAGGTGGAATTCCACACGGCGGTGCCCAGCCCCTGATCCAGAAGTTGGGGGATCTGGTTCCCGCCGAGTGCAAGGCTGACCACCAGTGCCAGTGGGGAGATGAACAGGCCGAGGACAATCAGCCACACCCCCACCCGCATGAAGGTCAGCGAGGTGAGTAGACGCATGAGGTGAAACTTAGTTCATGGCGTTCTGGAACAGCTCCACCGCGGCATCCTTATCGGCGGTGACAACATTCAGATCAGGGGTCATCAGGGCGATGTCAGACAGCTCCGGGGTGCCTTCTGGGGTTCCGACATCTTCCCGGACCGGCAGATAAGCCTGGTCAACCGCCAGCTCCTGGCCTTCCATGGAGATGAGGAAGTTGATGTAGCGCTGGGCTGCTTCCTTCTGCTCAGAATCAGCGAAGATACCGGCAGGTTCGGTGATGTACGGGGAACCTTCGGAGGCGTAGATGGTGGCTATCGGGGAGCCAGCCTCAGCCAGGTCACGGACCAGGTAGTCCACCACCACACCGACAGGGCGCCCACCGCCGGCGATCTCCTGGGAGGTCGGGCCATTGGACTGGGCGATCATCGGCTTGTTTTCACCCAGGGCGTTGATCCAGTCCTCACCGAGGGCCGGATCATTTTTCCATACAGAGGCATTGAAGGCCGCGGCACCGGAGACAGCCGGGTCAGGCATGACCAGCATCTCGGCGTATTTCGGATCGGTCAGATCGGCCCAGGACTGAGGCAGATCAGCCTCATCCACAAGGGTGGTGTTGTAGGCGATGACGGTGGGGATGATACGGGTGCCCACGTAGAAGTTCTCATCATCACGGGCCTCTTCGATGACCACAGAGGTGTCAACATTCTCCAGTTCCGCCAGGTCTCCTTCGGCAGCATAGGATTCGAAGGTGGGGGCATCCGCAGCCCAGAGAACATCTGCCTCAATGGGACCAGAGGCCTTTTCTGCCGCGATGCGGGCAGTCAGATCACCGGTGCCGGCGCGGTAGACCTCCACGTTGACATCCGGGTTGGCCTCCATGAAGGCCGCATTGATCTCATCGACCTTCTCCTCCGGCTCAGAGGTGTACACCGTGATGGTGACCTGCTCACCGGAGGAAGCCTGGCTGCTGGCATCAGAACCGGATGCACCGGTGGTGGCATCCTCTGCTTCTGGTTCGGAGCAACCCGCCAGGAGTGCAGCGGACGCTCCGATGGCCAGTACGGAGGAAACGGTGCGACGGTTGAACATACGCGGAGTCATGGACGTGCCTTTCGTGAAAGAACAGGGAGCACAGGATTTACGTGTGCTGACAAAATTTCATCTTTTCACGCTTATGGCGGTTGCGCTGGGTAACTGGTGGGTAATTGGCAGCCGTGCTTAACCACGCACCCGTGACGGGTTGGTGGTGGGGTTGGTGGCAGGGGCTGCAGCGTCGGTGGTGTCGACGGTGACCTCAGCAGTCTCCGCGCCAGTGTCCACAGGCTTGGCTGTCGGTGCTGTGGCTGGTTCTGCCTTCTTTGTTTTCGGATCCATGAAAAACGCGATCAGGCAACCGAATACGATGCCCCAGAAAGGTGCGGTGATGCCCAGCAGGGACATCTCTGACACCGTGACCAGGAAGCACACCAGTGCGCCGGTGGAGAAGGGGCCGGAGAACCCTGCCAGGAAGGCATTCTTCAGAGGTGTCAGCATCGCGATGCCCGCCAGGCCTGCGATGAAGGAAGCCGGCATGGCCAGCATGAAGCCGACAAAGGCTGGGGAGAACAGGCCCACGCAGATGGCACCGGTGGCGGTGACCATGGCTGCGACATAATGACGTTCCTTGTTGGGCCCAGCCACGATCAGTGCATTGGTGGGACCGGTCAGGCAGGTGGTGACATTGCCGATCAGCGCCATCGGGATGGAGACCAGACCACTGACTGCCGATGCCAGGTTCACTCCTGGCTTATGGCCTGCTGCCTGCAGCACGGCTATGCCCTGGCCATTTTGCACAATGACCACGGTGATGGCCAGCGGGATGACCAGCTCAGTCATGGCAGCCAGGGAAAATTCCGGGGCGATGAACACCGGTGTGGCAAGCGCACCGTTATCCAGGATGCCGGAACCCAGTTGACCGGTGATGATCGCGATAAGTGTGCCCACCACCGCGGCAACCGCCACCGGAGGGGCAATAGCTGCAAGTTTCGGGGTCGCACTCAAAGCCACGAAGATGAGGATCATCGGGATGGTGAGCAGGGGATCACCGGTGGCTGCGGTGATGAGGTCAAGACCGAAACGTAGGAAGATTCCGGCCACCATGGCCATCACGATCGTCGGTGGTAGTACCGCCATGATCTTGCCGATCAACCCGGTCCAACCCAGGAGGAACACCAGCACGGCTGTGGCCAGATAGGCTCCGACCACCTCATGGAAGTTCAGGTGCACCAGGGCGTCACCGGCCAGGACGGTTCCGGGGATGGTCCAGAAGTAGGCCTGGGGGCTGCGGTAGAGATAGGTCAGCAGCAAGGTGAGCACACCATTGCCCAGGAAGGCGCCGAAGATCCAGGAAGAGGTCTGGTCCGGGCTGAGGTTACCGGCTGCAGCGGCCGCTAGGATCACCGCGATCGGCCCGGATGCGGAGAAGATCAGGGCCACCAGTCCATTGCCTATTTCCTGCGGACCGAGGTCGCGGAAGATCTCACGGACCTTGGGGCGGGTCAGGTGCGGTTTCTCAATGGCCAGCAAAGGGGATGCGCCCATGGACAAGGCTCCTATCTACAAGGGGAGAACAGGCAGACAGCACGAGAGGACTTCAATGCGCAGTCCTGCTATCTGCAATGCAATACATGGGCGACAGTGTGGCACATGACACTTAGGGTCATGGGTGGGTTACCCCTCACCAATGCTGTGGTGTGGTGTGGGGGTGGCGGAAAAGTGCTGGATGGGGGACTGGTGTGCACGCAGCAGAAGTTCGCTTCCCGCACATCAGTACCCCCATCGAACGTTTTTCAAGGGGTGTGTCGCCCCCTGTGAGGTTGCCTCTGCCCGTCCCCTTTTCTGAGACCTTCATGGCCCTCGTGGGGGTGCGAGAGCCTTTTTAGGGGGAGTGCTCTCCATGAAGTTGTACCGTCTGTGGAACGCGATCACAGGCAGTGCAGCTCGCATCACCATCTGGGGTGTGGGGAAGGTGGGAGAAGGTGTTGAGCTGGATAAACCACCCCTTTTTTAAAATCTTCCCGTCAATCCGTCCCATGGGGTGGGGTTGTTCTGTGGGCTGGATGGCATGGTGGTGGGGAAAGGTGGAAAGCGACACGTTTTCGTAAAACGCCGACACTGAATTATCGTGTATATACCACACGGTGAACGCCCCTCAAGCGGGTGGTCGCTTTTGACCACATCAGTTGCGGATCCCCATGTGAAGGGACCGCCCACACAGCTTGAAGCGGGCGTGAATTTGTGCGCCGACCAGTTACGTCCTAATCCGAAAACGGTCAGTGTTCATCACCTACCGGCAGTGTCCTTTCCGCCTCACACGCGAAACTCTTAAGGATGATTGTTGCCGGTGGTTGGTGAGCGTTGGTTGTTGTCGAGACAAGAACTAGAAAAGATATTGATGACTATCGCCCAAAAGGCCGAAATGGCTGATACCACCGGGATCGAGACCAGCCAGGTTCTCGATACCACCGGGGTTGAAACGCACGCTCCCCGCCGGCTTGTGACAGTCGTGTCTAATGACGACGTCGCGGAAGAGTTAATTCCAGGCAGGGTCATCTTTGTTGGAGCAGGGCCGGGCAATCCGGATCTGTTGACTGTTCGCGCCCGCGAGGTGCTGGGTCATACTGTCCGCGCCGTTACCGACGCTCAGGTACTTGATGGTGTCCGTGATTTTGTCGCTGCTGAACTGCCCGTGCCGGAGGAGAAACTCCAGGCCGCCGCCGATGAATATGAGCGCATCTGTGCTGAAGCCAAGGAAAGCGGTGCCCGCCGCAGGCCGGCACGCCCAGCACCACCGACTGCCGCAGAGATCATCGAAGTTGAAGATACCGATCCCCAGCGCATCGCTGAGCTGCTGTCTGAGGAACTGGCCAAGGGCGGAGATGTCATCCGCCTGGTCACCGGCAACCCACTGAGCAGTGATGCCACGCTGGCGGAGATCACCGCTGTTTCTGAAGCCGGCATGGAATTCCAGGTTGTGCCCGGCATGTCCCTGCCTGCCACCGTCCCGGCCTTCGCCGGCATCGCCCTGGGCTCTACCTACACCGAGACTGATGTCAGCCGTAACGGTGTGGACTGGGATCAGCTGGCCAGCGCCCCGCAGCCACTGGTGCTCCAGGCCCGCGCCGAGGACCTGGTCAGTATCGCCACGGAACTCAAGGCCCGCGATATGCCACTGGACCTGCCGGTCTCTGTCACCGTCCACGGCACCACCCGTATGCAGCGCACCCATGACACCACCCTCGGTGCCCTGGCCAAGCTGGATGCAGAACTGCCCGGCCCACTTGTCGTCACCCTTGGCCGTGGTGTCGATGACCGCGCCAAGTACTCCTGGTGGGAAAACCGCGCGCTTTATGGGTGGCGTGTGCTGGTGCCCCGTGCCAAGCCACAGGCTGCCATCATGAGCACCCGCCTGGCCACCCACGGTGCGATCCCGCAGGAGGTGCCGACCATCTCCGTGGAGCCACCACGCAATCCGGCCCAGATGGAACGCGCCATCAAGGGCATCGTGGAGGGCCGCTACCAGTGGGTCGTGCTCACCAGCGTTAATGCTGTGCGCGCCGTCTGGGACATGATCACCGAATTCGGCCTGGATTCCCGATCCTTCGCCGGCGTCCGCATCGCCGCCGTCGGTGAGAAGACCGCCGCGGAGATCCGCGCGCTGGGTATCACCCCGGAACTGTTGCCACCGCGCACCCGCCAGAACGCCCAGGGCATCGTCGACGTCTTCCCGGAATACGTCGAAGAACTGGATCCAGTGGGCCGCGTCCTGCTGCCCCGTGCTGACATCGCCACCGATGTGCTTGTCGACGGCCTGGTTGAACTCGGCTGGGAAGTCGATGATGTTGTCGCCTACCGCACCGTCCGCGCCGCACCACCAAGCGCTGATATCCGCGACATGATCAAGTCCGGCGGATTCGACGCAGTGTGCTTCACCTCCTCATCCACCGTGCGCAACCTGGTCGGCATCGCCGGCAAGCCCCATGCACGCACCATCATCGCCTGCATCGGGCCGATGACCGCTGACACCGCCCGTGAACTGGGGCTGCGCGTGGATGTCATGCCGGAGATCGCCGAGGTTCCCGACCTTGTCGACGCCCTGGCGGAGCACGTCTCCGACCTGCGTGCCAAGGGCGAACTGCCACCGCCACGCAAGAAACGCAGGCGTCGTAAAGTCTCTTAAATAAAGTGGGCGGGCATGAATATCCAGCAGCCCGACCCCAGAGATACCTCCGGGTGGATCACCAGCCTCCTGCGCGCCGCGCGGGAGGCTGGTGTCGCTTCCGACGCACCCCAGCTCTACGCAGACTTTGCAGACACCGTCGACCAGTACAGCGCAGCACTGGGTGGGGAGGAAATCGACCCCACCCCCCTCCAGCAGATGTTCGGCGTGGTCGTGGGGGAGTACCTACGCTCACAACTGGGTATGGAGTGGGGGTGGTCATCACCGATGACTACGGCAGGGATCTGGCCATCTGGGCACGCGCTGCAGATAGCACCGATGTGTACTCCTGCCCCACACCGTGGTGGTGGGCAAGCGTTTCTCTGAAGCCTGTGAAAAGGGACAGCTGGAGAGTTTCTGCACCCAGTTCCTGCTGGTCTCCACAGCTCAGCTGCAACGCACCTAAGCCTATGATGTGAGGCCTATGATGTGAGACAAAGCTTGTTTACTGAGAAAGGCCGTTCCCCTTCCATGTCTTCTGATTACAGCCAGCACCTGATCCGCCGCCCACGCCGCCTGCGCTCCAACCCGGCCATGCGTGAACTGGTGGCAGAAACCTCACTGCGCCCAGCCGATCTCATCCTGCCGATGTTCGTCGCCGATGGCCTGGATGAGGCCCGCGAGATTTCCTCCATGCCCGGTGTCTACCAGCACACCCATGACTCCCTGCTGCGCACCATCCAGGAAGCACTGGATGCCGGTATCCGCTCCGTGGACCTTTTCGGTGTCCCACTGGACTCCGACAAGGACGGCGATGGCTCCCAGTCCTGGAACCCGGACGGCGTGCTCAACCGCGCCCTGGCAGCCGTGCGCAAGGAATTCGGCGATGACATCATGATCATGTCCGATACCTGTCTGGATGAATTCACCGACCACGGCCACTGCGGTGTGGTGCGCACCGACCGCCACGGCGAGATCGTGGTGGACAATGACGCCACCCTGCCCCTCTACCAGCAGATGGCCGTGGCCCAGGCCCGCGCCGGTGCCCACATCGTCAGCCCCTCGGGCATGATGGACGGCCAGATCGCCGCCATCCGCTCCGCCCTTGACGCCGAAGGCTTCCAGGACGTGGCCATCATGGCTTACTCCGCTAAATACGCCTCCGCTTTCTTCGGGCCTTTCCGCGAAGCCGTCGGCTCTTCCCTGGAAGGCGACCGCCACACCTACCAGCAGGATCCCGCCAACCTGCGGGAATCCCTCCTCGAGGTGGAACTGGACATCGCTGAGGGGGCAGACATGGTCATGGTCAAGCCGGCCCTGCCCTACCTGGACGTGCTGGCCCGCGTGGCTGAGATGTCCCCGGTCCCTGTTGCCGCGTACCAGGTCTCTGGTGAATACGCGATGATCAAGGCTGCCGGCAGCAATGGCTGGGTGGACACAGACGCCGTGATGATGGAATCACTGATCTCCATCAAACGTGCCGGAGCCAACCAGATCCTCACCTACTTCGCCCTGGATGCAGCACAGAAGCTGAACCAGCGTTAGAGCACGCTAAACTAGGAACCCTATGAGCACGCCGAGCAGACACCACACCCCAGTTCCACCATCATCATCAACCTCTGGACAGGAGGGCCCTGGAGCTTCTGGGGCTTCCGGAGAAAACAAGAAGCCGGAAACCCTCCGGCAGATCATCCAGCTGTGGTCAGTGATGGTGATCCTGGAACTGGTGCATCAGATTCTCAACGTGATCATGGGGCTGATCGACCCCGCCGCGATGCGCGCCGCCGCCCGGGAACAAAGCGCCACCGACACCATGTCGGATGCGATGATCAACTCCACCGTCACCGTTGCCACCCTGCTGATGGGACTGATCAACCTGGCCATCGTCGGTGTGCTCGCCTGGATGATCATCATGGTCAACAACAAGAGCAAGAAAATGCCCACCGCATTCCTGCTCCTGACGATCTTCACCTTCTTCTTCGTCTTCCGCGCCCTGCTGCTCTTCCTGGCCAACCCCTCCAATGACGTCCCCGTGGCGCTCTACGCCATCGACGGATCCATCCAGATCCTGCTGGCCGTCGCCGGAGTCATCGCCTACATGCTGGCACGCCAACCAGAAGTCATCGAATGGATCGGCCCACGCCTGCCACAAAACCGTGAGAAATAATTCACAGTTTTTATCCTCATTTCATAGCTACTCATAACCATCGGGAGTTCCCACAACCATGCCCAGCATGTTCCCCACACCAGCATCCGGTGGCGATGACATCAACCGCCGCCCCCACAACACCGGCGACAACCCGGGCATCCCCACCGCCCTGAAATGGTCCTTCGGCATCTACCTGGGCACCGCCGTCCTCATGATCCTGACTGCATTGGTCATGTTCACCGCCGGCTACACCGGACCGGAAGATGTGGATGCTGACTACATGGATGTGGTGGTGACCAACCAGAAGTTCATCGGCTCTCTCAACGGACTGGCAGGCGTGGCGATCGTGGCACTGGCCTCCCAAGTTGCCCGTAGTGGAAAAAACATCCGACGATTCCTGCTGGCACTCTCCCTGCTGGTGGTTCTGGTTGACCTGCTCTCCTTTGTCACCCGCGCCGGTGGCCCCTCCCTGGCAGTGATCGCCATTCTGGTGGCCTTTGCCACCCTCCTCCTCTTCCGACCTGCCGTGAGCGACCTGGTTGAGGAGAACCACCGCGCCAAGAAGATGAAAAAATAGGTTTGCTGGTTTCTTAAAAACCTGATCCTCTTTCCCCGCGGCGCTCACCAGGGAAGGGGGATTTGTGCTGTCTTACGTTGCGCGTAATGCTCTCGTGCACACGCAGCAGGTGGGGGGGGGGCGAGGTGTTATTTCTCGACACCGCCTTCTCACCCAGCCCTGGACGTGGTGAGATCCTGCACCCCTGACCGGAAAAATGACAACACTCCATCTTGCCGTTCAAGCACTCATCCAGGTGCCTCCCCTCAGGGAATTCTTTCCCCACCCCGCAACGCCTTGAGAGGCTGGAGGCGGCCTGTCGCACCACCACCCTGGCTAAAGGCCTTTCAAGAGTCGGGCACTGACAGGAAGAACCTCCCTCCGGACAGCAGTTCCTGAACTCAGGTGTGGGGATGGCTGCGTTGAGAGCTCTATACTTTGGGCACAGCTTCAAGACCTGAGCCTTCTTTCTTCACCAGGGAAGGACACTGCAGGAACTGCAGGAACTGCAGGAAAGGAAGGCCGACTGCCGTGAAAGACAAAGCCAAAAAAACACCGGTGCCGGACTCCGCCAGATCTGTGACTGAACTGGACGACACAGTCGTGGATGCCATCAGCGATGCCAAAACCGCAGCACTCAAGGCTGGAGTCGGTGTGGCATCCACACATCATGGGGATGAAGATGATGATCCCCTGGCCGGTGGCAGGGTGTCATTTTCCTTCGACCTGGAAGGTCTGGATGGAGCACCATCCCTGATCACCATCGAAAAAACCCTGGAGGAGATCCCCGGGGTCACGGTTACCATGGTCTATCCCAGCGCGATGGCCTGGATTTCCGCCCCGGAGACAGTGGGACCGGATCAGCTGGTGGAGGTATTCGCCCGTTTCGGAGTGGACGCACATCTCACCCCCTCATCGTTGTTACGTCGGGCGCAGCGCCTCAAGTCAGATTCCGGCGGTACAGCCGCCAACCTGGACATGACCATGACCCGCAACAGGCAGCGCCGGATGAGCTCCTCAGGGATCAGTCCCAGGGTTCGTAGACATGCCCGGGAAGAGATGCTCAGTGTGCTCCGGGCACGCGAAGCCGGATGGATCTCCACAGCGCATAAAAACCTCAACCGGGATGGCCAACCAGGCACCACCGGAGATGTGTTGTTCACCGCCCGGGCACTGATCACCACACGTCGCTTCTGGATCTGTCTGCCCCTGGCATTGCTGGTCCTGGTGGTCTCCTCCATCCCACCACTACAGTTTGACTATTGGCAGTGGGCCTCAGCCCTGATCGCATTACCAGTGGTCACCTGGGGTGCCTGGCCCTTCCACCGCGCTGCCGCAGGAGGGGTGCGCCGCGGACTTTCCGCCCTGGACGCCACCAGCTCCCTGGCCATCTTCACCGCCTACACGTGGTCACTGGCCATACTGATCTTCACCCCGTCAGGAGACCCAGGGTGGCAATCACACCCCACCTGGTTCGCCTTCAACCACGGCGTCCACTCAGAAAGCGAAGTCTTCTTCGACGTAGCCTGCGGCATCACCGTATTACTCATCGGCGGCCGCCTCCTGAGCCGGAGATCAGCACAGTCCAGCCTCCTGGCGGAGTTGGAACACCTCCAAGCCAAGCCACAGAGCATGGTCACCGTCGTACGGAAACACAAAATGACCCGCATCCCGGAGAAACTGCAGATCCCCATCCAGGAAGTCCGCGTCAACGATGATGTCATCGTGCCACCCGGAGCCATGATCCCCGTGGACGGCGTGGTCATCGGTGGCGGATCACGCATTGCCCCCAGCATCATCATGGGCCGAGATCATCACCCCGTGAAAGTCCAGAGCAAGGTTTTCGCCGGCAGCCTCAACGTGGACAGTGAGATCAAAGTCCGGGCCGTCCGCACCGGACACCGCACCCGCATCGCCGCCGTCTACCGCTGGGTACGCGAAGCCACCGTCAAAGAAAACCGCCACAACCAGGCCTCCCTGAAATCAGCCGCCACACTCGTACCCGTGGCCTTCACCCTGGCCATCGTGGACTTCATACTCTGGGCATTGATCTCCGGCAACATCAACGCAGCCTTCATCACAGCACTGTCCATCCTCGCCGGGGTGGGACCGGTATCCCTGGCCGTCTCCACAGCCCTGGCCACCAGAAACTCCATTGAAGCCGCCGCGCGCCGGGGTGTATTGGTCAGCTCCGGTGAGACTCTGAGAGTTCTCGACGATGTGGACACCGTCATCTTCAACCGTCTGGGAACACTCACTGATGGACAGATGACGGTGGAAACCATCACCGCGGATAAAGGCGAGGATCCGGAACTGGTGCTGCGTGTCGCGGGTGCTCTGGCCATGGAGTCAGAACATGCGGTGTCGCGGGCACTGGTCCGTGCGGCACGTGAAGCCCGTGATGCCGGATCCGACCATATTCCGCAGTGGATTGAGGTCGGTGCTGTGGAGATCACCCAGGAAGGTGCCTTCCGGGCCACAGTCGAGATCCCCTTCACCGGCCCCGACGGGGCCATACAGACCAGGGCGGTGGAGGCACTGCTGTGGCGTCCGCGTTCCATGACGGAGGTGCGTTCCCAACTCAGTCCCCGCCTGGCTGCGGCCTCAGTCTCCGGAGGTGCCCCGTTGATCGTCCGGTGGAAGGGCAAGGACAGGGGAGTGATCACCCTGCACGATGATGAACGCCCCGACACCACCGATGCGATCATTGAGCTTGAGGATCAGGGCATTGACACCATGATGCTCAGCAGGGACACCTACCCGGTGGCCCGACGTTTCGCCGACAGCCTGGGCATCACCCATGTGCTGGCGGGCATTGCCCCGGACAAGAAACCCCAGGCTGTCCGTGCAGTGCACACCCGTGGTTCCACCGTGGCGATGGTGGGGGATGGGTCAGTGTTGGATTCACTGCGCGTGGCTGATGTGGGTGTGCTCATGGAGGTGGATGATCCCGCGGAGATCCGGGATGATTCTGATGATCCGGCAGCAGATGTCATCATGTTGCGCAATGAGATCAGCACGGTGCCCAAACTCTTCCGATTGGCGCGCCGTTATGTGCGTCTGGCCAATGCCAATATTGCCCTGGCCTGGTTTTATAATATTACCGTGGTGATCCTGGCTGCAGCGGGTCTGATCCATCCGATGGCGGCCACGGTGTTGATGTTGGCCTCCTCACTGGTTATTGAGTGGCGTTCCAACCGGGCACGTCGTTTCTAAGCCCCCCGATATAACAAAGAAAACCCTGATATCCACCCTAAGATGGACATGGCCCACCGGCATAAGGTGTAGTTTCTTTTCCCAAATTTTGATTGATGGGGCAGTATTGAGGACATGTCTTCTGAGCTGATTTCTGCAAAGCGTCGTGTTCTGAACAACGCGCCCGTCATTGATGCCGCTAATGGCAAGACCCCAACCCGCACCCCGGTGTGGTTCATGCGCCAGGCGGGACGTTCCCTGCCTGAGTACCTGAAGCTCCGCGAGGGCACCACCATGCTGGACTCCTGCTTCCTGCCGGAGATGCTGGCGGAGATCACCCTGCAGCCGGTGCGTCGCCACGATGTCGATGCTGCGATCCTCTTCTCTGACATCGTTGTGCCACTGCGTGCCGCAGGTGTGGGCGTGGAGATCGTCGCAGGCCGCGGTCCAGTCATGGATAAGGCTATTCGTACCCGTGCAGATATTGATGCCCTCCCGATCCTGGACCACGAGGTCACCGAGGTCACCCAGGGCATCGACATCATCCTTGATGAGCTGAAGGACACTCAGGCACTGATCGGTTTCGCCGGTGCACCCTTCACCCTGGCCAGCTACCTGATCGAGGGCGGCCCGTCTAAGAACCATGAGCGCACCAAGGCCATGATCCACGCGGAGCCAGAAACCTGGCACGCACTGATGGAACGCCTGCTTCCTACCGTGATCAACTTCCTCAAGACTCAGATCGACGCCGGCGTGGACGCTGTCCAGCTCTTTGACTCCTGGGCTGGTTTCCTCACCGAACGTGATTACACCGAGCACGTGCTGCCCTACTCCACCCGCATCATGGAGGAGATCGAGCAGTACAAGCTGCCACGCATCCACTTCGGTGTGGGCACCGGTGAACTGCTGGGTGCGATGAGCCGTGCAGGCTCAGAGGTCATGGGTGTGGATTGGCGCGTACCTTTGGATAAGGCAGCTGAACGTATCGCTGCGGTATCCGGGCCGAAGGTGCTTCAGGGCAACCTGGATCCGGCACTGCTTTTTGCCGGCACCGAGCCGTTGACGCGCGAGATCAAGCGCATCAAGGACGAGGCCGCAGCAGCGATTGCTGCAGGTCATGCCACCGGTCATATCTTCAACCTGGGTCACGGCGTCATGCCGAACACTGTTGCTGAGGATATCACTGAGGCTGTTTCCATCATCCACGCTTCTTAAAAGGAAAGTTTCTACATGCGCATCGCCATCATCGGCGCGGGGCTCGCGGGCCTGACCGCCGCCTATGAAATCCACCAGGCCGACCCTTCCGCACACATTGATGTGTTGGAGGCAGGGGAGCGCATCGGTGGAAAGCTCTTCACCGTGCCCTTTGAATCCGGTCCCACCGACATGGGCGCCGAGGCCTATCTGGCCACCCGCACCGATGCCACCGAGTTCTTCCACGAGCTCGGCCTGGCCGATTCGCTCGTTGCACCATCTGGTGCACGTTCCCAGTTCTTCGCAGGCGGTCAGCTGCGTCCCATGCCCCGCGGCGGCGTCATGGGCATTCCTTCCAGTGCGGCAGGTTTGGAGGAGATCCTCTCTATCGAGACCAGGGAGCGTATCGACGCAGAACACGACGCCGATCCCATCACCTGGGAGGTCGGCTCAGACCAGACCGTAGGCGCACTGGTGCGCGCCCGCTACTCCGATGAAGTGGCAGATGTCCTGGTCTCCGCACTGCTGGGCGGGGTGTATTCCTCATCCGCTGATGATCTGGGTATCCGGGCCACCGTCCCGGCCCTGGCGCAGGCACTGGACCGTCTGGCTGAATCAGGCGAACCTGTCACCTTGAGTGCTGCGGTGAAACTGGTGGAAGCCGAACGCGCAGAAGCCAAGAAGAACACGGAAACCACACCGATCTTCCAGACCTTCAAGGGCGGCTATGCCGAACTCTATGAAGCACTGGCGGATAAGTGCGGTGCTGACATCCACCTGGATTCCTTCGTCTCAGCCATCACCCGTGATGGAGCCGGATTCCAGATCAAGGGTGGGGGAGAAGGCACCTATGACAAGGTGATCCTCGCCGTCCCCGCTCCCACGGCGGCAGTTCTGTTGCGCAATCTCGCACCGGAGGCAGTCCCACACCTCAAGGCCATCAAGCTGGCGTCCTCTGCCGTGGTGGGCATGCGTTTTGATTCTGATGCAGGTCTGCCGGATGTCTCCGGTGTCCTGATTGCTGTTGGTGAGCCGGATGTCACCGCTAAGGCGTTCACCTTCTCCTCCAAGAAGTGGCCACACCTGGGTGATCGCGGTGGCGCCCTGGTGCGCGCATCCTTCGGCCGGCTTGGCGATGAAAGCACCGCCCGCATGGACGAGGACGCACTCGTGGATGCCGCACTCGATGATCTGCAGAAGATCACGGGCTTTGATGGCCGTGAAGCAGGATTGTCAGAAATCTTCGTGCAGCGCTGGTTCGGTGGACTGCCGAGCTATGGCGTTGAACACATCATCACCGTCGCAGCAGCTCGCACAGCCATTTCTCAGGTGCAGGGCGTGGAAGCCATCGGAGCTTGGGCTTCAGGCGTGGGCGTGCCCGCTGTCATCGCCGATGCGAAGGCAGCAGTCGCACGCCTGTTAACCGCATAGGTTTCCCTTTAATAATTAACGAGATTGGTTTGAGAGGTTGAATCAATACAATGGTCGATATGTCTGCTTCCCTGTCGGGTACTTCCGCTAATGTCTCCCGTTCCGCCGAGTGGTTTGAAAAGGCCAGGCTCTCCACCCCAGGTGGTGTGAACTCCCCGGTCCGAGCCTTCGGTTCCGTCGGTGGCCAGGCCCGTTTCATTGCCAAGGCGTACGGTTCCACCCTGGTGGATGTGGATGGCAACGAATATGTGGACCTGGTCTGCTCCTGGGGCCCGATGCTCATGGGACATGCTCACCCGGCAGTTCTAGAAGCAGTGCAGAAGACCATGGTTGATGGCTTCTCCTTTGGCGCACCGACCATCGGTGAGGTTGAGCTGGCACAGGACATCATCAAGCGGACCTCGGTAGAAGAGGTCCGCCTGGTCAACTCCGGTACCGAGGCCACCATGTCTGCGGTCCGCCTGGCCCGTGGCTACACCCAGCGTTCCAAGATCCTGAAGTTTGACGGTTGCTACCACGGTCATGTGGACTCGCTCCTGGCTGCTGCCGGATCCGGTGTGGCCACCTTCGCACTGCCTGATTCTCCCGGCATCACCGGTGCGCAGACCCGCGACACCATTGTTGTCCCGTACAACGACATCGAAGCGGTCCGCAATGCCTTTGCCGAATTCCCCGGCCAGATCGCCTGTATCATCACTGAGGCCGCAGCCGGCAACATGGGCACCGTGGCACCGAAGGACAACTTCAATGACAAGCTGCTCGCCATCGCCCACGCTGATGGTGCACTGCTCATCCTCGATGAGGTCATGACCGGTTTCCGCACCTCCTACAGTGGTTGGTATGGCGTGGACAAGGTCGCTGCTGACCTGGTCACCTTCGGCAAGGTTGTCTCCGGTGGTCTGCCAGCGGCAGCCTTCGGCGGCAAGGCAGAGATCATGAACATGCTGGCCCCACAGGGGCCGGTCTACCAGGCCGGCACGCTCTCCGGTAACCCGGTGGCCGTGGCGGCCGGTCGGGCGTCGTTAAGCGCTGCCGATGAAAGCATCTATCACACCATCGACGCCAACGCTGATCGCCTGCACACCCTGATCTCCCAGGCCCTGGAGCGCGAAGGCGTGGCACACCACATCCAGCGCGCCTCCAACATGTTGTCCATCCGTTTCGCCGAAGGTGCGGGCTATAACTTCAGCGATATGAAGGAGGCCGACACCTTCCGTTTCGCGCCGTTCTTCCACTCCCTGCTGGACAACGGTGTCTATGCACCGCCGAGTGTGTTTGAAACCTGGTTTGTCTCCTCCGCTCTGACGGACGATGATTTCCAGAAGATCGAAAACGCACTGGTCCCAGCAGCACGGGCAGCAGCCGCTGCCACCGCATAACTTTCTCCCTCAACTCTGAAGGTGTCATGAGCTCCACGATTGTCCACCTCGTCCGACACGGCGAGGTACACAACCCCGAGAAGATTCTCTACGGTCACATCCCCGGCTACCACCTGTCCGAACGCGGACGTCAGCAGGCCGCGGTCACCGCGGCCTCCTTCGCCGACCACGATGTCACCTATCTCGCGGCGTCCCCACTGCAGCGCGTGCAGGAAACCTCCGAACCCTTCGCCGAGGTCACCGGCCTGAAGGTACAGACCGACCAGGACCTGCTGGAAGCCGGCAACCGCTTCGAGGGACTGCGCACCAAGGGCTGGCGTTCCCAGCTGTGGAACCCGGTGCGTTGGCAGCTCATGCTCAACCCACTCCAGCCGAGCTGGGGCGAACACTACGTGGACATTGAAGCCCGCGTGATGAAGGCCGTGGAACGCGCACGCGCAGCAGCAGAGGGCCATGAGGCGATCCTGGTCAGCCACCAGCTGCCGATCGTCTGCATCCAGCGCAGTGCCCGCGCTCAGCGCCTCTGGCACAACCCGGCTGTGCGCCAGTGCGATCTGGCTTCAGTTACCTCATTGGTGTTCCAGGATGACAAGATCGTGGACGTACACTACAACGAACCTGCACAGGAGATCTGATCAATCGTGCGCGCCACGAAATTTGCAGCAACCATCGGAACCGTCATTCTCGCAGCCGCCACACTGGTGGCCTGCGGAACAGACGACATCGCGGGCACTGATGCCGTGGCCGTGGGCGGAACCTTCCAGTTCCACTCACCCGGTGGGCAGATGGACATCCTCTACGAAGAGGATGAACGTCAACCCCTCAACCAGGTCAGTGGTGACTCCCTCATGGAGGAAGGTACCGAGATCAACCTCTCTGACTACGAAGGCCAGGTTGTTGTGCTCAACGCCTGGGGCCAGTGGTGCGCACCATGTCGTTCCGAATCCGATGATCTTCAGATCATCCACGAGGAACTGCAGACCGCCGGCAACGGCGATGCTCCGGGCGGAACCGTGCTGGGCATCAACGTCCGTGACTACTCCCGGGAAATCGCCCAGGACTTCACCGAGGACAACGGCCTGACCTTCCCGAGCATCTATGACCCACCCTTCATGAGTGCCGCTCAGCTTGGTGGTGTGCCGGCATCGGTCATCCCCACCACGATTGTCCTGGACAAGCAGCACCGTCCCGCTGCGGTCTTCCTCCGTGAGATCACCTCGGATGAGATCCTCGATGTCGCCCTGCCCCTGGTTGAAGAGGCCTAGATGAATGAGATGATTCTGGCTCAGAGCATCGGTGAGCAATTTGCTGATGTTGTGGGAACCGGACCACTGTTCCTCGGTATCCTCGCAGCCCTCGCGGCAGGGCTGGTGTCTTTTGCCAGTCCCTGCGTGGTTCCCCTTGTCCCCGGTTATATCTCCTATCTGGCAGGTGTGGTCGGTGGGGAAGTGGAATACGGCTCCGGTGGCACCAAGGTGAAAACCAAACGCCTCCAGGTGGGTACTGCCGCACTGTTGTTCATCCTCGGATTCACCGTGGTGTTTGTGCTGGCCACCGTCACCGTTTTCGGGGCGATCAGCATGCTCACCCTGAATGCAGAAACCCTCATGCGTGCCGGTGGTGTGGTCACCATCATCATGGGTGTGGTGTTCATGGGCTTCATCCCCGGCATGCAACGCGATACCCGCATGGCACCAAAACGCTGGACCACCTGGCTGGGGGCACCACTGCTGGGTGGTGTCTTCGCGCTCGGTTGGACACCCTGTCTGGGGCCCACCCTGGCGGCGATCATCTCCGTATCCGCCGGTACTGAAGGCATGACAGCGCTGCGTGGGGTCATCCTCATCATCGGCTACTGCCTGGGCCTGGGCCTGCCTTTCCTGCTCATCGCCTTAGGTTCCACCAAGGCCTTGACTGGTGTGGAATGGCTGCGCACCCACTCCCGCAAGATCCAGATCTTCGGCGGTGTCATGCTCATCCTCGTGGGCGTGGCCCTGATGTCCGGCTCCTGGGCGATCTTCATCAACTGGGTCCGTCAGTGGACCGTGGAATACGGCGCCACCCTGATCTAAGAGGCTGCCCCCGAGGTCCTTCTCAGGGATCACATCTGTTGAGCCATGAGCCACCAGCACTACCGCATCTACACACGTGAAAAACATAGGAAGAGAACCGGCAACGACAATGCTTAAAACCGTGAAGGTCTACGCAAAGAAGTCATGGCACTGGCTGACGAGTATGCGTACGGCGCTGGCACTGTTGTTCCTCCTTGCCATCGCCGCGATCCCGGGTGCACTACTACCGCAGCGTTCACTCAATGAATCCAATGTCATTGAGTACATCCAGAACAACGGCAAACTAGCCGAGTTCTATGACAAACTGCAGCTTTTCGATGTCTTCTCCTCCAGCTGGTTCACCGCCATCTACATGCTGCTGCTGATCTCGCTGGCGGGTTGTATCCTGCCGCGCTCCTGGGAGCACTACAAGGCGATGCGGGCACCGGTGGTCCGCGCACCACGTAACCTGGCTCGCCTGCAGCACCACGGCGAAGGTGTGGTGAACAAGCCCGTTGAAGAACTACAGAAGGACACATACCGCCTGCTCAAGGGTTGGAAGTCCAGTTCCTTCACCCCGGAGGAAGACCGTGCCGGTGCGTACTCCATCTCCGCGGAGAAGGGCTACCTGCGTGAATTCTTCAACCTGGTGTTCCACCTCGGCATCGTCGGCATGATCCTGACTGCCGGTCTGGGCAGGATCTTCTACTACGAGGGCCATGTCATCGTGGTCACCGACGGTGAGCAGCATTCACAGAACTCCACGTTCTGTAATACCGCCACCGCCAACTTCGACTCCTTCCGGGCTGGTGCGAACTTCGATGGCACCGGGTTGACCACCTTCTGCTTTGAAGCACATGACTTCAGCGCCGACTACCTGCCCAACGGACAGGCGGAGATGTTCCGTTCCAATATCTCCTATGCCATCGGTGATGAGATCTTCAACGATCCGGAAACCTGGACCGACTATGAGCTGCGTGTGAACCACCCGCTGCGCATCGAAGGGGACCGCGTCTACCTGCAGGGCCACGGCTTTGCACCGACTTTCACTGTCACCTGGCCCAATGGTGAAACCCGCACGCAGACCGTGCAGTGGCGCCCGGATGATCCGACCTTCTTCCTGTCTTCTGGCGTGATGCGTTTTGATCCACCGGCAGGTGTCTTCCCGGATCTCTACGAACGCCGTCAGAACCAGCTGGCCATCCAGGGCCTGTTCGCACCGACTGCCGCTTGGGAAGGGGAGAACAATGAACTGCTCACCTCCTCCTATCCGGCCATGCGTGACCCGGCGGTAGCCATTGACATCTACCGCGGTGACAACGGCCTGGACACCGGGGTGGGACAGAACCTGTTCAGCCTGGACCCCTCCCTGATGCACAGTGGCCAGCTGCAGAAGATTGAACGCGTCAACCTCCAGGTAGGCGACACCGTGACGCTTGACGACGGCACCGAGGTCTCCTTCGACGGTGCCTCCGAGTTTGCGAACTACCAGATCAGTAAGGACCCCCTCCAGGTGTGGGTCCTGGTGACCACCGCGATTTCGCTGGCCTCACTGGTGGGCTCCCTGGCCATCCGCCGTCGTCGTGTGTGGGTGCGTTTCTACCCGCAGGATGACGGCAGCACCCGCGTGGAAACCGGTGGCCTGGCACGTACCGACCGTGCAGGTTGGGGCTCCGAATACGAGGAGATCCACCGCAAACTGCTCGGCCTGGAAGAAGTCGACGATGAAGACGAGGTCTACTTCGACGATGAGGACCGTGACTAGCCTCACCGCATTTTCACCTACCTGAACAGGTAGTTCACAGTTTCTCACCACTCCCGCCTGAACATTAGTTTCCCTTGGTTCAAGCGGGTAGGGTGTCAATAAAATCACAAGTATTTCAATGAATAGGGTGGATTAATCCCATGCCGGTTAACCAGACGTATGCGACATTCTCGGATACTGCATTCGGAACCGCCTTCATCATCTACGCCTTGGCACTGATTCTGTCCCTGGTGTACTACGTGCGCATCCAGGGTGTCATCGATGCCCGCCGTGAGGCCACACGCGTCAAGCAGCTGGTCAACGCCGGTGGCGTCGGCTCAGCTGATGACCTTGATGATGAACACCACGATCTGCCGGGTGCAGATGACATCAACGACGGCTTGATCAAGGACGAGGAACTGGCCGCACGTGAAGCCAGCTCCCACAAACTGGCCAACATGACGCAGTCCCTGGTGTGGCTCGGTGTCATCGTGCACCTGGTCTCCATCGTGCTGCGTTCCCTCTCGGCCAGCCGTTTCCCCTTCGGCAACCTCTACGAGTACATCCTCGTGGTCACCTTCTGTGTCATGCTGGCAGCCGCCTTCGTGCTGCAGCGCCCACAGTTCCGCGTGATGTGGCCCTGGGTGATCACCCCGATGATCGCGCTGCTCTTCTATGGCGGCACCGCACTCTACTCCGACTCAGCACCGGTTGTTCCGGCACTGCAGTCCTTCTGGTTCCCGATCCACGTCTCCACCGTCTCCATCGGTGCGTCGATCGGCATGGTTTCCGGTATCGCCTCCATCCTCTACCTGCTGCGCATGTGGCAGCCCAAGGGCCGTGAGAAGGGCTTCTTCGGTTCGGTGGTCAAACCACTGCCATCGGCTAAGACCCTGGATAACCTGGCCTACAAGACCGCCATCTGGACCCTGCCACTGTTTGGCCTGGGTGTGGTGCTCGGTGCCATCTGGGCAGAAGCAGCTTGGGGTCGTTTCTGGGGTTGGGACCCGAAGGAAACCGTCTCCTTCATCACCTGGATCTTGTATGCCGGTTACCTGCATGCCCGCGCGACTGTGGGTTGGCGTGACTCCAAGGCCGCATGGATCAACATCCTGGCCCTGGCCACCATGATCTTCAACCTCTTCTTCATCAACATGGTCGTCTCCGGTCTGCACTCCTACGCGGGCCTGAACTAGACAAACAAAAATGATCCCCCTGGACGACTTCTCCAAGTCCAGGGGGATCATTTTCGTCCTTAGGCCCTTGTCGAGGCCGTGTCCTCGCTGGGCAGGGTGTGCGCGAAGATCTGGTTCACGGTATCCATGCTGTCCTCATGGATGGAGTAGAAGGCCCATTTGCCCTGCTGCTCCCGAGTAACCAGATCCGCTGCCAACAACTTCTTCATGTGGTGTGTCACCGTGGGCGCGGAGATATCCAGTGACTGTGACAGGACATTGGAGGTGATGGGACGAGTTCCCTGGGCTGCGATCATATAGAGAATCGTGAGCCGGGTGGGATCTGCCAGAGCCTTGAAGAAACAACTGACCTGCTCAGTGTGCTGGAGGAGCTCCTGTGAAAGACACTCCACCGGGTGAGCCTCCTCGGACTGTGGGATCTGAGCGGGTTGAGACAGTGTGCGAACAGACATCATAGCAACACTATAGAGGTATGCCTCACCTAAGTTAACCTCGGGGTGGGTTTTTCAGGGAAGCCTAAACTGCGTAGCTTTCTTAGGGTTGTTCAGGAGTGTCCCCAGCTGTGCCGCTGTCTGGAGTGCCTGAATCGCCGTTTTCCGGGGTCTCATACCGCTCCCGGGCACGTTTCATCCGCTCTTCCTCCTCTTCGCGGGCAGCCTCCTGGGCACGGCGTTCCTTGAAGCGGTTCTTCTCAATGGTCCAGAGAAAATCCTCATCATCATCAGGCCCCTTGACCTGCTTCGGTGCTGCCTCAGCCCTTATCTGCTGTTGATTGCGCTTCCAGGTTGATGGTTTGAACGCCATCCACAGCAGGACCACTGCCGCAATGATGAGCAGAAAAATAAGAAGCCTTCCCACTGTTGTCCTCCTTTAAAATGTCTTTCTCCCAACAATACGTAAAACTGCTGTTAAAACCGTATTCGATGATTCGCTATTTGTTTGAGTAGGGTTGATATTTGTGAGTGAGTCCATCAGTAACCAGCCCCCAGTGCTCGACCAGGCGGTCCAGCGCTCCGCCCGTAAGAACGTCATCATCTACGCAGCGGCACGCATCCTGCTCTTCATCGTCCTCACCGCCATCATCCATGGCATCGCCCTGCTGATCAGCTCCCCAGTGCCCCTGTTGATCTCTGCGATGCTGGCATTGATTGTGGCGTTCCCCTTGTCGATGCTGGTGTTTGATAATCTCCGGCTCAATGCCACCTCTGCGGTAGCGCAGTGGGATGCCCAGCGCAAGGCCCATAAGCAATGGGTCCAGAACGAACTGGCAGACCGCTGAACCAAGGCAGGAAAAAGGGCTGTGGAGGGGAGAGCATCTCCCACCCGCAGCCCTTTAGCTTTGTGACTGATCTCAGCCCAGGAAAGCCAGTGCGAAGGCGCTCAGCAGCGCCCAGATCGCCATGGCACGACCGGTGGCACCGATGACCGGAATCAGCTCCCTGCCCACCGCGCCCTTCAGAATGGGGCGCGCACCCAGAACCACCAGGGGCAGGGCGATGAGCCCCAGGAGAGCAGGGAGAGTGGTGAAGGAGATGACCACCGACATGACAAAGGGCATGGACACCAACAGTAGATAAACCCGGCGAGCCCCAGGGTCACCCAGGCGGACCGCCAGGGTGATCTTGCCGGTCTCAGTATCAGTGGGGATGTCACGGATGTTATTGGCCAGGTTCACACCGGCTGAGATGGAACCCACACCCACGGCCACAGCCAGTCCCATCCAGCTGATGGCACCACGCTGGGTGAATTCAGTACCCAGCACCGCCACCAGGCCGAAGAAGACGAAGACCGCCACCTCGCCCAGTCCCATGTAACCATAGGGTTTGGAGCCACCGGTGTAGAACCAGGCGCCCAGGATGCAGATGACACCGATGGCGACCAGCCACCAGGCGCTGGTGATGCTCAGTGCCAGTCCTGCGATACCGGCGATGCCGAAACTGATGAAGGCGGCTTTTTTCACTTCACCGGGTTGGGCCAGTCCGGAACCCGTCAGACGCAGGGGGCCGGTGCGGTCCTCATCAGTGCCGCGGATGCCATCGGAGTAGTCATTGGCGTAGTTCACACCGATGATCAGGGCCCAGGCCACCACCAGGGCGAGCAGGGCCTTCCACCACAGGAAACCGCCGTGGAAAGCTGCGACACCAGAAGCCACGATCACGGGGGCGAAGGCGTTGGCCCAGGTGCGGGGGCGGGCACCTTCCAGCCAGTGGGCTGCGGTGGCGGAGGACTCATGGGGAACGGTCGAAGACATGTAGTCATCTTCCCCCATGGCCCATGAATGGTCGAAATATGTCGTGGTTTTCACCCCGTGAGCGTGGGAAACCCGTGGAAAAACTCAGGGCGTGATGGGTGTCGCAGCCTTCGTTCCAGTCTGAAAACCTGCTTAAAGGCTATTGTGTTCTGGGTAAGGAAGTAGACGTTGCTATGGAGTCAGGCGGAGGTGGAGGGAAACGCATGTGGATCGGTTATGTGGTCAGGCAGGTGGCGAATATCTTCCTGACCCTGTTGCGTATGCTTCCCCTCGCGGTGCTGAACAGGGTCTCCAAGAGCAGGATCCCGGCGGAGGGTGAGGTTGTTGTCTCCCTCACCACCCATGGAAAACGCATCAACCAGGTGCATTTCACCATCGAATCGGTGGCGCGCGGCCATGAGAAGGCCCCCATCGTGTTGTGGCTGGATGAGGATGATTTCCATGCGCAGTGGCCGGATACGGTTCACCGCCTGGTCAGACGTGGTCTCCAGGTCAGGTGCAGCGATGGTTCCTACGGGCCCCACACCAAGTACTGGAGCCAGTTCCGTGAGCTGCAGGGCACCGGCGTGCGGGTGGCCACTGTCGATGATGACATGATCTATCCAGAGTGGTTCCTCCAGCGACTCCACTTCATCGGAGATCTACGTAATGACGCCGTGGTGGCCTACCGTGCCCACCGCATTGAGCTTCGCGACGGCAAGATGCTCCCCTATATCAAGTGGACTGCGACCGATACCTCCGAGGCATCCTTCCTGCACTTTGCCACCGGGGTCTCCGGTGTTTTATATCCCACGACCTTCATCGACTACGTGGTGGAGCAAGGTGATGTCTTCCTGGAAAGCTGTAAGCGTGCCGACGATGTGTGGTTGCATGTCTGTGCCCTGCGTTCCGGCCACCCGATCCGCCAGGTATATGCCCAGCCCCGACACTTCGCGGTTGTCCCCACCACCCAGGTCGGCGCACTCGTGGTGGGCAACACGCTCATGGGTGGCAATGATGAACAGATCTCCAAGGTCTACAGGGATGAGGATATCGCCCGGCTGGTGGAGATCAGTCAGTCAGAGGATTAGAACAAGGCCGTGACAGCCCGGCGGTCAACCTTGCCGGGGCCGATCATGGGCAGTGCCTCCACGTGCTTGAGCTGCTTGGGCAGTTGCCAGCGTGGTAGATCCGACAGTCCACGGATGACCTCAGAAGGGGAGAGGGTGCCGGAATACGCTGCGACGATGGCCTGTCCCAGACGCTGATCCGGCACACCGAGCACGCAGGCACCTTCAATGCCCTCGAGGTCTGTGATGGCTTTTTCCAGCACCTCGGGGTGCAGCTTCAGCCCACCGGAGTCGATGATGGAATCCATGCGCCCCATGATGGTGAGGTGGTCGTCGACAAACTCTCCGATGTCGGAGGTGCGGAACCAGCCTGGCTCGGAAAAATCCTCGTGCCGGGGTGAGTTGCGGTAACCGCGCGCGATCATGGGACCACCCAGTTCCACGCGTGAATCCCGGATGCGGACCTTGGCACCCGGGATGGCGACACCGTCATAGATGCAGCCACCGGAGGTCTCAGAGGATCCGTAGGTGGTGATCACGGTGATGCCGAGTTCCCGGGCGGCATCCAGGGTGGGGCGTGAGGTCGGGGCTCCACCGACGAGAATGGCATCAAATAGGCGCAGGGCATCGATGCCTTCCAGGGAATCCATGGCTTTGATTAACTGCAAGGGTGTCAGCGAGGTGTACACCCGGTCGCCGGTGGTTTTTAGCTCTTCTGCCGCGGTGGCGAAATCTGGGACCTGGAAGCCTTCGCTGAGGTCGAGGGCAAGTGGCTCCACGCCGGCGATGAGCGCCCGGATCAGGACCTGCATGCCAGCGATGTGGTGCGCGGGCATGGCAAGCAACCACTGGCCCTCCCCACCCAGGTATTGATGTGTGGCATCGGCGGAGCTGACTAGATTACCCGGTGTCAGCTGTGCACCCTTGGGGGTTCCTGTGGACCCGGAAGTGGCCATGACCAGTGCGATCTCTGTATCAATCGGCTGGCCGGCCTTCTGGGAGTCCCGCAGCTGCTGCGCACGGGGGCGGTCCTTGGCGGGGATGGGGAGGAAGGAGCGCCTGCCTGCGATGGCATCCTCGAGGTCGCCCAGAATCGCCACGGGGTTGGCGGGGTCAACGGGCAACGGTTCGAGAATGCGATAGCTCATGGAAAGAGAGTCTAGTGGGAAAAGGCGATGACACCGATATCAACTGATACCGGTGTCGTCGTGGGGTGGTGGAGCCTTATGCGGTGATGAGCTGCTTCTCATCTGCAGCGGTGGTGGACTTGTTGCGTGCGATCAGTGCATCGATGCTCCAGGCTCCGGCGCCGATGGCGAACAGTGCCAGCATGCCTGCGCCGATGGCGCCGACCAGTTCCCAGCCACCATTGGCGGCGTAGATGCCGAAGCTGGCGTGCGCGAAGACAGCGGCACCGAGCATGACCACAGCGATGATGACGGCGACCACGCGGGTGAAGGCACCGAGCAGGATCATGATGCCGCCGATGAGCTCAATGACGCCCACAGCAGGTGCTGCGAGGCTGGCTGCCGGGATTCCGAGGGAATCGAAGTAACCGGTGATACCTTCCAGGCCGGTGATCTGGAATTTGTCCCAGCCGTGGGCGATGAGGATGACGCCGAAGAGGACACGGGAGAGAAGCAGGGCAATTTCTTTGATTGTTGACATGGGCAACAAAGCTACGCGGGATTAGTTTCCATGTCAACTACTGGGCGTGTGCTGTGGTTATGGGGTGCGCGTGGGGAAACCCTCCGTGTTCAAGCGCTCCTGGATGCGTGTGATGTCTTCCTCCTCCGGCGGTTGACTGTGCACACGGGTGATCAGCTCACCGATCTGCTCACGCGTAATCGGTTTGGCCCGCAATGTGGTGGCTTCCCCCTCCTCGATGATCAGCTCTACCAGCTCATTGAGATCCTGCTCAGTAAGCTCCCGTTCCAGAACGTAGAACAGGGCGAAAGTGTCATGGTTGGGGATTCCAGAGGGGTAACCCTGGCGCAACCAGTTCAGGGCACGGGACGCAATATTTGGTCGATCATTCATAAGGTTCATTTTAGATGCCAAAAAGCCCTGGTTCGGGCGACTGTGCAGAAGTCGACCCGTTACCAGGGCTGAAAGGGGTGAGTTGATAGGTGGAGGGCTTAGACCTCGGTGCCGAAGATGTCCCAGCCGGAGTACTGGAAGATCGTGGATTTGGTGACCCACAGGATGCCCGCCATGACGGCGATGAAGATGATGCCGAAGCAGATCGCAGCCGCAGCCTTGCCCAATGGGCCGGCATGGTGTGACACCGTGCCATCGGCAGTGACAGCGGAAGGGCCATGGGCCATGCGGATTCCTACGGCAAACAATGCTGGCAGACCGGCGCCGAGAAGGATGCCCACCAGCGTGACATCAACCAGACTTCCGAAAAGGTTGGAGAAGTTCATTTACTTAGTCTCCTCGGTGTTGGTGGCAGGCAGGGTTGTTTCAGTGGTGTTTGCAGGTGCGTCAGCGCTTGGCTCCTGTTTCTGGGTAGGAACAACACCATTGGACTCCTCATCCCAGTCCTCGTTGACGTTGGAGGGGTCAACCGGATCCTTGCGGGAGTACCGCCACATGTAGAAGGACAGTCCGATCAGGATGGCGAAGGCTACGAGCACGCCGAGCAGGTCAGAGGTGAACATGCCGATACCGTGTGCGATCCACCAGCAGATGATGCCGACCAGTGCGGACATCGGGAGGGTGATCAGCCAGGCAAGACCCATGCGGCCGGCAACAGACCAGCGCACGGAGGCCCCCTTGCGGCCGATGCCGGTTCCCATGATGGAGCCCGTTGCCACGTGGGTGGTGGACAGCGCCATGCCGAAGTGGGAGGAAGTCAGGATGATCGCTGCGGAAGAGGTCTCTGCCGCCATGCCCTGAGGGGAATCGATCTCCACGAGTCCCTTGCCCAGGGTGCGGATGACACGCCATCCACCGAGGTAGGTGCCCACCGCGATGGCGATGGCACAGGTCGCCTTGACCCAGAAGGGGATATTGGCGTCGGTGCCGACATGGCCGGTGGCCACCAGGGCCAGGAAGATGACACCCATGGTCTTCTGGGCATCATTGGTTCCGTGGGCCAGTGACACCAGGGAAGCGGAGCCGATCTGACCCCAGCGGAAGTAACGGTTCTTGTCTTTCTCCGCAACGGTCTTGGTGATTGTGTACACGGCGAAGGTGCCGATGGCAGCAACCAGGCCGGCCACGACCGGGGCGGCCAGTGCAGGCAGGATCATCTTCGCCAGCACACCATCCCAGACCACGCCACCAAATCCCAGGGATGCGATGGCAGCACCGATGAGACCACCGAAAAGCGCATGGGAAGAACTGGAGGGGATGCCCAGCAGCCAGGTCAGCAGGTTCCAGAGGATTGCGCCGATCAGACCGGCGAAGACCACCAGGAGAAGTTGGTGGGAATCCCAGGGGTTGGAGAGGTCAAACTGGTCGAGGTCCACAATTCCCTTGGCCACGGTTGCAGCAACCTCAACAGAGAGGAATGCGCCAACGAGGTTGAGGACTGCGGAGAGGGTTACAGCCACCTTCGGCTTGAGGGCTCCGGTTGCGATGGACGTTGCCATGGCATTGCCGGTGTCGTGGAATCCATTTGTGAAATCGAAGGCCAGGGCCGTCACGATCACGATCAGCAAAATTATCAACTCGGTCACGACACAGAAGTATGCACCATCCCGGGCGTGTTCTAAGCATCAGAAAATGTCCCTGAGCTGGGAAAGCTTTGTTCAGGGGGTGGCTGCTAACCCCGTTTTCGGGGGAGTGGATGTACTGGGTATTTCATGATCGTTGGTCATGACCAAACTCTCACGTGCACTTTTGTCGGAATTCTGTGCGTGGAGTTCGCATTTTGACGTGGGAAGTATATGGGTTGAATAAAAGAACCAAACAGATGAATTCTTGGTTAACTCTTGTGTAATGGTGGGGAAAGTACCTATTCGAACGCTATTAGAGAGTTTTTCTTCGAGGATGCTCTCCACGGAAAATTCTGGTGTCAAAGGGTTTTAAGGTGTTGCGGATCAGAAATGAACTTCTCTACAGCCACCGGCGTGAATAAGTGTTCAAGCAGCACACCGGCATTACCCAATTCAGGAGGTGCGTCGAGAAATAACAACGCAGGCAGAGGGCAAGCGGCACAAAGGCAGCAAAAATCCCCCTCAGGCACCAACCCCCGGGGTGAATCACCACCACGGGAGAACGCCTGAAGGGGAAGGCTCCCACAACCCTTAGTAGTAGTAAGGGAACTCTGACCAGTCTGGATCACGCTTTTCCAAGAAGGAATCCTTGCCCTCCACGGCCTCATCAGTCATATAGGCCAGGCGGGTGGCCTCGCCGGCGAATACCTGCTGGCCCATGAGGCCGTCGTCGGTGAGGTTGAAGGCAAATTTGAGCATGCGCTGGGCGGTGGGGGACTTGCCGTTGATCTCCCGTGCCATCTGGATGGCTTCTTCTTCCAACTCTGCGTGATCAGCGACGATGTTGACGGCACCCATCTGCTGCATACGGTCGGCATCGTAGGTGCGGCCCAGGTGGAAGATTTCGCGGGCGAATTTCTGGCCGACCATCTTGGCCAGGTAGGCGGAACCATAACCGGCATCAAAAGATCCCACATCGGCGTCGGTCTGCTTGAAACGAGCTTCCTGGCGGGAGGCGATCGTCAGGTCGCACACCACATGCAGGGAATGTCCGCCACCGGCGGCCCAACCATTGACCACGGCGATGACAATCTTGGGCATGGTGCGGATGAGCCGCTGGACCTCCAGGATGTGCAGGCGACCACCCTCCACCTTGGCGCGCGCTGCGTCCACGGTGGAGGAATCAGCGGAAGCATCATCATCGATGTGTTCGGTGGCGTACTGATATCCGGAGCGGCCGCGGATGCGCTGATCGCCACCGGAACAGAATGCCCAACCGCCGTCTTTTGCGCTGGGGCCGTTGCCGGTGAGCAAGATGGTGCCCACATCTGGGGTGCGGCGGGCGTGATCGAGTGCCTGGTAGAGCTCATCCACGGTGTGGGGGCGGAAGGCATTGCGGACCTCGGGGCGGTCAAAGGCGATGCGGACGGTGCCATCGACGCGTGAGGTGCCCACGTGGCGGTGGTAGGTGATGTCGGTGAGGTTTTCAAAACCTGTGACGGTCTCCCACTGGGTCTCATCAAAGGGATTATCGGTGCTATAAGTGGTCATGGATACAGCTTAGGTGGGTGGTAGACGCACTGGCCTGCCCACCCACCCATGGTTGTGAGGTTGGAGTTGAGTTCGAGTTTAGGGGGACCTCTTGAAGCCGAGGCTTTCTGCGTGGCTGTTGATGATCTCCGCCAGGGCCAGGTCACGTTCGGTGATTTCACCGACATCGTGGCTGGTCAGGGAAACCTTGACGGTGTCGTAGCTCAGTTCGATGTCGGGGTGGTGGTTATTGGCTTCAGCAGAGGCACCGATCAGGTTGACGAACTTCAGGCCGGTGGCGAAGTCGCCGGTGGTGTAGAGGGCGTTGATGCTCTTGCCAACAGTGCTCCAACCAAGCTTGGCCTTGTGAATCTGCTGCATATTCACTTTGTCCTTAGGGGTGTTCATGCTTCCCCATCGTGCCTTCCACCTTCCTGGAAAGCACCTCAGAAGGATTAATATGGCCAAATTGTTATGAATCTCCCCGGGAGCAGCCATAGGTGGCATAGTGCCCACCGCCCCCTAGGCTGTACTTCCATGATGAGTCTTCCCACTGTTGATGAAATCCTCGAACGCGCCCATGTGGTGTCGCTGCCCATGAATGTGAAGTTCCGTGGGGTCACCACCCGTGAGGCTCTGCTGATCGACGGCCCGGCCGGTTGGGGCGAGTTCGCACCCTTCCTGGAATATGACGCCGTGGAATCAAGCTCCTGGTTGGTGGCCGGCCTGGAGGCGGCATGGCAGGGTTTTCCGGAGCCCCTGCGCACCCACGTGGAGGTCAACGCCACCATCCCGGCGGTGCCGGCACATGAGGTGGCGCAGGTCTTGGAGAAATTCCCCGGTTGTCGGACCATCAAGGTCAAGGTGGCAGAAAAGGGACAGACCCTGGCTGATGACATCGCACGTGTGAATGCTGTCCGCGAGGCCCGTCCGGGTGCGGTGATCCGCGTGGATGCCAATACCGGCTGGTCAGTGCAGGAAGCCCTGGAAGCAGCCCAACAGCTGGGAGCCCTGGACTATCTGGAGCAGCCCTGCGCCACGGTGGAGGAACTCGCAGAAGTCCGGGCCAACCTGCAGCGCCGGGGTATTTTCGCCCGGGTGGCTGCTGATGAGTCGATCCGTCGTTCCGATGACCCTTATCGGGTGGCAGAGCTACGCGCAGCAGATGTCGCGGTGGTCAAGGTCGCACCGCTGGGTGGAGTGCAGCGCGTGCTCGAGGTGGCACAGCACCTGCGGGCACGCACCATGGACATCACGGTGGCCAGTGCGCTGGACACGGTGGTGGGAATGAACGCCGGGCTGGCCGCGGTGGCAGCACTGCCCAAACTTGATGACGACGACCTCCTCGACGTCCCACCTGCTGCCGCTGGTCTTGCTACCTCCCAGTTCTTCATCGAAGACGTGGCCACCCCCCACACAATCGTTGACGGCTTCATGGAGACCACGGTGATCACCCCGGAGAGCGACCGCCTGGACACCCTCGCCGCCTCAGCCGACAGGCGGGACTGGTGGTTTGACAGGCTGCGTGAATCCTATTCTGTCCTGAACGCAAACTAGACTGTCGGGCATGTCCGTTACGCCTGCCCAAGAACTTGCCCGCGAAGTCATCAACTCCCTCAAACCACATATCACTGATGTGGTGTTGTGCCCCGGTTCCCGGAACTCACCATTATCCCTTGAGGTGCTCTCCCGTGATGATCTGCGCGTGCATGTGCGTATCGACGAACGCAGCGCCGCCTTCTTAGCCCTGGGCCTTGCCCGCACCCAGCGCCGCCCGGTACCGGTGATTATGACCTCCGGTACCGCCGTGTCCAACTGCCTTCCAGCAGTCACCGAAGCAGCCCATGGGCACATCCCGCTCATCGTGCTGTCCGCTGACCGCCCGGCACACCTGATCGGCACCGGTGCCAGCCAGACCATTGATCAGCACAACATCTTTGGCACACTCGCCCGGAGCGTCTCCATCACCACCACCGATGATGTGGCCCGCATCACGGAAGCACTGACCACAGGGGCCTCGCAGAGCCCCCACCACATCAACGTGGCACTGGATATGCCACTGCTGGGCCCCGAACTACCCGAACGCCACGGACATCACGCCCCGGTGCAGTGGGAACACCGCTGGATCGACCACGGTGAAGTCACCGTGGACCTGTCCCAGAACACCCTGGTCATCGCCGGTGATGAAGCCTGGGACATTGAAGCCCTGGCGGATGTCCCCACCATCGCCGAACCCACCGCCCCCGTGGCTTACCACCCGGTGCACCCCCTGGCCGCAGAAGTCCTGATCAAGGAGCAGGTCTCCGCAGAAGGCTATGTGGTCAACACTCGACCCGAGCAGGTGATCGTGATCGGCCACCCCACCCTGCACCGCGGTGTGCTCAAACTGATGACCGATCCCGACATCACGCTCACCGTCCTGTCACGCACTGAGGTGATCACCGATCCCGGCCGCCACGCCGACCACGTGGGCACCCGCGTGAAAGTCACCGGCACCCAGCAGAAGCAATGGCTGAAGATCTGCGACGCCGCCTCCACCCTGGCAGCCGACGGCGTCCGCGAGGTCCTGGAAAAACCCGACCACGGCTTCACCGGCCTCCATGTCGCAGCAGCAGTCGCCGACACCCTGGGCACCGGCGACACCGTCTTCGCCGCAGCATCCAACCCGATCCGCGACCTGAGCATCACCGGCCTGCCCTTCGACGGTGTCGACGTCTTCTCACCACGCGGCACCGCCGGCATCGACGGCTCCGTAGCACAAGCCATCGGCACCGCCCTGGCCATCCAGTCCCGCCACCCCGATGAAATCCGCGCACCCCGCACCGTGGCACTCCTCGGCGACCTCGCCTTCCTCCACGACGCCAACGGCCTGCTCATCGGACCCGATGAACCACGCCCCGAAAACCTCACCATCGTGGTAGCCAACGATAATGGTGGCGGCATCTTCGAACTGCTGGAAACCGGCGCGCCGGGAGTACGCCCCGCCTTTGAACGCGCCTTCGGCACCCCACACGATGTGGAAATCTCGGACCTGTGTGCCGCCTACGGGGTGGAACACCGCGAGGTGGATAACCTGCAGGATCTCATCGTGGCACTGGTGGACACCACTGAGGTCTCCGGCTTCACCGTCATCGAAGCCCGCACCGTGCGTGACACCCGCCGTGAACTTCAGCGTGAGCTGACCTCCAAGGTCCGTTAAGTGGAGTGGGGAAGAATCAGACGCAGGGCCCGCCAGCTGGTGATCGTCCTGTACGTGGCCGCCATCCTGGGCTGTGCTGCCACTGTGATGGGCGCCTTTTTCAATGACCGCACCATCGAAGCCGACCGTGGCCGCGCACTGGCCCAGGTGACCAATGTGGGCAGCTACCGCACCACCGTGGACTTCCAGGATGAGGACGGTATCTTCCACTCACCGGCCACCGGTCTGCTTTATCCCACCGGCCTGGGTGAAGGCCAACGCGTCTGGGTCAACTACGCCAAATCAGAACCGGAACTGGTGAAGGTGGAGGGCCGCGAATGGACACTGTCGATCATCCCGGCGCTCAGTGTCGGGGCTGTCGCCACTGTCATCGCGGGACTATTATGGTTTGCAGTTGGACTGATTGGTAGGCGCTCCTTCACCAGGCGCGCATGATTTTTCCGATAGTGGTGTTTTCCCCGCGCACGGTTAGAGTGGCCGGTGCTGGTTAAGGGGGAATTCATCCCCTTTGGTAGAAGAATTAAACAAAGTTCTTGATAAAGCCATCCAGGGTTCACCGCCCGGATGGAACGATGTGGAGATAATAAAACGCATGCGTGTAGCAATCGTTGCAGAGTCTTTCCTTCCCAACGTCAACGGAGTCACCAACTCGGTACTCCGAGTTTTGGAATACCTGGCGGAGCACGGCCATGAGGCACTGGTCATCGCCCCCGGCGCGAGGGAATTTGAGGAGGAGATCGGCGAATACCTGGGTTTTGAAATCATCCGGGTACCCACCGTCCGTGTCCCTTTGATTGATTCCCTCCCCATCGGGGTGCCTCTCCCCTCAGTGACCAGTGTTCTACGTGAGTACAACCCCGATATCATCCACCTGGCCTCCCCGTTTGTTCTCGGCGGTGCTGCAGCATTTGCGGCCCGTCAGTTGCGTATCCCCGCGATTGCGATCTATCAGACTGATGTGGCGGGTTTCTCCCAGCGTTATCACCTGGCTCCTCTGGCTGCGGCCAGCTGGGAGTGGATCCGCACGGTGCACAACACCTGTCAGCGCACCCTGGCGCCGTCGTCGATGAGCATTGATGAGTTGCGTGATCATGGCATCAATGACATCTTCCACTGGGCCCGTGGTGTGGATTCGGTTCGTTTCCACCCCTCTAAGCGTTGTGAGGTACTGCGTCGTTCCTGGGATGTCACCGGTGAGAAGAAGATGGTGGGTTTTGTGGGGCGTCTCGCCTCCGAGAAGGGTGTGGAGCGTCTGATCAGCCTGTCCGGGCTGGAGGATATCCAGTTGGTCATTGTCGGTGATGGTCCCGAAGCCAAGTATCTGCAGCAGATGATGCCGGATGCCGTGTTCACCGGGGCACTCGGTGGTGAGGAACTGGCACGCACCTATGCCTCTCTGGATCTGTTTGTACATCCCGGTGAGTTTGAAACTTTCTGCCAGGCCATCCAGGAGGCGCAGGCCTCCGGTGTGCCCACCATCGGCCCCCGTGCTGGTGGTCCGATTGACCTTATCGACGAAGGCGTCAACGGCCTTTTGCTGGATGTCGTGGGATTCCGTGAGAACCTGCCTGCAGCGGCTCGCTGGATCCTCGATGACACCCGCCATGACACCATGCGCCTGGCGGCACGCGAGGGTGTGAAGGACAAGACCTGGGAGGCACTGTGCGAACAGCTCTTTCAGCACTACACCGATGTGGTGGCACTTTCGCGTCGCATCCCACTGACCTTCTTCGGCCCCAACGCTGAAGTTGCTCGCCTACCGCAGTGGATGGCACGCATGCTGGGTGTGCGTAGCGATTCTCTCATCCGTGTTGAGGCATAACACCGGGGTTTGAGGATGGTGGCCTAGACTATTCACCGTGGCTAAGGCATCTCTGGACAAGGACCCCTTCGACGTAGCATCAATGTTTGATGACGTCGGAGACAAATACGACCTCACCAACACGGTGCTGTCCTTCGGGCAGGATCGCGTCTGGCGCCGACGCACCCGTGAAAGGCTCAACCTGCAGCCAGGCGAGAAGGTCCTGGACCTGGCCGCGGGAACGGCTGTATCCACCGAAGAACTGGCAAAATCCGGTGCCTGGTGCGTGGCCTGTGACTTCTCCCAGGGCATGCTGGCGGCAGGTAAGAACAGAGACGTTCCCAAGGTGGTCGGCGATGGCATGCAACTGCCCTTTGCTGACAACACCTTCGACGCGGTGACCATCTCCTATGGCCTGCGCAACATCCATGACTTCCGCGCAGGACTCCGGGAAATGGCACGCGTGACCAAACCCGGCGGACGTCTGACCGTGGCGGAGTTCTCCACCCCGGTGATCCCGGTGTTTGGCACCCTGTACAAGGAATACCTCATGCGTTTGCTGCCGAATGTGGCACGCGTGGTCTCCTCCAACCCGGATGCCTACATCTATCTGGCGGAATCCATCCGTGCCTGGCCTGATCAGGAACAGTTGGCCCAGGAGATCAACGCCAATGGATGGTCTGATTGTGGTTGGCAGAACCTCACTTTCGGCATCGTGGCCATGCATTCAGCCATCAAACCGCTGTAGAAGCGCATAAGAAGACCCCGGCAGTTTTGAACTGCCGGGGTCTTCTGTCTGATTAGACGGTGGAGCTCCACAGGGGGGAGCCCCGGCGGGCTGCGGCAACGGTGCTGCCGGCCAGACGCCAACCACGGGCCAGGATGTCCTTGTCCTCCGCGGTGATGAGATTGCCCATCAGGCGTGCTGCAGCCGGCATGGCGGCCTTCTGCAACGGTCCACGGAAGGCCAGTGGTCCCATCATCGGCAGGAAGGTGGGGTAGGTGAGCAGGCGTGCTGCGGTGCGTGCCAGCATGAACGCCTCCCCATAATGAGTTTTGAGGATGTGTGGCCACAGCAGGGTGAGATCCCGCTGTGGGTGGGCAGCGATCAGATCGACGGCAAGCTCTGCGGTTTCCAGGCCATAGTCGATGCCCTCACCATTGAGGGGGTTCACACACGCTGCGGAATCACCGATGAGCATCCAGTTGGGGCCGGCCACATTGGACACGGCACCACCCATGGGTAGCAGCGCAGAGGCCACCTGCTCCTCTGTGCCCAACTGCCATTCCTCACGGCGCTGGGAGGCATAGAAACTCAACAGCTTCTTGGTGTTGACCTTAGCCGGGCGCTGATCAGTAGATAGTGCACCACAGCCTAAGTTCACGGTCCCATCACCCAAGGGAAAGATCCAGCCATAACCTGGCTGCACAGTCCCATCAGCGTCACGCAGTTCCAGATGAGAATGGATCCACGGTTCATCAGAGATGGGGGAGGAGCAGTAGGAGCGTGCCGCAATGCCATAGACCTCACCGCGGTGCCAGATCCGGCCCAGCTTCTTACCGAAGGTGGAGCGCACACCATCAGCCACAATCACATGCTTGGCCTGCACAGTGCGCAGCTGTCCCTGGTGGTTGACCTCCACAGCACTCAGGCGGGAACCGATGAACACCGGAGCTTCAGCAGTGGCATTCTCCCAGGTGGTGACTTCTGCATGAGACTGCGCGAACTCAAAGAGCAGGTTGTCAAAACCCGCACGTGTCATGGCAGAGCCCTGTGTGCCAAAGACAGAATCCGGCCACGGAGCCTCTACTGATCCACCGAAGCCATGCAGCTTCAAACCCTTGTTGGCATAGGAGGACGTGATCTGTTCACCCAGGCCCAACTTATTGAGCTGGTGGATGGCCCGCGGGGTCAGTCCATCACCGCAGGTTTTATCGCGGGGGAAGGAGGAGGCGTCGATAAGCAGCGTTGACAACCCCTGCCTGGCTGCATACGCAGCCGCAGCTGAACCAGAGGGACCACCGCCGATAACCAGGACATCGCAGGCGTGAGAGGATGAGTGAGAAACACCGGAAGTAACAGACACGCGTTCCATTGTCGCAGGGGACAGCAGCCGAAAGCCACCCCAGGATGCTTCAAGTGCCCGCTGTGGACTACGGTTAAACGGAAAGCTTTAACGTCCAGTTTATGGTTTCCCCGTGGCCCAAACCCGAGGAATCCACTCCCGATCACCAAAGGTAGCGATGAATGAGTAGCGGCCGAACCGTTCCAACCCGTTCCCACGGGCTCGGAAAAGAAGGTGCGTCAAACAATGGCGCAACTCAGGTCGAGTTTGGTGATCCAGCGCTAACCGCACGGATCAATGACGCGATGCAGCAGGTGGAGGATCTCCTCACTGCCGAACTGTCCACCGGAGCAGACTTCCTGGTGGATAAAGTCATGCACCTCACCCGTGCCGGCGGAAAACGTTTTCGCCCCATGTTTGCGCTGTTGGCCTCCGAGTTCGGCCGCCACGCACTATCCGACAAAGTGGTGCAGGCGGCCGTGGTTGTCGAGATCACCCACCTGGCCACCCTCTATCACGATGACGTGATGGATGAAGCCACCATGCGCCGGGGAGTCCCCAGTGCCAATGCCCGCTGGGACAACTCCGTGGCGATCCTCGCCGGTGACATCCTGCTGGCACATGCCTCCAGGCTCATGAGCCAGCTGGGCGTGGACACTGTCGCGCACTTCGCCGAGACCTTCGGCGAGCTGGTCACCGGCCAGATGCGGGAAACTGTCGGCCCCCGCGACGGGGACCCCATCGAGCACTACATGGAGGTCATCCGCGAAAAGACCGGTGTTCTCATCGCCTCTGCGGGCTACCTCGGTTCCCTGCATGCTGATGCCGATCCGGAACACGTGGATGCACTGAAGAAATTCGGTGCCGCCGTGGGCATGATCTTCCAGATCGTCGATGACATCATCGACATCTTCTCCGACACCGATGAATCTGGTAAAACCCCGGGCACAGATCTCCGTGAAGGTGTCTTCACCCTCCCGGTCCTCTACGCCATGCGTGAAGAAACCGAGGTCGGCGCAGAACTACGTGAGATCCTCACCGGCCCCATCACCGACGATGACACCGTCAACCATGTGCTTGGTTTGCTGGCCAAATCCCAGGGCCGCCAGAAGGCGCTTGCCGACGTCCATCGCTACATGGACCTGGCCAACGCCGAACTGGATCGCCTCCCGGACAGCTCCGTCAAGGACGCCCTGCGTAACCTCGCGGTCTTCACCGTCCAGCGCGTAGGTTAAAACACCCCACATGACCAGGCGATTTGCATAATGGTCGCCCATTCATAGTAAAGTGTGAACCGCACCAAACAGTGCATGCCAGATTGTCCGAGCGGCCAATGGAAGCGGACTGTAAATCCGCCGGCTTATGCCTTCGTAGGTTCAAATCCTACATCTGGCACAATTGACACCCACCGAAATTATGTTTCGGTGGGTGTTTTGTGTTTCCCGGGATTCGGGGATGTGGGGTCTGATCCACTGTTGTGGGGGGTGCCTTCCCTGGGCCTTGAACCATCCCACTCCCACTTCCCCACGGAACGGCCGTGGAGGCGCTGCAAGGACGTGTAGGGGATAAAAGTGCTGCCTGAGGGGGGAACGTGCGTTGTAGGGGGTTCTGCGCGGGGATTTCAGATATGGGAGCAGGGCAGTGCTGAGGGTCCTTCTGGTGGGTGCCCGGACTGCTGATGGTTCAGAGGTGTGGGGGAGGGAGGAACTTCCCCGGGAATGGCAGTGGAGGCTCAGTTCTGGCGAGAATCCCGGTCTGGCGAGAATCCCGGGTTTCGGGCCGGTTTCCATGGCGTTGAGCGCCAATGAGCATCCAAGGGCGCTCAATGTGCTTTGGGGAGTGTGTAAAAACCTTCTTTAAGCTGCGGATTTGTGTTGTGTGAGCACTTCGGGTTAATCTTCTTAAGGCTTCAACGGAACGGGGCAAACAACATAGCCTCCAGTTCCCAGAGAAGTCGATGCCCCCTTAGCTCAGTCGGTAGAGCGTTTCCATGGTAAGGAAAAGGTCAACAGTTCGATTCTGTTAGGGGGCTCAATTGTTTTTCTCCTGCGGCACCCAACCGGTTCATCGTGGGGATGAGCAATAATGGCGGTGTAGCTCAGTGGTAGAGCAAGCGACTCATAATCGCTGTGTCGCGAGTTCAATTCTCGCCATCGCTACCGCGGAAGATCCTTAGGGGTATAACACCGCACACTGGTGTCAGTTCACTGACCCCGGTGCGGTGTTTTTTCGCACAAACCCGGATGTCATTAAAGAGTTCTTGGTCACGTTTCCAACGAGGCTTAAGTATTCTGGTATGGTTATCCCTGCTGCAGAGCACTGCAGTGTATAGGGGCGTAGCTCAATTGGCAGAGCAACGGTCTCCAAAACCGTAGGTTGCAGGTTCAAGTCCTGTCGCCCCTGCAAAGTTTTTCAACCTGAGGAGTGCCTTGAGCGACGATCAGAATAATGGCGTGAGTGGAACCTCACGTCCGACTGGTAAGCGTCAGCTATCAGGTGTTTCCACAGCTTCCTATGAGGCTAAGAAAGTAGCTGTTGCAACTCCTGCTGCTTCCGGTGAAGCCAAGTTTGGCGGCGGAGTTATATCTTTCCTTCCTGAGGTCGTCAGTGAAGTACGCAAGGTCATCTGGCCGACTGTACGTCAGATGGTTATTTACACCATCGTCGTGCTGGTTTTCCTGGTCATCCTCACAGCCCTGGTTTCCGGCGTGGACTTCGTCGCCGGACTCGGAGTTGAGAAGATTCTTACTCCATAGGTAAGATGAAACCATTAAGTTTTTAACATCCCGCTGGATCCGAGAGGAACCGGCGGGATGATTCTTTGTCCCCACCCCTTCTGCCACCTGACGGGTCGATGGATGTAAACGGATGATTCGGGCAGTAGCATGGATCAAAGAGGCACTAGCCAACGCACACATCCCCTCGGCGCCAATATCAGGCAGTGCGGGGCGAG
>NZ_CALZFS010000008.1 GCF_945649885.1 uncultured Corynebacterium sp. | reverse complement strand
AACAAGGTCTCCCCACCATTCAAGATTGCGGAGTTCGACATCATCTATGGCGAGGGCATCTCCCGTGAGTCCTCCGTTATTGACCTTGCAGTGGACAATGGCATTGCCAAGAAGTCCGGTTCCTGGTTCACCTATGAAGGTGAGCAGCTGGGACAGGGTAAGGAAAAGGCACGCCTGTTTCTCAAGGAAAACCAAGAACTCACAGACGAGATCGAAGAGAAAATCTTCAAGAAGCTCGGTGTTGGAAAGTATGCAAACGCTACTGACGACCTGAGCGATGATCCAGTGGAACTCATTCCGAATGTTGATTTCGATGATGAAGACGATGATGATGGCGGGTCCCCTGCAAACTAAGAAACAGCAGGGCGTATGTCACAGACGATAACACTGTAAGAACCTACCATCTGCAGGCGGTGTGCCGAGGACAATCCTCCCTGGCACACCGCCTGCAGTGGAATTTCTGCCACCACAGGAGGGCCCCACTTCCCATGACCAGGGATCATGATCGCACCGTGCACAGAGAAGAACTACAGGCACAGAAGTTAGAGAAGTTACGTATTGCCCTGGAAGAATTCACCGAGCGTCAGAATGCAGGGGAAACCAGTGGATTCTTTGACCATGAGGCAGAGGAAAAGAAGGCGACAGTCAGACGTCGTGCCCTCTTGCTTCTTGATCAACGAGCCCGCTCCCGCAGTGAGCTACATAAACGTCTGCTTGCGCTGGACTTCGAAGAGGAAATCATCAATGAGGTCCTGGGAGATCTCACCCGGGCAAAACTTATTGATGATGAAGCTTTTGCCCGGGAGTGGGTCCGCCAGCGGGCACAGCGTCGGGGGAAATCTGTCCGGGCTCTAGACATGGAGCTCCGTGATAAAGGGGTGGATTCCCAGACACGTGCGCTGGCATTGGAACAGATTGATTCTGATGATGAGCAGGAAACCGCTCGTGCCGTGGCGGAGAAGAAAGCCCGCAGTGAATCACGGATCCCAGAGGACCGTGCGGATTATGACAAGGCACTCAGGAGAATCATCGGTGCCCTTGCTCGTCGAGGTTTTCCTGCAGGACTGTCGATGGAGCTTTCACGCCAGGCTCTGGACAACCGTATTGCAGACCTGGAAAGCAACTAGCCAGAAGTTCTGGTCAGAAGAAAAATCCGGCCACTGCCCACCATGAAGGGGCAGTGGCCGGGAAGCCCTGATTCATCACCGTTGTCTACATCGGTGGGCCAGGGTACTTGACTTCCTTGTAATCAGGGTCGCGCCAATCAACATTGACATTGTCCTTGGTGTCCAAGCCTTGGTCGGGCTGTTCTGGAACCTTCGCGATGATGTTCTTACGGGCACGACCTGCACGTAGCTGGCGCTCGATGCGCTGAGCCAGTGCAGTCAGACCGAAGTTGATGAGGATCATGATGACGGCAACCACGGCCAAGGCCGCGAGATAGTTGCGGTTGACAGAAGCGGACTGGATACCGGAGCGGACAACTTCGATGTAGCCGATCTGGTAGCCCAGTGCGGAGTCCTTCAGGGCAATGACCATCTGCGCGATCAGTGCCGGGAGCATCGCGGCTACAGCCTGGGGGAGAAGGATTGACCAGGTGGTCTGACGGGCAGACAGGCCCAGTGCGATTGATGCTTCCCGCTGTCCCCTGGGCAGTGATGCGATTCCCGAGCGGAGGATTTCAGCGATGACGGAGCCGTTGTACATGGTCAGGCCGAAGACCACAGCCGCGAAAGCCAACTGGCTTGAGGGCACCATGTTGTAGCGGGCAAACATCTGGTAAGCGAAAATCATGAGGATCAGCACGGGGATCGCGCGGAAGGTTTCCACAATGATGGCGCAGAACCAGCGCAACACCCGCAGCTCGGAGATTCTGCCCAGTCCCAGGAGTGTACCCATGACAAGTGCCAGGATCACGGAGAAGACTGCAGACTTTAAGGTGCCCCAGAGGCCGGGGAGGATGTAGGTGGTCCATGTCTGGGAGTTGGTGAATGGACTCCACTTGGCTGCATCAAGCTGGCCATTTTCCAGCAGGATGCTGCCTGCCCAAAACAGGATGAGAAACGCCAGGATGATGGTGGTGGCGGTGATGATGAGGTTGAGTCGGCGTCCCTTGGGGCCGGGGGCGTCATAGAGAACTGTTGCGCGTGCGGAACTAGACATTATTTCTGTACCGCCATCTTCTCTGCGAGTTTGCCAAGCCCCAGACCCATGGGCAGGGTGAGGACCATGAATCCGAGCGCGAAGATCGCGAACACCACGAAGAGCATGTTGGCGTGGTTCTCAATGGTGGATTTCATCAGCAGGGAGGCCTCACCCACACCAATCACCGAGGCGATGGTGGTGTTCTTGGTCAAGGCGATCAGGGTGTTGCCGAGCGGGACAATTGCCGCACGAACAGCTTGCGGGAAGATGATCTGGCGGAAGATGTCGGTGAAACCCAGTCCGAGGGAGCGGGCGGCTTCTGCCTGACCAAAGTGCACCGTGTTGATGCCTGAACGCAGTGATTCAGCAACAAAGGATGAGGTGTAGAGGATGAAACCCAGTACTGCCAGCCTGAAATTATTGTCCGTCAGGAAGGTTGAGCTGTCGCGTGAGGCAAGCGACATACCCAGGTTCTGATACAGACCGAAGGAACAGAACAGGATTACCAGAGTCAGAGGGGTGTTTCGAACGGTATTGATATATGCCGTGGACAGGGTGCGCAGAATCTTCACCGGTGACACTCTCATCGCGGTGAGGATGGTGCCAAGAATCACTGCTCCGATGGCGGAGTAGAAGGTGAGTTTGATGGTCACCCAGAATGCTGGAAGAAGCGACGGACCCAGATCCGCCCACAATGTACTCATGGGAAAGTTCTCCTCGCTAAGGAATGAGGTCTAGAAAGAAATAGCGTGGCGCCCCTGGGGGTTTCAGGAGCGCCACGCATTGGTATCAGGCGTCTAGCCCCTGCGGGTCAGTCATCGAGGAAGGAGAGGTCACCAGGGGTGCCCTCTTCAACCACCACGGAATCCTGGCCGAGGTTCTCGGTGAGGAAGCGCTGGAAGGAGCCGTCGGCGTACATGCGCTCGAGTGCTGCGTTGACAGCATCGGTTGCCTCGGTGTCGTCCTTGGTCAGGCCGATGCCGTAGTACTCGTTGGTGAATGGCTCGCCATCCTGCTCCATCTCCACCACGCGGAACTCGCCTTCATACTGCTGGGAGTAGCCGAAGAGGATGGTGGCGTCGGTGGTCATGGCATCGACGTTGCCCTGGTTCAGTGCCTCCACACAGGAGGAATAGGTGTCATATTCCTGGAGCTGGACTCCGGGAAGGACGTCCTTGACCTTCTGCGCAGGGGTGGAGCCGGTGACGGAGCAGAGGATGAGGCCATCTTCGAGGTCTTCGAGGGTCTCGATGCGGTCATCGTCTTCGCGGACCAGCAGTGCCTGGTGGGTGAGCAGGTAGGGTCCACCGAAGTTCACGGACTCGGAACGGCCCGGGTTGATGGAGTAGGTCGCGGAGATCAGGTCCACCTCGCCATTCTGAATGAGGGTTTCACGCTGGGCGGATGGGGTTTCACGCCACTCAACGGATGGGTGGTCCCAGCCGTTTTCATCAGCGATGGAGTTAACCACGTACTGGGCGACATCAACATCCAGGCCGCTCATGGAGTTGTCCGGGTTGCGGAGGCCGAGGCCCGGCTGGTCATACTTGGTGCCGAGCGTGACATTTCCGTTTTCAATGGCTGAAAGCAGGCCTTCGCCACCGTCGCTGGAATCACCACAGGCGGTGAGGGTGACGCCGGTGAGTGCAGCTGCGCTGGCAATAGCGGCGATTCGAGTGATCATGCGCTTATTCGACATGGTTGCTCCTGATGTGTGTGATCGCTGATTTAAGGCCAGCGGTGGTGAGGATGACGTTCAAGGAAGGAAAAGGGAATTAGTGGGCGAGGATCTTGCCCAGGAAGTCCTTGGCTCGATCGGTCTGGGGGTTGGTGAAGAAGGATTCCGGGTTGGAGTCCTCCACGATGGCGCCGTCGGACATGAAAAGCACACGGTCAGCGGCTTTACGTGCGAATCCCATCTCGTGGGTGACGCACACCATGGTCATGCCTTCCTTGGCCAGGCTGGCCATGACGTCCAGGACCTCATTGACCATCTCAGGGTCGAGGGCGGAGGTTGGTTCGTCAAAAAGCATGATCTTCGGGTTCATCGCCAGTGCGCGGGCGATCGCCACGCGCTGTTGCTGTCCACCGGACAGCTGTGCCGGGTATTTTTCCGCCTGGTTGGCGATGCCGACGCGTTCCAACAACTTCATCGCGAGGTCGGAGGCCTCGGACTTCTTCATCTTGCGCACCTTGATGGGGCCCAGGGTGACATTGTCTTTGATGGTCAGGTGCGGAAACAGGTTGAAGGACTGGAAAACCATCCCCACGTCAGCCCGGAGCTTGGCCAGCCCCTTGCCTTCCTCTGGAACAATCTCACCATCGATTTCGATGGTGCCCTCCTCGATGGTTTCGAGGCGGTTGATTGTGCGGCACAAGGTGGATTTTCCTGAACCGGATGGGCCTAGTACGACAACAACCTGCCCTGCAGGAACCTCAAGATTGATGTCCGTGAGTGCTTGGAAGTCATCAAAGAACTTCTGCACTCCCGTCATCTTGATCATCTGATGGTTTGTGGTCTGCGTCATAGCAATAGCATAGGGCAGTGTTGGCTCATGTGGGTGCGTATTCTGTGAATGAGTCCATTTTGAAATCTGTTTTGTGATGATATGTGGGTTTTCCCAGCTCATTCAGGGGGTAAATGGGGGGACTTTCCCCGTTTCTGTCCGATATAATTATCTATCGCTCAATAGGTAAATGTCTGCTAAGGGTGCATGTTATGTGTGCCATGCCTGATTTCGGGGTGGTGTGAGAGTGTGGTCGGCGCAATCGATATCTCATCAGGGGGAGGGATGACTGTGGGGATGGTCAATATTTAGTATGGGGAGAAACTACCGGTTGATCATATGGAACATGGGCATTTTCGAGATGATGAGCCACCGCTGTCCCAAATCCAACACTCTTCGAACAGCCGTTTATGTCAGTTGACGCCTGCCCGATACAATATGCACCCGTGACGCAGCAGATGAATACCCAGCAGACAAACACCAATCCCAGCCAGAACACCATCCAGCCAGGAAATGTTGAAACGGGCTCCACAACAGACTCCGGAGCACTGACCCTCACGGCTGATGGTGCAGGCGGGGCGGGCAGCACTGCTGCGCGTACCTATGAGGTCCGAACCTTCGGATGCCAGATGAATGTGCATGACTCTGAACGTCTCTCCGGCCTTTTGGAAGAGGCCGGCTATGTTTCAGTCGACGTGGAGAAGACCCCGGATCTCATCGTCTTCAACACCTGCGCGGTCCGTGAGAACGCGGATAAGCGTCTCTATGGAACCCTGGGCAATCTGCGTGCGGTCAAGGATGAGAATCCGGGCATGCAGATTGCAGTGGGTGGCTGCCTAGCGCAGAAGGATAAGGACACCGTAGTCAAGAAGGCTCCCTGGGTGGATGTTGTTTTCGGCACCCACAACATCGGGTCCCTGCCAACGCTGCTCAACCGTGCCGCCCACAACAGCAGGGCAGAGGTGGAAATTGTCGATTCTCTCGAGCAGTTCCCCTCAGTTCTTCCCGCCAAACGCGAATCCGCCTATGCCGGTTGGGTCTCTGTCTCTGTCGGCTGCAACAACACCTGTACCTTCTGCATCGTCCCGGCGCTGCGCGGTAAGGAACAGGACCGTCGTCCAGGTGACATCCTTGCGGAGGTGCAGGCCCTGGTTGACCAGGGTGTCTCCGAGGTGACTCTGCTGGGCCAGAACGTCAACGCCTATGGCGTGAACTTCGTGGATCCGGAATTGGAGCGGGACCGCTCGGCCTTCTCCAAGTTGTTGCGTGCCTGTGGTGATATCGAGGGGCTGGAGCGTGTTCGTTTCACCAGCCCTCACCCGGCTGAGTTCACCTCCGATGTCATCGACGCGATGGCAGAGACCCCGAATATCTGCCCGCAGCTGCACATGCCGCTGCAGTCAGGTTCGGACAAGGTGCTCAAGGAGATGCGTCGCTCTTACCGTTCCACCAAGTTCCTCGCCATTCTTGATGAGGTCCGCGACAAGATTCCGCATGCCTCCATCACCACTGACATCATTGTCGGTTTCCCGGGTGAGACTGAGGAGGATTTCCAGGCGACCCTGGATGTGGTGGAGAAGGCGCGTTTCACCTCTGCCTACACCTTCCAGTACAGCCCACGGCCAGGTACTCCTGCTGCGGAATATGAGGATCAGGTCCCCAAAGAAGTGGTTCAGGAACGCTATGAGCGACTGATGGTACTCCAGGAGCGCATCTGCGAAGAGGAGAATCAAGCCTTCCTCGGTCAGACTGTGGAACTGCTCGTTCAGGCAGGTGGTGGACGTAAGAATGATGCCACCAAGCGCATGAGTGGCCGCGCTCGCGATGGTCGCCTTGTCCACTTCGCCCCAGAGGGCAATATCGATGGCGAGGTCCGTCCAGGCGATGTCATCACCGTTGATGTCACTGAAGCTAAGCCATTCTTCCTGATCGCTGATTCCGGTGTGCTCACCCACCGACGCACCCGGGCCGGGGATAATTCCGCTGTTGGTCAGGTGCCCACGACCGCACCGATCGGTGTCGGTTTGGGTCTGCCGCAGATCGGTGCGCCGGCTATGACCTCGGCCCCGGAAAATGCCTGCGGCATCTGATAGCAACCGGCTGCTGTGATATCCCCGTGTCTCCCCCACTTACTTCTCTGATCCTTGAAGGCAGGGATGAGTGCAGGGGAGCGCGGGGATAGTTGTGTGGCGGGAGCATGTGGGCAGTGCCACCAAGTGGAGCAGGTCAGATTAAACGGACTACGATGAATTACCGAAGCCAACGAGGAGATGAACAGTCAAGTGAGTGAACAGAAGCTGAGTGCTAAAGAGCTGGCCGCCATGGAGAAGGACGCTGCCAAGACTCTGGAGCTGGGCAGCAAAAAATGGTACCTGATTGCGGCGGTCGCCTTGTATGTGGTGTCGCTGGCACTGCCACATGTCCGTGGTGTTGCGGGCTGGCAGGTGCTCTTCCTCACCGACACCGCCTCTGATGCCGGCATCCGACTTGCTGAGTATGTGTTCTACATCCTGGGCGCGATCGGTGTCTTCCTCTTCAGCCTGGGCACCGTCACCCTGAAACGTACCTGGATGGCGTGGGTTGCCTGGTTCTTCTCATGTGTCACCTTGGTGTATGCCGTGCTTGCGATTTGGATGCGTCAGACAACCACCAACACCGACAATACTTTCGTCAACGTCGGAATGATGGTGGCCACGGTCGCTGCGATCGCTGCTGTGTGGGGCCTGTCCAACACCATCCTCGCACGCAGTGAGCGACAGTGGGAGCTGGTGGAAATGCGCGCTGCACACGAAGATGTTGACAGTGTCGCTGCGACACAGCGTGACCTGCTGCGCCAGCAGCAGAACGATCCGGAGAACAACCCGCTGCTTATCGACGACCGCCGTGCCCGCGTGACCCGCCGTCGTGAAGCAACTCGCGGTGAGCAGGACACACCGGAAAAGACCTCAGGGGAGGAGAGCTCCTAGAGCTTCTTCTCCCACAGGGTTGTCCGGGACATCTCCCGGGCGCCGAGAGCGCGGTTGATCGCCAGCATTGCCTGGTTGTCAACCGCGTTTGACGTTGCCACACGTAGCACCTGTGGGTGCTGAGCCTGCAATAAATCCAGGCAGGCAAGTTTCACGGACCGTCCCAGATTGCGGCCCCGTGCCCGGGGATGCACGATGGTCAATCCCTGTTCCGCAGCATCTGGATTGGAACCGGGCGGTAGGGATGCGGTGGAAAAGGCCACCACCCCCTCGTCATCGCTGAAGACCGCGGTCACCAGCTGGGCACCGGTTTTCCTGATCCTCTCAGACTGTTGTGCCAACCTGCGCGGTGACCACTGCGTGGGATTGGTGGTCAGAGCACCGTGGGGGACGTCGGTGGCGGCGATATCCTGAAGTTCGACAATTCCTCCGATGAGGGAATCCGGGAAGTCTGTACCGAGGATCTGATGCTCCCTCAGTCCCAGGACTTCCACTGATTGTCTTTCCTGTGGGCACTCAGCTAGCTCCAGAACCTGTTGGATCTCTTCATGCGCCTTGATATACCTGGCATGTGCCAGCAGGGCACAATAGTCACAGTCTGTCACTTCACCTGACGGGTGCATGTGGGCGGTGTGGAAGATACGACGCTGCCAGGGGTGGTCGGCTGCCGTGTGTTCACCGTGGGTGAGGAGGGTCTGGATGACTTCGGTAGCCTCCGGAGAGAGCTCCTGTCCGGGGAGGGGTTGGTGGCCTGCGTCCAGGACGATCTCCAGGCTTGCGGAGTGCTGATCATCAATGAGCGGGAGGTTGATTTTCACCCAGCCTTCAGCCTCGATATAGGGCTCATCCACATCAGGGGGCAGCGTGGCTCTGAGTGGCACCTCATCATCAAGGGTGGCCACATGAAGCTGTGAGACAAGTTCGGTGGAGCCCGCCAGGTCTGTGATGATGCGTTCCACAGAAACGGACACATCCCGGTTGCCTGAGGTTTCCTGAGCGGCGAGATTGGACATGAACACAAAAGCGCGGACCTGATCGGCTGGCTCCTCGCCAGCGACCGGGTCCGCAATTTTTAAGATCTTCAAGTGTGAAACCTGGATTCTCAGGGGTTCTTAGAGCTGATCTACGGCTTCATGGGCGGTCTTGGCCCACTCAGACCACTGTGCCGCCTGGGCACGCAGCTTCTCAGCCTTCTTGGAGTTGCCCTTGGCTTCTGCCACATCTGCCTGAGCGTTGAAGTCATCAGCCTTGGCGGTGAACTGGTCAGCACGTGCCTGTGCTTCTGGGTCGGTGCGACGCCACTGGCTCTCCTCAGCTTCAGCGACACGCTTTTCCAGGGCGCCGATCTTATCCTCGAAGTCGCGGACCTGTCCACGTGGGACGTAGCCGATCTCCTCCCACTTCTCCTGCAGTTCGCGGAGCTTGGAGCGGGCACCGGCGAGGTTCTTGGAAGGATCAATCTGGGAGTCGTACTCGACCAGCAGGGCGTTCTTGGCTGCGGCGTTGTCTTCAAATTCCTGGTCGCGTTCCTTGGCCACCGCGTTGCGCTTGTCAAAGAAGAAGTCCTGGGCACCCTTGAAGGCGGCCCACAGCTTGTCATCGATCTCACGTGGTGCACGGCCGGCGGCCTTCCACTCCTGCATGAGATCACGGAATGCGCGGGCGGTGTCATTCCACTCAGTGGATTCCTTCAGCGCCTCGGCACGCTCGACAAGCTTTTCCTTCAGGTTGCGGGCAGTGACACGGCCACGGTCCAATTCCGCGAAGTGGGCTCCACGGCGACGGTTGAAGGAGTCACGGGCACGGGAGTAACGCTTCCACAGCTCGTCATCGGTCTTGCGCTCGATGCCATGGATGGACTTCCATTCATCCAGGATGGTGCGGATACGGTCACCGGCACCCTTCCAGTCGGTGGAGTTCTCAGCGATCTCCTCGGCTTCGGTGGCCAGTGCTTCCTTGCGTGCGACGGCTTCTTCGCGGCGCTTGGCCTTCTCTTCCTTGGCACGCTCATTGGCTACCGCTGAGGAGTCCACAATCTTGGACAGGCGGGCATCCAGTGCATCCAGGTCACCGATGGCGGCGACAGTGGGCAGGGAGTTCTTGATCTCCTCGGCTTTGGCACGGATGGAGTTAGCATCCTCCGGGTGGGAGCTCAGGCGCTGCTCGAGAAGCTCCACCTCGGTGGCCAGATCCTCAAAACGGATTCCGTAGTGGGCCAGGCCCTCCTCCGGAGTGCCGGCCTGCCAGGAACCGATGAGACGTTCGCCGGCAGAGGTGGTGACATAGGCGGAGCCGTCTGCTTCCACACGACCAAACTTGGAAGGGTCATTGGTCCTGGACACAGGTACCGGTGTCACAATCGCAGCGGGCTGTGCGCCCTTGACTGCTGATTGAGCACCAGGGCGAGGCCCGGGCCTTGGGCCTGGCTTTGGGGCGGAGGTGGAGCTGGAAGTCTGGTTCTCAGTCATGTGCGTCGGTCCTCATCACTTGCATTGTCGTAGCCGCGCGCCACGGCTGCCGAAAGTCGAATTACGTTATACAAACATACCGTGTGTACCCAGGGGTGTCAGGCGTATAGGGTGCACTATCCCGCATAGTCCCACCTCATTGCTACCTCCGATGTGCCCTGGGGCAGGTTGCACACTCAGGTCGCGCTAGGGTGGGAGCTGTGAAAACAACGCTCATCATCATGCCTGGAAGCCCCGCGCTCGTCGGTGAGTTGGCACCTGCAGATGCCGTCGGAGCAACTCTGCTCCAGCAGATCAGATCACTTTTCGGCCAGTACCTGGCAGGAAACAACCTGCCTGTTGATCTTGTGGGATCACGTGCTGATGCCTGGCATACAGCTCATCCAGGTAGTTTCCGGGCTTGGGGCGCACCCCAGATCCAACTAAGTGGGGGCTCGCACCTGCCGGAACTGATCCAGCGTTATGCGCTGGGCGATGAGCTTGAGCCACGGGTACGTGCGGTGGGTGAGAATCTGGCGTTGATAAGCGCTGGAGCGCTCACCGTGGTCGCGTTGGACGGATCTACCGGGCTGACCCCGCGCGCACCGTCATCGCTTGTCGCCGGCGCTGCTGACGTTGATCAGTGGTGCCGCAACCTGCTGGCGGGAGAGCCGGATTCCATGAGTGAAGAGGAATTGGCTGCCGGTGCCGTACGCGAACCTGGGTTGTGGCTTGAATTAGCCCAGCTTGTGAGAAAGGTGGAGTCAGCGGAGTTGATTGCTGCGGACACCTCGCACGGTGTGGGCCGATATGTGGCGGTATGGACTATTGACGTGGAAGAAAAAGAGGAATCATAAGATGGTGACACCCATTGCCGTTGTCGGCCCCACGGCATCAGGAAAATCAGCCCTGGGCATCGCGCTGGCGAAAAAACTTGACGGTGAAGTGGTCAACGTGGATTCCATGCAGCTCTACCGTGGTATGAATATCGGCACCGCGAAACTGACGCCGGAGGAACGTGAGGGTGTCCCACACCACCAGCTTGATGTCCTCGAGGTCACAGAAACCGCATCGGTGGCCCGTTATCAACAGGAGGCGGTTGCTGATGTGGAAGGGATCATGGCACGCGGCAAAACGCCGATCCTGGTGGGTGGCTCCATGCTGTACGTGCAGTCCCTGGTCGATGACTGGCAGTTCCCACCCACAGATCCGGAGGTCCGGACGAGGTGGGAAAACCGTCTTGCTCAGATCGGTGTGACGGCACTTCATGCTGAACTGCAGGCACAGGATCCACAGGCTGCAGCAATCATTGAAAACAACGACCCCCGACGCACCGTGCGTGCCCTGGAAGTCATTGAATTGACCGGACAGCCCTTCCAAGCAAGCCAGCCGCCCAAGAATGCCGCTCCCCGCTGGGGGACTCAGATCCTGGGTCTGCGCACCACCTCGGAATGGTTGAACCCCCGCATTGAACTGCGTACATCCTTGATGTTTGATCAGGGTTTTGTTGATGAAGTCAAGGGCCTGGTCAAGAACCAGGGGTTGATATCAGATTCAACGGCAGGTCGTGCCATTGGCTATGCCCAGGTACTTGACGCGCTGGCCGGAACCCTCACATGGGATGAGGCTGTAGAACGCACCGTCACCGGCACACGCCGTTATGTCCGCCGCCAACGAGCCTGGTTCAACCGCGACCACCGCATCTCCTGGCTGGATGCCGCCGGGGACGTCACCACACAGGCGCTCGAAACCCTGGACCTCTGACAGATCCCCGCAGGGGCCACGGTGCTGGTATCAGTTCAGCCCGTAGTCACGGCCCAAGCGGTGGGCCGCCTTGCGGGCAGACAACCAGGACTCCCGCAGCTCCAGAGCGCGCTCATCGGTAACCCGCAACAGACCTTCCAACTGGGGCACCGTGGGACTGGAATTCAGACGGACATTGAGACGTCCGAGAAAGCGATGGGCATTCGACAGCTCAAAGTGGAATTTTTCAATGGCGGGATCATTACAGTCCGGATCAGCCAGTGCCGGGCGGTGGAGAGTACGGTCCGCCAGGGCATCAGCATCAGTGCTATTGATGTAGTTGTCCCACTCCTCCTGCACCTCGGCGATCTCATCAGCGGATAATCGGATCGAGGTCATCAGGGAGGACACCTCGGGGGAGATGGGGCGAAGTCGGGTGAAGGAGAACACGGTAGCAACAATCAGGCCCGCCAGGATCACGCCGGGAACCTTTAGCCACAAAACCAAAATCAGACAGCAGAATCCGATGAGTGCGAGTGGCCACCGGGAAGCAGGTGGGCCACCATTCTCAAAAGGCGTCAGGTCTGACATCGGCTGGTCCTGATCTTCAATGGGAAAAATGTGGGGGTCATCTTCAGAGTAACCGTGATATTTCAACGATGCACAAGAACTTTGCACTTGTTGTGCAAGATTTGCATGAGAAATCCGTGATGAATAACAAACCACCCCACAACATCAGATTAATTCTGATGCTGTGGGGTGGTGCTGTCTAAAAGAGAAGCTTAAACATAGCTGGTGGGACTAGTGTCCACCGCAGCCACAGGAACCGGAGCCGCAACCACCACCGCCACCGCAGCCACCGCCACCGGCCTGAGGAATCACCGATGCGGTGAGCATGATCTTGCCGGAGATGATGGAATCCCGCGCCGGGAGTTCCTCTGCGTCCGGGAGGCAGAGATCGAAGGCGAAGAAGCCGTCAACGGTGGCGTGGATGAACCGCTGGCCGGTCAATGCATTGATGCGGTATTCAGAGGAGAGCACGCGGGCGGAGAACTCTGCGGAGGCATCCGGGATGCTGGCGCCGCTACCACTGGACACCTGAAGCGCACCCTCAGACACCAGCATGCCGACAACCTCACCACCATTGAGGAGGTACTCATCCGCATTGGCGTGGATATCCACGTCCATGCCCAGCGCTGTGACAGCCAGCATCTGCCAGCGCTGAAGAGGTTCATCAACCAGGAGAGGGCCCTGCGCCAGGTTGGCGGTGACGGTGGTGACATTGTTGCCAAAGGGATCGATGATGTCGATCAGCGCCAGGACATCATTGATCATGCTGACGTGGCCATAGGCCACCGTGCTGGAGGTGAAACCCGCATAGGTGGCAAAAGGCTCAACAGCCAGGATGTTGATCTGGGCGCCGGAATCATCAGAGAACTGGATGAGCTGGCCACCACGGACCTCGCCCGTTACCTCAAGACGCTCCGAGGCGATGGCCGCCTCCACTGCATCCTGCCAGCGGACGAAGTCCATTCCGATACTCTTCAGGTCATTAGTCATGCGCAATAGTCTATCCCGAGGGCCAACCCGGAGTCACGTTGACTTTCCCCATCCACAGGAACCGTGCCCAGACAGTGTTCTAGAGCATATTCAAGACAGAATCAGGGGGAGTGTTGTGATGGGAATGCTGATCGAAGACAGGTTTGATCGCTAGCAGCGTTGCTCAACCTCTGGCTTCCCAGGTCAGGAACGTGGAACAATGGTTGACAATGGATGAAAAGAAGAAGAATAATCATGAGGACCTCCTCGCCGAAGCTTTCCACGACCATGTGAAGCAGCCGGCAGTGACGGAAACCACCGGTTTTGACCTCACCGGACTGATCCGCAGCGACGAAGCCCCTTCTGTGGGCGAACTCGACCTTGAAGACCGCGATGCCAGCAGGCGCCGTGAAACCACCATTCACTCTGATGACGCAGCCGATATCTATGAGGTTGAATACCGAAAACTCCGTCTGGAGCGGGTCATCCTCGTCGGTGTGTGGACTGAAGGCACCACCGCTGAAATTGATGCGAGCCTGGCGGAACTGGCTGCCCTTGCCGATACTGCTGGAGCAGAAGTCATTGATTCGCTCTATCAGAAACGTGACAAGCCGGATCCAGGCACCTATATCGGTTCCGGCAAGGTCCGTGAGCTCAAGGAGATCCTGGAAGCCACCGGTGCCGACACGGTTGTCTGTGATGGTGAACTCAGCCCCTCCCAGCTGGTGGCACTGGAACGTGAACTCAACATCAAGGTCATTGACCGCACCATGCTGGTTCTGGATATCTTTGCCCAACACGCTAAGTCCCGGGAGGGTAAGGCACAGGTGGCGCTGGCACAGATGGAATATCTGATCAGCCGTGTGCGTGGTTGGGGCGGCAGCCTGTCGCGTCAGGCAGGTGGCCGTGCAGGTTCCAATGGTGGCGTGGGTCTTCGTGGACCGGGTGAGACCAAGATCGAGGCGGACCGTCGTCGTCTGCGCTCCGACATGGCACGCCTGCGCCGCGAACTCTCCGGCATGGATACCGCGCGCAGCGTCAAACGCTCACAGCGTTCAGCATCACTGGTTCCGCAGATCTCCATCGCCGGTTATACCAACGCTGGAAAATCCTCCCTGATCAATGCCATGACAGGTGCAGGTGTGCTGGTGGAGGACGCGCTCTTTGCCACCCTGGACCCGACTACACGTAAGGCAGAACTTGCCGATGGACGCCACGTGGTGTTCACCGACACCGTCGGTTTCATCCGACACTTGCCGACATCACTGGTCGAGGCCTTCAAATCCACCCTTGAAGAAGTGGTGGAGTCTGATCTCATGCTGCATGTGGTTGATGGGTCTGACCCCTTTCCGCTGAAGCAGATTGAAGCGGTGAATACAGTGATCAGTGACATTGTTCGCACCACCGGGGAAACCCCACCGCCGGAGATCATCGTGGTGAACAAGATCGACCAGGCTGATCCACTGACCCTGGCCGAACTACGCCACGCCATTGATGATGTGGTGTTCGTCTCCGCGTTGACAGGGGAGGGGATCAAGGAGCTGGAAGCCCGCATTGAGCTGTTCCTCAACTCCAGGGACACCCACCTGCTGCTGCGGATCCCCTTCACCCGTGGTGACATCATCTCCCGCCTGCACGAGCACGGCACCGTGTTGTCAGAGGAGTACGCCGAGGATGGAACCCTCATCGATGTGCGCATCCCCGCGCAGCTGGCCAGTGAGCTGAAACAGTTCATAGTTGACCGTGACGAGGTTTCCCAAGAGTCAACCGGTGAGGAAAAACCAGCCGGTTAACACCGAAACTCCTGGGATCAACGGGGGCGAACTGACCTGATCGGGTTATAACGATCTGCGTACAAAAAGCCCCTCGATTTCCCAAGAGGGGCCTTAGTCAAAGATAATGAACGTTCGTGACTTCAACTTGGGGATGGACCGTCCACGGAGACGGTAAAAAGATCGAACCCGGCGCAGTAGTTGCTCCACGTGAGCGCCTGAGCTGGGGTCGTACAATCGGCATTGGAATGCAGCACGTTATCGCCATGTTCGGCGCAACGCTGCTGGTTCCCACACTCACCGGATTTCCGGTCAACACCACCTTGCTGTTCTCTGGCCTGGGAACAATCATGTTCCTGCTCATCACCAGGAACCGCCTTCCTTCCTACCTCGGCAGCTCCTTTGCCTTCATCGCACCGCTGACCGCCACACAGGCACAAGGCATCGGCGTGCAGATGGGTGGTGTCCTCGTCGCCGGCCTGGTGCTCATCGCTGTGGGCTTCCTGGTGAAGGCAGCCGGTCGACGCGTCATTGACGCTGTCATGCCACCCACGGTCACCGGTGCCATCGTCGCACTGATCGGCCTGAACCTGGCACCCACCGCTGCCAGCAACTTCCAGGTTCAGCCACTGGTGGCCACGGTGACCCTCATGGTGACCCTGATCGCCACCGTCGCCGGCCGTGGAATGGTCGCCCGCCTGGGTATCCTCATCGGTGTGGTTGTCGGCTGGGTCTTTGCTGCTGTGACCGGAAACCTGGCAGAGGGCTCTGTGGGCACCATCCGGGAATCCGCCTGGATTGGACTGCCACAGTTCCATTCCCCTGAGTTCCAACTATCCGCCATCTTGGTGACACTACCTGTGATCATCGTCCTCATCGCGGAAAACGTCGGACACGTCAAGGCTGTGTCAGAAATGACCGGGGAGAATCTTGATGACCTTGCCGGAGATGCCTTGATCGCTGATGGTCTGGCAACCTCTGTTGCCGGTGGCCTGGGTGGTTCAGGCACCACCACCTATGCAGAAAATATTGGCGTCATGGCGGCTACCCGTGTCTATTCCACCGCCGCCTACTGGGTGGCGGCCTTCACCGCCATCGCACTGGCCTTCATCCCTAAGTTCGGTGCTCTGATCTTCACCATCCCTGCAGGTGTGCTGGGTGGTGCAACCCTGGTTCTCTACGGCCTCATCGGCATGCTGGGTATCCGCATCTGGCAGGACAACAAGGTCAATTTCAACAACCCGGTCAACCTGACCATGGCTGCCGTTGCACTGGTGGCCGGTATCGGGAACCTGACCCTGTCAGTATTCGGTGTCACCCTGGAGGGTATCGCCTGGGGCTCAGTGGGCATCATGGTGCTCTACCCGGTTATGAAGTGGCTGTATGTCACCATGGGTGAGGGCAAGGGCGCAAAATTCTATAATTAGATCCTGCTGGTCAGTGGTACTTGGGTGGGGTTTGGGTGTTCCTGTGGTGAAAATTCAGTGGTATTTCAGTTCCATTCGAAGCACCAAGGGGTGTACTCTGCTTTTTCAACAGCTTTCCCGACCCCCTCATCCGTACACGGCTGACAGCGGGGGAGGTCTGTACATAGATAGAATCCACATTGAGAGTTCAGAAGACCCCAGACGCACCATCTACCTGAGGAATTTCACCATTGTTGACTGATACCCAGTTTGAAAAGATCCCTGCCCATGACATTGTCGGCATCCGGGTCATCCTTCATCCGGAGGAACTCACCGAACTCTACGACCGCGGCTGTGATGAGATCCTCAAGATGTTGAAGGTCGAAGGAATTGAGCCGGTGGGCACTGCCCGGGCCTATTACTTCGGGGAGATCTCAGACACTGTGGATATTCTCGTTGGCTTTCCTGTGGGCCCAGAGCAGGCTGAGACCCTGAGGCGGGGAGCGCTCAGTCAATCCGGCGGTGATATCGACGATGTCGCGCTTCACCACTTCCGTGGCATGAAGGTCTTCCACAGCCGTCATACCGGCGCCTATGAAGGTCTTGAGCAGACCTGGACCAAGGCCTTCCATGACATTGAATCCATGGGTTGCAAGCTGCCCACCAACACTGTCGGTTGGGAGGAGTTCATGAGTGATCCGGCCCTACCCACCCCGGTGGATGAGTTGATCACAGATGTCTATGTTCAGGTCTGTCATGCACCTGAACACTCCATGCAGTGATGCCCGCCGCGTTAAGAGCATGAAAATATCCCCCGGTTTCCTTGTTTGAAGGAGAGCGGGGGATATGTTGTTGAGAGGGGAAGAAACTACTCCGCGTCGAGATCCTGCTCGATCATGGAAGCGATCTTCTCCACTGCTTCGGCATTGTCAGAGGTTACGGTGACCTGGTCACCGTGCTCTGCGCCCAGGGCCATGATCATCAGGGATGAGGAGGCGTCGGTTTCCTCATCATCATCGGAGCCGACAAGGGTCAGCAGGATCTCATCATCGAACTCTGCTGCGGCCTCGGCGATGAGGGACGCCGGGCGGGCGTGCAGGCCTACGGAGGAACCGACGGTAACGGTCTTTGATGCCATGAAAATGTCCTTTCGCAGTGCCAGAATCTCAGTATTGATCTTCTGGCATTCTATCGTCGGGCCACGCACTCATTCTGTGGGATGGTGGGACCTCGGAGTTGGTGTCTTTCAGTCTAGTGACGTCGGGGTTGCGCTGCCACGGCAGGTGGTGTTTAAAGCAGAAACAGTGACAACTGGTTTACACGGTGACTGGAACCTCCTGCTTGGAGGCTGCTTCAACCGCCTTGTTCGGCCAGAACTGCTTGAGCGCAATCACCGCGATGGTGGAGACAATCGTGCCGGCGATCAGAGCGAGCAACCAACCCCACCAGGGTTCGATTGCCCAGACCACGAAGATGCCGCCGTGGGGAGCACGGGAGCCGACACCGAATGCCATGGAGATAGCACCGGTGGTGGCACCACCGAGCATCATCGACGGGATCACACGCAGCGGATCAGCGGCGGCGAAGGGGATGGCACCTTCAGAGACGAAGGCAAGTCCCAGAAGCCAGGAAGATTTTCCATTTTCCTGTTCTGCCGGGGTGAACAGCTTTTTGCGCAGCAGAGTGGCAATCGACATCGCCATCGGTGGAACCATGCCGGCTGCCATGATGGCAGCCATGATCTCCATGGATGCCTGATCACCGGTGGATAGACCTGCAGTACCAAACAGATAGGCCGCCTTGTTCACAGGCCCGCCGAGGTCGAAGCACATCATCAGACCCAGGATCACACCAAGCAGCACCGCGGAGGACCCAGACATGGAGCTCAGCCAGTCCTGAAGGGTGATCATGATCCATGCCAGTGGACGGCCCAGCAGGAAGAACATCACCAGACCGACAACAGTGGAAGTCAACAGCGGAATGATGACCACGGGCATGAGCGATTGAACGACCCGGGGAACCTTCCAGGAACCGATCCACATCGCCACCAGGCCGGCCAGGATACCTGTGACCAGACCACCGATGAAGCCTGCGCCGATGGTGACCGAGATGGCACCGCCGACAAAACCCGGCGCGATGCCCGGACGTCCGGCCAGTGCGTAGGCCGTGTATCCAGACAGTGCCGAGACGATGAAGCCCATGGCTCCCTGGCCGGTGGCAAAGAGGACAGCACCGAGGTAGAGCAGGAAACCGGAGCGGGAGAACTCCATGGTTTCGCCATTAACCTCAATGGAATTGCCCGGCAGGTTGGTCAGTGAGTGATCAGCAACGATGGCGGACCACGCATTGGACATGTCATAGCCGCCGAAGAGGAAACCCAGGGCCAGCAGGAGTCCACCGGCTGCCACGAAAGGCACCATATAGGACACACCGGTCATCACTGCCTGCTGGATCCGTTTGCCCCAGCCCAGGGAGGCGCCGGAATCCTCGGTGGTGCCTGCTGCTCGGGTGCCTGACACCTGTCGCGCATTCGGGTTGCGAGCTGCTGCGACAGCCTCATCGAGCATCTTTTTCGGCTCATTGATGGCTCGTTTGACGCCTGATTCAATCACGGGTTTCCCGGCGAAGCGTTCACGGTCCTTCACACCCACGTCAGTGGCGAATATCACTGCATCAGCCTGCTCAATCAGTGCAGGATCCAAGGGGGTGACCGCGGAGGAACCTTGGGTTTCCACATGGAAGACCACATCATCGCGGGTATCGGCAGTCTGTTTGAGGGAATCTGCGGCCATGTAGGTGTGTGCGATGCCGGTGGGGCAGGCGGTGACGGCAATGATGCGGGTGACACCGTTGCTGCTGCTTTGCGACGCTGCCTCGCTGCCAGTTGTAGCCTCAGCCACAGTGGTGGGTGCCGGCTGCTTGGGTGGGGGATTGAGGACAGCATCTACCAGTGCAACGATCTCCTCTTCCGTCTGGGCGGTGTTGAGCGCTTCGATGAAATCCTTCTTCACCAGATTGCGTGCCAGCTTGGACAGGATCTTCAGGTGTTCCTTGCCACCACCTGCGGGAGCGGCGATGAGGAAGACAATGCTGGCATCGCCGTCCGGACCACTGAAATCAACCGGATTGCCCAGTCTGGCAAAGGCTAGTGTGGCTGTCTCCACGGATTCAGAACGACAGTGGGGAATGGCCACCCCACCCGGAACACCGGTACCGGATTTCTCCTCACGTGCCAGGGCATCTGCCGCCAGGGCCTCTGCGGAACTGGCACGGCCGGCAGCATGGACAACAGCAGCAAGATTATTAATGACCTCGGTGGTGCTGCTACCGAAATCAACATCCAACCTCACCAAATCGGTAGTGATGACGTTATTCATGATTGGGGATCTCTTCCTAAACAACTTTGCTGATCTTCGCACCAACACTGGTGACCTGATCAGGACGTGGGATTGTGGTGCCCGGCAGCGCTGCGGCAGCCGAACCATAGGAGACAGCCTGGATCACGGAATCTGCAGGGGACAGACCACGTGAGCAGGCAAGAATAAAACCGGCAAGGGCACAATCTCCCGCCCCCACTGTCGACACCGCTGAGATCTTAGGGGTTGATGCCACCCAGGCACCCTCAGCGTTAACCAACACCGCCCCGACATCACCCAGAGTCACCAGAACCTGCTCAATGCCACGTTCCACCAGCCTGGAAGCTGATGTGATGATGGGTGCGAACTCACCGCCACGGGCACGCTCCTCCAGATCTTGACCATCCACACCGACCAACTGCCCCAACTCCAAACTATTGGGTTTGATCAGGTTGGGCGCAGCACCCGGTTTCTCCAGGTGGAGACCCACCTCACGCAGCGGAGCATCGGAGGTATCCACCGCCACCCGGGTGGTCGGACTTTTTTCATGGATAAGCACAGTCAGCTGGGAGTACCAGTCCACCGGAACTCCCGGAGGCAGTGACCCTGCCAGCACCACCCAGGTGACTTCGGGGGACACGGCGTCGATAAGCATCTTTTCCAGGGCTTCAATGTGCTCAGGACTCAACGGCGCGCCGGGACCATTGAGCTTGGTGGTCGTACCATCAGGTTCCGTTACAGTGGTGTTGGTACGGACATTATTCGGGATCCGAACCGTCGTGATTGGGAAACCGATCTCATTGACCAAAGGCACGAACGGGTCCAACTGACCAGCCGGAAAAAGAGCCTGTGTCTCCTCACCGGCGAGAAACACCGCATGGGCGACATTGATACCTTTGCCACCGGCGACCGCCGTGACGGTATCCAGACGCTGCACAGCACCACGGGTCAACTTATCACCCAGCGCAAGGGTCGAATCGATGCTGGGATTGGGGGTTAATGTGACAATCAAGGGGTTACCACCTGGAGATGATCGTGAGCGGACAGAAAAATAAAAGCAGGATCAGAGACAGCACAATCAGTCACCACAACATCAACCTCCGCAATATCACCGAAAACCGTGCCCCTGTGCTGGTCTAGACCCGCAGCAGGTGTTAAACACACGGTGGTGCCAGCATGAGTGAGCATGGCGCGCCGGGTTGCTCCGGCATGAGGATCAATGCTGGTCAAACTCTGAGATTCAATGATCCCGTCGGGACAGAGGAAAGCGATGTCAGCACGCAGAGCGGTGATCATCGCAACTGCCCGGGGGCCGGTTAAAGACTGGCTCTGCGTGGAAAGACGCCCACCAACCATCCCGATGCGGGGCATTCCCGCACGGGCCAGGATGATGCCTGCACCGGGAGAGGTGGTGACCACCGTCCAGTTGTGCTCCTCATACATCGAGGCCAGAATCCCCGCCAGGGAGATTGCGGCAGGTCCGGAATCAAGAAAAATACTCCGGGTTCCAGGCTGTATGAGGGTGGCCGCGGCGTGCGCCAGTGCCAACAGGGCCGGCGTCGGAGGGTGATCAGGGATCGCGATGGACCCACCGGATAGGCCGGTCGCTGTCCGTGTGGAGATGTTCTGCGGGGGGATGGCACCTCCATGGACACGTTCCACCAAGCCGCGGTCTTCCAGACTGCGGAGATCACGGCGGATGGTTTCTGAGGTGACATGGAAATGCTCGGCGAGCATCCCCACGCCGACCCGTCCTGTCGGGGACAGGAGGGAAATGATCTCCTGATGACGGTGGTGCGCAGAAACCATGTCCACCTCCGCGGGGGTCATGTGGCTTGATGAAAGGGAAACAACCGGAAGTTCTATGTGGAAAAATCTGTGGTTCAGATGTTTCCGCTGGACAACTGCACTATCCAGCCCTAAATGTATCCTGGATCACTATGATGGAAGTGTCCTGGGAAACTGGGAAATCGCCTGCGTGACAGGTGAAGTCCAATCTTGTGGCGTGGATCGCAGAATGTGATTTCTGTGACCCTCCATCATCAATTTATGTTGTTATGTGTTTGCTTGTCAATAGGTTTATGTTGGATTTGTTGCACAACTGTTGATTTTGTGATGATCTTTAGGAAGAAAAAATCCCTGATGTGAGGATAGGTGGCTACCATGGCCGATGTGAGTCATGACACTGAATTTAAAGGCACGGGCGTTGTCGGGGGAATCCGCTACGCTGACGCCGTATGGATCAGCCCACGCCCGGAGCTGCCCCAGGCTGGGGAAGTGATCCCGGAAGAAGGTCGGAATGCGGAACAGGCTCGTTTTGACACGGCTGCGGAAACCGTGTCCGGCCGTCTGTTGCGTCGCTCTGAAGCTGCAACCGGGCCCGCTGCCGAAGTGCTGAAAGCCACCGCCGGAATGGTCAATGACCGCGGTTGGCGCAAGGCAGTTGCCAAGGGGGTGAAGGGGGGACATCCGGCGGAATATTCCGTGGTGGTAGCCACCACGAAATTCATCGACATGTTTGAAAAAGCCGGTGGCATCATTGCAGAACGCACCACTGACCTTCGCGACATCCGTGATCGAGTCATCGCGGAACTCCGTGGTGAAGCCGAACCGGGACTGCCGGCAGTTGATGGTCAGGTCATCCTGTTTGCTGATGACCTTTCACCGGCTGATACCGCTGCACTGGATACCGACCTCTTCGTCGGACTGGTGACAGAACTGGGTGGGCCCACCAGTCACACAGCGATCATCGCCCGACAGCTTAACGTGCCCTGCATCGTAGCCACCGGTACGGGCATCAAAACCATCACGAGTGGAACGAAGGTGCTTATCGACGGCTCCCTCGGAACCATCACCCTCAACGCCGAGGAGGCGGAAGCCACCGCCCTGGTGGAGGAGTCCGCAGCACGCGCAGCCAAGATCGCCGAATGGCGTGGCCCGGCACAAACCCGTGACGGCCACCGGGTGCAGCTGCTTGCCAACGTCCAGGATGGTGTGACCTCACGCAAGGCCGCCACCACCGAAGCAGAAGGTATCGGCCTCTTCCGCACGGAACTGTGCTTCCTCTCCGCCACGGAAGAACCCTCGGTGGATGAGCAGGCAGCGATCTACGCGCAGGTGCTGGAAGCCTTCCCAGAATCAAAGGTGGTTGTCCGCTCCCTGGACGCCGGCTCTGACAAGCCGGTCCCCTTCACCTCCATGCCCGATGAGATGAACCCCGCCCTGGGAGTGCGTGGCCTGCGCATCGCACGGGGCAATGTCGAACTTCTCGAACGCCAGCTTGATGCCGTGGCACAGGCAGCCACTGACCTAGGTCGTGACGAGAACGCACCCACCTGGGTGATGGCTCCCATGGTCGCGACCTCTGATGAGGCACAGTGGTTTGCGGACATGTGCCGTGAGCGGGGCCTGGTAGCGGGTGCCATGATCGAGGTGCCGGCGGCAGCGCTGATGGCGGACAAGATCATGCCGCACCTGGACTTTGTCTCCATCGGGACCAATGACCTCACCCAGTACGCCATGGCGGCGGACCGCATGTCCCCTGAGCTGGCCTACCTCACGGATCCATGGCAGCCCGCCGTGCTGCGCCTGATCAAGATGACCTGTGATGAAGGAAAACGTCAGGATGTACCGGTCGGAATCTGTGGCGAGGCCGCCGCGGATCCACTCCTGGCTGTTGTACTCACCGGACTGGGTGTTGATTCCCTGTCCGCGGCCTCAACTGCCCTGGCAGCCGTGGGCGCTCAACTCGCCGAGGTGGATCTTGACACCTGCAAGAAAGCAGCTGACGCAGCCCTTGACTCCCCGGGTGCCACTGAAGCCCGGGACGCGGTACGTGCGCTAGTAGAAGCAGCCCACTAGCAACAACAAAACCGTCCAATTCAGGAGTTTCTCTCACTGAACTGGACGGTTTTTGATCACTAGTTGAAAAAAGTTGTCTTCACCTGATCGGTAAGCACGAGATCCGGTGTAGGGATGAAATCATCCCACTCACTTCCTTCCGCATTGGCATATGCCAGGGCGTAGGTCAACTGCTCCTCAGGTGTGCGTCCGCGTTCTGCAGCAGCGAGAAAACCAGCCACAAAGGATTCCCTCCAGGTCACGCCCTGTTTACCAGGGGTGCCTGTGAATCTGGAGATATAGGCATCCTCACCGGTGACCAACAGAGCTTCACTGCGGGTGATGGTGACCAGGAGCTCAGAAATACCCTTGGTGATCAGGGTCCGGGCGGCACTGACCAGTTTCTGGCTATCGCCGGAATGCCAGGCCTCCCTCAGTGACCCAGGTTCAATATCGCAACTGACCTCAAGATCTGCACCAGTGAGCACCAATAGATGAGGCTGGGATGCAGCAAGCTGTCGGACGACTGCCCGCAAGGGAGCCCCAGTGGCAGAAATCGCGATCTTGACCTCAGGATGATAGAGGCTGAGTGAACGGACAACATCGACGTACCAGGCTGCCGGGGCAATCGCGGGAAGCTCACCACCGAGCAGGACCCAGCTGGCATTTTCAGCCTGGCGGACAACGAGATCACGCAGCATAGCCAATTGGGATGCATCCAGAGGCATGGGGGAGTCCTTGAACTCCGTTTCATTGCCCTCAGGATCGCGCATGGTCAGGTGCATCGGGATGGGGCCAGCCACGGGAATGATCTCATGAGGTAGGCCCGACACCTTCACCCGGCGTAGATAGTGGGAGATCTCCGGAACAGGGAAGATGCTCAGAGCCTCCATGCCGCCGAGGAACAGGGTGTTGGCCACACCGGTGCCAAAGCCGCCGGCAACGGTTGATGCCTCGTGCATCGTATTGACGGTGTCAATGGTGATCGTTTCACCCAGGTCATTGGTGATGAGCAGGTAAGGGCTGGCGGTAACTGTCAGAATCATTCTGCGATCACGACCTCGACATCATGTTCCTTCAGCTGCTGGATGAAGGACTCAGGCGCACCGGAATCAGTCACCACGACATCAATGTCATCAATAGAACCGAAGCTGACCAGGTAGTCCGTACCCATCTTGGTGGAGTCGCACAGGACAACTACCTTGTGGGCGTTGGTGATCATGGCTGACTTCATGGCGGCTTCCTGGGAATCAGCAGTTGAAAGACCATGATCAAGGGTGAGCGCATTCGTACCGATGAACACCACATCCGCACGCATCAGCGCAAGGGTGCGAAGAGCTGTATCCCCAACGACTGCCTGGGTGATCGCTCGGACACTGCCACCGAGAAGCTGGACATCATCTAATCCGGTGTTGGCCAGGCTGAGGGCGATGGGCAGGCAGTTGGTGACAATCGACCACTGTTTAGCATGGGGGTGCTCAGCAATGAGATCAGCCAACGCAGTAACTGTGGTTCCGGCATCAAGGAACATACCCCCATTGACCGGAGGGAGGAACTGCATGGCAGCCTTGGCGATTGAATATTTGGCCGATGACGCGGAGCGGAACCGGGTATCAAGGCTCAATTCAGTGGTTTGGAAAGACTGGGTGGCGACAGCGCCGCCATGGACGCGGTGGACAATCCCCTCGCGGTCGAGCACGGCCAGGTCCCGTCGGATGGTCTCCGCAGTAACATCGAAACGGCCGGCAAGTTCAGTGACATTGACCCGTCCTTCAACCGCTGTCAATGACGCGATCTGACGGCGTCGTTCTTCTGCGTACATGCCACTCCTTAAAACAAAAAGAAATTTTCGTATATATGCCCGATATTGGTTTCCATTATCGCACCATTGGACAGCTGTTTCCTACAAAAAGTTATGGGTAGCAGGGGTAGGAACAGCGCAATCTCAATAAATCGGGCAGCGATAATGCTGTAAAAGCTACAAGACCTTGCGAAACCCACAATAAACCCACTTTGAAACACCTTGTTTATGCGGATAAGGGTTCACCCCCGAACGTGGTCACCAAAGAGGAACCCCGTTTGCATGTTCAAGGCGAACTCACAAACGGGGCAGTGGATGCTGGTGCGATCAGAGCTTTCGCATCACGGAGACTACCTTGCCCATGATTTCAGCATTTTCTCCGGAGATGGGGGCGAAGGAATCATTGTGCGGCAGGAGCCAGACGCCGGACGCGTCCTTATGGAACTCCTTGACGGTGGCTTCACCATCAATCATCGCTGCCACAAACTCACCCTGTTCAGCGACAGGCTGTGAGCGGACAACCACCCAATCGCCGCTGAGGATGCCAGCATCTCGCATGGACTCACCAATGACCTCGAGCATGTACAGCTCACCATCACCGACGATTTCTGCGGGGAGCGGATAGTATTCTTCAATATTTTGTTCCGCCAGGATGGGATTACCTGCAGCAATCTTGCCCACCACGGGGATGAATGAGGTTGCACTCGCCAAGTCCTCATTTGGTGCGGAATGCGCGGCGTTCTTGGACTTGGACTTCGGTCCGACCTTGGGGCGGGTGTCCGTGTCTGGAAGGTGTCGGACATCCACCGCGCGTGGCTTGTTGGGGTCACGGCGTAGGAAGCCCTTCTTCTCCAGCTCCTTGAGCTGGTAGGCGACCGATGACGTTGACTGGAGTCCTGCGGCATCGCCGATTTCACGAATGCTTGGTGGGTAACCACGCAGAACCACTGCATCTCGAATCACCTCCAGGATCCTGCGCTGCCTGTCAGACAGGCTGGCGGGATCAGGCTTGCCATTAGGCAGCATCTTCACCGTGCGGCTGCCACGACTGCCGCGGGCCTTGGGGGTCTTCTCGGTGGACATGGGGGAGGGGTCCTTCCATTTGGGCGCTGATGGTGTGAGGCGATGGTCAGGGGGATATTGACCATTCTCTGCACCCTGTCCGGCGCGGTGTAGTTCCAGAAGCGGTTCAACACTCGGGACTGTTCGAACCATTTTTTCTTTCTCAAGTCTTAACCATACATGCCCGCCTGCGGAAATGGTACGAGTGTTCGATGTTTCCGGGAATATTCTAGACATCTTTTTCCCAAGGTGATATAAATCGAACAAGAAGCCAAAGTCGAACACCTGAACGAAAATGATGTTCGATAGTGTCCAGGCCTGTTCCTAGAATGCAGGCAGACGAACAGGAGAGAACCATGGCGATGTCGATTGATGCAGGTGGCAGGCTAGGTAATGACCGGCCAGTCCCTGACCTGACTGTTCCCCCCGCCGCTGTTTGGGCAGGTGGGCGGGAAGGGGTTGCTCCCTCCCGACCCGTACGTGTTCGAACGCTTGACAGTTCGAATCGCACCCGTTTTTCGCCTCCCTATGGCGTGCATGTTCAACGCCATGGGAGCGGCTATGGGATTGCGCGCCCTGTGCCAGAGGCTGCAGACCTCCTGCGGGAAAAGGGAAACTCTGGAGAGTCTCCACGTTCGATTATGGAAAATGTTAAACAGTGGGCTGGCGGGGCAATCTTTGGGCTGGCGATCTTTGTCGGAATCCTCCTTTCACAAGAGGCACAGGAAGAACCGATTGAGCCTTATGGTGGATCCCAGCGGGTGGGTGTCAGCCTGGACTAGAGGACATCGGTTCAGGGCCTGTCTGTGATGGAGGTTCATGGAAGGTGTGGCCTAAGCTGAACAGAGCTTCCCCTATCCACACAAGGATGGCGGGCACCCCTACAGGGAAGGATCTGGGTCCATGTATTGCCCGTTTTGTCAGCACGGACATTCCAAAGTTATAGATTCACGGGTCATCGAGGCAGGTAGTGCCATTCGACGTCGCCGGGAATGCAGTGAATGCGAAGGTAGATTCACCACCATTGAGAAAGCCATTCTACTGGTTCTCAAGAGAAATGGTGTTACTGAACCTTTCAGCAGGGAAAAGGTGGTCACGGGTGTGCGACGGGCCTGCCAGGGGCGCGATGTCTCCGATGATTCACTCAAGCGGCTGGCACAGCAGGTGGAGGAGACTGTCCGCAGTAGTGGCAGTTCCCAGATCCGTGCCAATGACATCGGTCTGGCCATCCTGGACCCTCTCCGCGAACTTGACGAGGTGGCGTATCTGCGTTTTGCCTCCGTTTATAAGTCATTTGAGGATGCTGATGATTTTGAAAAGGAAATCCGGTTGATGCGCCGACGTAAAGATGAGGACTAGGCCTTGTGACAACACCTCCGTCGGGTTGGCGAGCGGGAAAATGTGCAAAAGGAAAAAGAGGGCTAATCTCAAGTCAGCCCCCCTTTTTTTCTGCTTATCAGCTACCGGAGTTTATCCACCATCTTCTTGATGCGCTGCACCGATACCGGCATGGGAGTGCCGAGCCGTTGTGCAAATAAACTGACCCGGAGTTCCTGGATCTGCCAGCGGATATCCTTCACTTCCCGGGTGGCACGGCGATTGGTCGGCAACTTAGCCAGTCGAGTGTCTAGGTAGTCCTTCACCGCATTGATCTCATCCTGACGGTCCGCATCACGATCGGGGTCCCGATTCATCTCCTCCATCCTGATCGTCATCGCATGGAGATACCGTGGGAGATGCCGCAGACGTTGTGCCCCATGGATACTGATTGCCTGTTTCGGCAAGAGGAATTCCAGCTGGGACATCATGTCATCAATAGCCGGGCCGGTCCACCCTTCCAGCTCCGACATGACATTGGCATAAAGAACCAACGCTGGCGCGAGATCAACAATGGTGCGCCGGACTTCACCAGCAGCAGCTGGCTTCACAACAGCGAGGAGCTTTTCAAACTCCTCTGGGGTGCGGACAGCGCCACCATTGGCGAACATGAGATCACGGATCGCTGCGATGCGGGCATCAGAGACCAACCCCTCGGAACCTCCGTGAGGGTAATTGTCCACGGCGACACGCTGCTGCAAGGGCAGACCCTTGACCATCTGCTTCGGATTAACCTCGATTTCACGCATCAACAGGGTCAGTGTCGAGGTGATCATCGACGCATCAGCGGCGGCACGAGTGGGAAAGACCTTGACTGAGACCCCTGTCGGTGAGACCACCAGGGCAGGGAAGGCCGTGACCTTCTGACCATCAACCGTGGTGTCAACCTCCTCATTGATGGAACCGAGAGTCTCGGGGGTCCATGAGGTTGCTTCATCCTGCTCAGAGGTTCGTGCTACCCGTGACACTGAAGCCCTAATCTGATTGGCCCGACGCTCCTTGAGCTTGTCCAGGCTCTTGTCCCGGTCGATGATCTCACCACGCTTATCCACGGCGGCGTAAGTGATGCGCAGATGATCAGGAAGCTTCTGGAGAGAAAAATCTGAGGCATTGATCCCTGCGCCACCCAATGAATGCAGTGCCTCTGCCAGCTGGGTAGCCAGGGGTGACATGTAGGGACGCAGGAGCGGCATCGAACGCTTGGCGAACTCAGGGGCGGGAACCACTGAACGCCTCAGAGCCTTCGGTAGTGTTCTGATGAGTTCGGTGACCAGATCAAGACGTACACCGGGCACCAACCAATCGAATCCTTCGGTGTCCAGGCCGCCGAGTACCGGAACCGGAACCAGAACCGTGACACCGTCATCTTTGTGCCCTGGTTCGAAGTGGTAATTCAAGTCGAAGATCAAACCACCTTTCTGCCACTTATCGGGGAAAGCCTCCTCGCTGATGGCATCAGTATCAGCATTGATGAGTTCCTCTGGGTCAAAATCAAGGAGGTCGGGTTGATTACGGGAGGTCTTCTTCCACCAGGCATCAAAGTTCCGTGACGTGGTTGCTGTGTCAGGAAGCTTCGCATCATAGAAATCAAAGAGTGTTTCCTCATCGACGATGATGTCGCGGCGGCGTGCCTTCGCCTCAAGTTCAGCAATATCTTCCAGTTTGGCAGCATTATCGTGGAAGAAACGGTGGTGGGTGGTCCATTCACCTTCAATGAGTGCATGACGGATGAACAGATCACGGGCAGCCACCGGATCCACCGTGTGATAGGGAACAACTCTGTCGGCAATGATGGTGACGCCATAGAGCGTGGACTTCTGGTGGACCATCGCGGCACCACGTTTTGTTGACCAATGCGGCTCAGAATACTGATGTTTAAGCAGGGGACCGGCAAGTTTTTCTACCCACTCCGGTTCGATCTTGGCAACATCACGGGCCCACAGACGGGAGGTTTCAACAAGCTGACCGGCCATGACGAACTGTGGTGGTTTCTTGGCTAGTGAGGAGCCGGGAAACACCATGAATTTAGTGCCCCGAGAACCGGTGAATTCCCTGCTTTCCCCGTCACGGGAACCGATCTGGGAGAGCAGACCTGACAGCAGCGACTGGTGGATGATGTCAGGACTTGCAGTACCTGCGACGTTCTCTTTTGCAGACCAGCCTAATTGCTGTCCTACCTGTTCCAGCTGGCGTACCAGATCCCACCACTCGCGGATACGCATGTAGTGGAGGAACTCTTTCTTCATCTGTTTGCGGAAGGCGTTACCACTGCTTAAGTCACGCTGATCACTAATATATTCCCACAGTTTCAGGAAACTGAGGAAGTCACTCGTGACATCCTTGAAGCGGGCATGGGCCTGGTCTGCCTGCGCCTGGAACTCCAGAGGACGTTCGCGAACATCCTGGATGGTCATGGCAGCCACGATGACCATCACCGGGTGCAAGGCTCCGAGTTTCTGTGCCTCCACAAGCATGCGGGCCATGCGTGGATCCACAGGAATATTGGCAATATCCCGGCCGGTGGGGGTCAGCTTCGGGGAGCCATCCTCAGCGGCTTCTTCTGCCAGCGCACCGAGCTCATGTAGGAGGAGTAGTCCATCACGGATGGAACGCTGCTCCGGAACCTGAAGGAAAGGAAAATCATTGATATCGCCCAGTCGAAGGGATGCCATCCGCAAAATGACGCTGGCCAGATTGGTACGCACAATTTCTGGATCAGTGAACTCCGGACGAGACTCAAAATCCTCCTCGGAATAGAGACGGACGGCAATACCATCGGCGACACGACCACAACGGCCGGAACGCTGATTGGCGCTGGCCTGGGAGATCGGCTCGATGGGCAGACGCTGAACCTTGGTCCGCACTGAATACCGCGAGATACGTGCTGTTCCGGTATCCACCACGTAGTGGATACCGGGCACCGTCAGGGAGGTTTCCGCGATGTTGGTGGACAACACGATGCGACGCCCGGAATGCGGACTGAACACCCGGTGCTGCTCCTGGTTGGAGAGTCGACCAAACAGGGGAGTGACCTCCACACCCTTCCATTTACGACCCTCGATGGCTTCCATGGCGTCACGAATGTCACGTTCGCCGGGGAAGAAACAGAGAATATCGCCCCTGCCCTCAGCCATGAGTTCCTCAAGGGCGTTGCAGAGACCATCGAGTGGATCAATATCGATGATCTTGTCACCCTGAATCACCTCGAGGGGGCGGTAACGGATCTCGACGGGGAAGGTCCGACCAGACACCTCGATGATGGGAGCCGGCTTACCAGATGGACCAGAGAAGTGTTCCGCGAAACGTTCTGGATCAATCGTGGCTGAAGTGATAATGACCTTGAGATCCGGGCGCCTGGGAAGCAGCTGGCGCAGGTAACCAAGGAGGAAGTCGATGTTGAGGGATCGTTCATGGGCCTCATCGATGATGATCGTGTCATAGGCGTTGAGAAAACGATCACGCTGCATCTCTGCCAGCAGGATGCCGTCAGTCATCAGCTTCACTGAGGTGGAGGAGGAGACACGGTCATCGAAACGGATGGCATAACCAACAGTTTCACCAATCTCTTGATCGAGTTCCTCTGCAATGCGCTCGGCAACAGTACGGGCCGCCAGTCGACGTGGCTGGGTATGCCCGATGAGCCCACGGCGACCCCGACCCAGTTGCAGACAAATCTTCGGGATCTGGGTGGTCTTACCCGAACCGGTCTCACCGGCGATGATGACCACCTGGTTGTCACGGATTGCCTCAGCGATGTCCTCACGACGGGCGCTCACCGGCAATGTCGCCGGGTAGGTAATGGCCGGGATACGGTCAGCCCGGGCATCGACAAGCGTGGCAGCCTTGGCGATGTCCGCCTTGATGGCAGTCAACGCCCTGGGGGAGCGTGCCTTGTGGAGGCGTCGGCGGAAGACGCGTTCGTCCGTGAGTGAAACTCCGCTGAGGAGTTCGTACAGTTCGGCTCGCGTAGGGGTGTTTTCAGAAGTAATCATGCTAGTGGATCATTCTACTTGCTCCGTGATGCTCCTCAGATTCCGGTTGCGAGTACCCTGTATCTGGATGTGTCGCGCTTCACCGGTGGGCAACTGTCTGGTTGTCGATTCCCCCCGGAGAGCGTGAAACTGGGAAAAGAATCTAAGGAGAGTTCCAAAGACGATGAGTCGCGATGATGAGAGACCAGACCTGAACCCCGGAGATGATGACAATCAGGAGGGACCTTCCGATTTCAATTCGGAAAAGCCTGCTGAAGAACCACCCGCATCATCCTCAGGTTCCGATGACGGTGATGAGCGGGGTGTAGGCAACGACCGTGGCGATGAGAGCGGAGGCTTCCCCAAGCGCTATCAGCCCACCAACCACCCTGAAGATGCTCCCGGGGGATTCAACCCGAACTACCGCGCGCCGGGTGGGGACTACGGGTATGGCTCAACCGGTTCAACCGGCTCCTCCTATTCCGGATACCAGCCCTACCCGGGCACCGGTGCAGGCAGTGATTCCAGCTACCAGTCTTATGGACAGCCCTATAGTGGTTATGGTCCGGGCAATAATGGTTACGATGGTGGCGGATCAGGCCAGGGCGGGGAGGCGCTGGAAAAGTCTGATGGAAAAATCAACATCATGCGCGCCGTACGGTTTGGTTTCAAATCCATTTTTGCCAACCCCGGCATCTGGATCCTGGGCACCGTCGTGCTGGGCGTGGCATTCATGTTTCTCTCCATCACTCTGAGCTTCATGATGGTGGCTTTTGACTCTGATGCAGTGATGAGCGGTGACATACTGTCACCGGCCAACCTCATCATGAACATCGTGATTGCTATCTTCAGCTGGGCAGTGATGATCTGTGTCATGCGTGGCGCACTCTTGGAAGTCGATGGTCGTAGAGCACGACTTGCTGATTTCTTCCGTCCCATCAACGTGGGACAGACACTTCTCCTTCTGGTCATCATCGGCGTTGTCGGATTGGTGGTCTCAGGGCTTCTCCAGTCTGATACCGCGGACCTGATCCAGGTGAACGAAACCACCGCTGCGATGACCCTTGATGAGGCAATCATGGGACGGTTGATGCTCTACATGGTGATCAGCATGTTGGTGGCCCCACTGCACAGTTACTGGGTGTACTACGCCGCTGACGGCAGGGAAAATGCCATGGGCGCAATCCGTCATGGTTTTGTTGATGCGGCCCGCAACTATTTCAAGCTGTTGGCCTACAGCATCCTCGCTGGAATCGTTGCGATTGTTGGCACCATCATTACTCTGACGCTTGGCCTTGTGGTGCTGCTTCCGGCAAGTATCCTCATCTCCACACACCTGTACCGACAGATGAGTGGTGGCAAGGTTCCTGTAGAAGTACGCAACTAATCTCAACAGGTATTGTGGCGACCTTCAGATGAAAGGGCCGTTCAATATAATTAAGCCCTCCATCATGTCTTGATTATTTCCATGAGAAATAATCAAGACATGATGGAGGGCTTATTGCTGCTTTGTTGCGTTCCCTACAGGTGAGGATAAATCCCTCAGGCAGTTACCTAGCTCTCGACCGGAATGATTGAATCGCCGGCCTTCAACTGCAGACCGGTGTCATGTGCTTTGGTCCGGGCTTCCATGAACGCACGCTGTAAAATCTTGGCGAACTGCTGGAACTCCTCTGCCCGTGAGGATGAGGAACGATAGACCAGGCCGACACGGCGGTTTGCAGTGACATCAGGACCGAAGTTTGCCGTGGACAGGCCCGAACGGGTGCATTCCCACGGCACAGCGCTGACCGGTATCAGGGTGGAACCCAGGCCGGCAACCACCAGCTGCATGACGGTGGTGAGGCTGGATGCCCTGGTGATAGCAGTGGTGGAGCTGATTGGGTTGATGTCTGCCCGACGGCACAGATCCACGATCTGATCGTGGAGGCAGTGGCCATCATCAAGAAGAAGCAGGTCCAGCTCATCCAGAGCAGCCAACTGCAGATCCTGACGCCCATCAAGGGTGTGCCCCTCAGGAACAACCACCACGAAGTCCTCATCATACAAAGGGATTTCCTTCATCCCCGGAGACTCAGAGGGCAGCGCCATCATGGCTACGTCGATCGCACCGTCGCGCAGGAGCGACAACAGGTGCTTGGTCTGATCCTCGACGATGTGAGGCTCCAGATCCGGGTACTCATTATCCACGATGGACAGCATCGACGGCAGGATATACGGGGCAATGGTGGGGATGATTCCCACCGTCAGGGGACCGGTGAGGGAACCATTTGCACCGCGGGCATGGGCGAGGAAGGACTCTGCCGCATCCAGGGTGGATTTAGCATAGGGAAGGAGCTTTTCGCCTGCCGGGGTGACAATGACCTTACGGGTGGAACGCTCGATGAGCTGGACCCCGAGACCTGTCTCCAAGGCTACCAGAGCCTGGGACAACGAAGGCTGAGAAATGGATAGTTTAGTGGCGGCAGTGCCAAAATGTTTGCACTCCGCGATCGTGGCGAACGTACGCAGCTGTGCGAGTGTGGGCCGGTACTCCTTATTGCTCATACCTATAACCATAACTGGTAATTCCCTAAACTGGTAATGAAAGTGCAGTATTTCATCACCATTAAGCAGGGTAGATAGGTAAAACCGCTGAATGTGCTGCGGTTATGACAACAACTTCATCCGAGGCATTCAAAGGGGCTACCGGCTGAGAAAGCCCCTACTGAGTGCCCCGGCAGGTCGTTTAACTAACTCTGGGAGATCTCCAGGGAGGAGAAGCGAACCTCTCCAGCTTCATCAGAGGCATCGAGATCAACAACACCGACAAAAGCAAAGGAGTTGTCTCCTTCAGGATCCTTGACGGTTTGTCGTACTGTCCAGGAACGACCAGTGGCATCCAGGGTAAAGTACTCAGGACCACGGGCACCCTGGCCGGTATCCAGATCAGCGTATTCATCGAAGTAGGCATCCATGGCAGCAGGGAAATCCGGTACCTCATCCAAGTAGTCCGTCATGGTGGCCAGCTGATCCTCCTTTTCGTAGGCGAAGAGTTCCACCAATCTGAACATCGCATTGCGGATCATGATGGTAAATGCCCTGCGGTTCGCAGTGAGTGCCGTGGGGTCCTCCACGCCGAAGGCAAGCTCACGTTCCAGGGTCTCCTTGGAGATCGGAGCATCCGGATCCGCCATCTGGGCCCACTCGTCCACCAGGGAGGAATCCACCTGACGGATCAGTTCACCGAGCCACTCCACGATGTCTTCCAGTTCCTCCGTGGAGTTCTCCTTCGGCAGTGTCTGCCGCAGGGTACGCCAAGCATCGGTGAGATAACGCAGTGCCACACCCTCTGATCGGGCAACACCATAGGTAGCCACCAGGTCAGAGAAGGTCATGCCGTGTTCGATCATGTCACGGACAACAGACTTCGGGCTGAGCTCAAACTCCTTTGCCCAGGGGTGTCCCTCACGGAATGTTTCAAAGGCCTGATCGAGTTCCTCTTCCAGTGGTTTTGGCCAGGTGACATCTTCGATGATGGACATGCGGTCGTTGTAGTCAACCCCCTCAGCCTTCAGTGCTGCGATCTCCTCACCGCGTCGTGCCTTCTGCTGTGCAATGAGGATCTGCCGGGGGTCATCCAGGATGGCTTCAAAAATGCTGATCACATCGAGGTTGTAGGTGTCAGATTCCTTATCCAGCAGCGTCAGTGCAGCCAGGGCAAATGGTGCCAGAGGTTGGTTGAGAGCGAAGTCTCGCTGCAGATCTGCAGTCAGAGCATAGACACGGCCGGTTTCATCAGGACCATCAATAACCTTGTCAATGATCTGAGCATTAACCAGACCACGGAAGAGTTCCAAGGTGGTGAGGATATCCTTGTTCTGCTTGGCCCGGGTGTCATGGTTGGTGCGCAACAGGTGCTTGAAGTGGTCATAGCCATCGCCTGGGCGGGCAACCACATTGAGGATCATGGAGTTGGTGACCTTGAACTGGCTGGTCAGCTGCTCCGGCTCCGCAGTGGTCAGACGCTCATAGGTTTTCATGGTCCAGGTGACCTCCCCTGGACGTGTTGCCTTCAGACGTAGTTTCTTCAGCTTCTTCGGATCAGAGCCAGCCTTTTCCCGCAGGCGGGAGTTTTCAATCTCATGCTCGGGTGCCTGGATCACCACGTGGCCGACAGTGTCATAACCGGCACGTCCCGCGCGTCCGGCGATCTGGTGGAATTCACGGGACTTCAGGACACGCTCACGGGTGCCATCAAATTTCACCAGGCCGGTCATCAGAACCGTCCTGATAGGGACGTTGATGCCCACGCCCAGGGTATCGGTGCCACAGATGACCTTGAGCAGACCTGTCTGTGAGAGTTTCTCCACCAACCGGCGGTATTTTGGCAGCATGCCGGCATGGTGCACACCAATGCCACGGCGCACCAGTTTGGACAGCGTTTTGCCGAAGGTGGTGGTGAAGCGGAAATCCCCGATCTCTGCAGCGATCTTTTCCTTTTCTTCCTTGGTTACCACCGTCATGGAGGTCATGGCCTGGGCGCGCTCAATAGCATCACGCTGGGTGAAGTGCACAACATAGACCGGCGCCTTGGCATCCTTCAGCAGACCTTCAATGGTCTCGTGTACAGGTGTGTATACATAGGAGAATTCTAGGGGGACAGGGCGCTCAGTGTTGCCCACAAAGCTCGTGGTTCGGGCTGTGCGAGCCGTGAGGTCCTTCTCCAACCATTCAGTGTCACCGAGTGTGGCCGACATTAACAAGAACTGGGCTTTGGGCAGCTCAAGCAGTGGAACCTGCCAGGCCCAACCACGATCAGGCTCAGAATAATAGTGGAACTCATCCATGACCACCTGATCAATGGCAGCTGAGGCACCATCACGCAGTGCAATATTGGCCACAATCTCCGCGGTGGCGCAGATGATCGGGGCACTGCCGTTGACTGTGGCGTCACCGGTCATCATGCCAACATTCTCCGCCCCGAAAATCTCACACAGGGAGAAGAACTTCTCACTCACCAGGGCTTTGATCGGAGCCGTGTAGAAACTGCGTTGGCCACGGGCCATGGCGATGAAGTGCGCAGCAATGGCCACCATGGATTTACCCGAACCAGTTGGTGTGGCAAGGATGACATTGTCACCGGTCAGAACAGCCAGTGATGCCTCTTCCTGAGCGGGGTACAGGCTGATCCCCCGCTCAGTGGTCCATGCCAGGAAGGAATCAAAGATGGATTCATCCAGCAGTGAGGCAGGGACATCGGAAAGGTCGGGCAGCATCTGAGAAAGGTTCACAGCTATCAAGCGTAGCCAACACACCGGACATGCGAGACAACCTGCGTGCTCTACCGCTAAAAGAGCTACCGCACCCCCTCATGCAGTGCACTTGACGTGCACGGTAGGGGATGCGGTAGCTACAAGGCGGAAACTGACTGACTAGTCCTCAGAATCCTGCGAAGATTCCTCTGCGGAATCGGAAGAATCAGCCTCATCATTCTCGCTGAGGCTGGCGAGGAACTTTTCAAATTCTGCACCGATCTCATCACCTGAGGGAACAACAGGTTCCCCGGGGAGAGCACCCTGGGGGTGCTTCTTGCGGTAACGCTCGATCTCATCGTCATACTGCTTCTCCAGGGCACCCACCACATGCTGGATCTCCATGGAATTCTCAGTCTGCTCACTCAGCTGACGTTGGACCTTCTCGGCATCGCGTTCAATGGAGAGCAGGGGAAGATTGAGCTGGGCCGTCTCAGCAACTGATTCCAACAGCTTCAACGTCGCAGCAGGGTAGGGAGAGGCCGCGACATAGTGTGGAACATGCACGGTGTAACCAGCGACATTTTTACCCCGGGTGTGTAGGAGCCTCTCCAGTTTCAAAGAAGCAGAACCGGGGACAGAGATGCGGGCATCGATGCTGAACTGGGACTTCAACAAGGCTGCTGAATTTCCGTGGGCAGACACCACCGTCGGGCGGGTGTGAGGAACAGTCATGGGGGCTGCATACAGACAGATCGTCTGATCCACACCGAACTTATCCACCAGGTCTGAGACCGCCTCGGTGAAAGCCCCCCAACGCAGATCTGGTTCAGGGCCGGAAAGTACGAGAAATGGCTTATTATCAGAATCACGGATGACGTGCAGCCCCAGCTGGAGTTCCTCCATCTCGGACACTTCGTTATTCTCGATGACCACAGCAGGGCGACGCGAACGGTAATCGATCAGTTCATCATTGTTGAATGAGGCAATCAACCGGTTGTCCAGGGCTGCCATGAGGTGGGATGAACTGGCTTCCACGGCATGACCTGCATCGGCATAACCCTGAAGAGCAACAATGAGGGTAGGGCCTTCCGCGCCACTTCCACTCACCTCAGGTGACGGGTATTCAAGTTCATACATGGGTTTCTTGTTATCCGACATTATTCCTCCTCAATCAATCTAGGTTTATCGGTAGCTTTGACAAGCCTGACAAGCCTGACAAGCTAAAAATAATCAGCCATATCCTGTTATCGGCGGCTTCTTATACGTTCAACGTTAAGTCATCAGGAATTAATCCCTCGATCTACACCGTGTGGTATATCTGTGCCGATCGTCTGATTCTAGCCTAGAGACTATGGTCCCTGAAGCATTGGTGAACAGCTCTTCCCAGAAGATGCGGCCATCTTTTCAGCATGGGTGGGAACCTCGCTGACCAGCATGTTTATCAGTTTTTCGAGACCAGCCTGTGGATAGAAAAAATTGTTCACAGTTTGTTCACTGTTTTTGAGAAGCTGTGATGACGAAACCAACCTGGTCGTTTCATACTGTGTCCATGCCACAGAACAACACGTCACAGTCCACGTCGCACCTGGAAACACCGGGCGACCTCATCGCAAATATTCCTGGAATCCTCGGATTCTTTCCTGCTGAATCCATCATCTTCGCAGCCATGTTCCAAGAGGGACAAGGCACGCGCTACACCCTGGGCCCGGTCGTCCGGATCGATATCAATGAACTTGAGCTGCTCGATGATGTCGGCACAGCACTCCAATCTGTTGAAGCTGACCTCATCTTCACCTTCATCATCTCCGAAAAAGTCACCAGTGTGGCTATTGAGCAGACGGTGGAAAAACTCTTCACCACTGCAGAAAGCGGGGTCATTGATATCACGGCCTGCTGGCTGACAACCGGTATCTACAGTGGTGAAAGCTACCAGCTGGCTTTCGGCCCCCAGCCTGATGATCTCAACACCACCTACACGGGTATGTCAGATTGGGAACATGGCAGGATCGCACCAGTCACCCAGGCGGTGGCAACAAAAAATCTCCTGGAACAAGGACACCTTCCAGAAATCAACCGCCGGGATGCCTATGCTGCTTTTGATCGGGGGAACCACAGCCTCAATGAGGAGGACATCTGGGAGTTGGCACTGCAGGCGAAAACAAGCGGTGATGAGATTCTCCACGCCATCAGGCATCATCCTCACGGCACTGCCTTTGATGCAGCACTGGAAAAATTCGACAGCATCATCCACAGCGCAGCCGCGGTGAGGGCCGACAACACTATCAACCCGCTCCAGGAGCGGCCGGATATTCTGCGGGATACAGCTACCTTCCTCACCTCAGTGCTCCTGCGTGATGCCATCCTGCATTATTGCGTCATGCATCCAGAGACAGCTGCTGATCTTTTTCTGGCCGTGGCAAAAACCTTCGACCACACCATCCGCTCCAACGCGCTTTGTCTCTACTCACTTGCCGCAATCAAACTGAACCTTGGTATGAAAGCAATCCCTGCTCTGGATGCCTCCCTTGCCACCCATCCGGAACACAGCTTTTCAGGTCTGCTGCGGCATGGGCTTATCGACGGACAATTCGACTCCATGATCACCGCCTGTCTCCGGGGCAATGAGATGGTCCGGAATCAGTATTCATCCGCATCCATGGCTGGAGAGCTCACTGCAAAGGTAGAAAGCCCCGACCCCGAGGAAGACGGGGGCGGGGCGGAGCCTGTGCAAGCTGCATGATTTCTGCTCAGAAGGCAACCTGATCAGCGCTGTGCGCTGTGGGCGCGATCGCCCAACTGGGAGGTGAAGGCCCATGCATCGGAGACAATAGTCTTCAGATCAGTATGGGCAGGTGCCCACCCAAGTTCCCGCTGTGCTTTCTCAGAAGAGGCAATGAGTGTGGCGGGGTCACCAGCGCGCCGGGGTGCAATTTCCGCAGGGATGGGGTGGCCGGTTACTTCCCGGCACATCTCCACGACCTGCTTGACGCTATATCCATCACCGGAGCCGAGGTTGAAGATCCGGTGGTTTCCTCCGGTGTTGGACTCAAGTGCCAGGACATGGGCTTCGGCAAGGTCCAGGATGTGGATGTAGTCACGGACAGCAGTGCCATCCGGGGTGGGCCAGTCATCGCCAAACATGGAGATCTTCTCGCGGTGGCCCAGTGCCACCTGGAGGACCAGGGGAATGAGATGGGTTTCCACTTCGCGGTTTTCGCCGATGGTGCCATACGCGCCAGCAACGTTGAAGTATCGGAGACTGGTGGCACCAAGTCCGTAAGCATCGGCATAGGAGGTGATCGCGTAGTCGATCGCCAGCTTCGTCGCACCATAGGGGTTGGTGGGTACCGTGGCCATGTCCTCGGTGATGGGGACCTGCTCAGGTTCGCCATAGGTTGCCGCAGTGGAGGAGAACACCAGGTTGTTCACCCCGTTGTCCCGCATCGCCTCCAGCAGGGTCAGCGTGGTGATGACGTTGTGTTGCCAGTACTGCGCAGGCTGCGCAACGGATTCACCCACCAGTGAGCGGGCTGCGAAGTGGATGACGCCATCGAAATCCGCACCTGAGAGCACCTCAGCAGCAACATCGCGCACATCACCCTCGATGAGGGTAGCTCCAGCCGGCACGGCTTCGCGGTTGCCCGTGGTGAAGTTATCAATGATGGTGACATCATGTCCGCGCTCGAGAAGGACTGCTGCGCAGACACTACCTACATAGCCTGCGCCGCCGGTGACGAGAAGTTTCATGCGATGGAATCTCCGACCTTTTCCACACGAACAGCGTGGGCGAGATCATCCATCAGTTCAATGGCCTTGCCATCGTGGGTGATGAGCACCCGGCCCTGCTCATTGCTGATATCTACAACGGTCCCAGTTTTAACACCAGCTGCAGTGAGAATCTGGAACTGCTCCTGATCAACCTGGAGGATTTCATTCAACTGAACAATACGCGCGGTGAAGGTCTCGCCGTAGGGGAGATCGATGGCACGGATGCCGGAATCCGGCTGGCTGTCCTGCTGGAAACCGATGTCGGAGAGTCCTGGGATTGGATTGCCGAAGGGGGAGCGAGTGACATCGTCGAGAACCTCGACCAGACGTCGCTCCACCTCATCGCTCATCACGTGTTCCCAGCGGCATGCCTCATCGTGAACCTTGTGGATATCCAGGCCGATGATATCGGTGAGC
>NZ_CALZFS010000007.1 GCF_945649885.1 uncultured Corynebacterium sp. | reverse complement strand
CGCCTCCTCATGGCCCTCACCGGCCTCGGAATCCGTGAAACAGTTCTCTTCCCACTGGTGAAGCCAGAAGTGAAGTAGGCTCTTTCCCCGTCCTCTCATTAACCCAGAGATCCTGTTCTTAGAAAGCAGTACTGATCTCTGGGTTAATTTGTGCCCTTTCTGGGTTAGGATTTCTGGGTTAATGATTCTGCCGGTGATCTGCAACCCAGGGCCACCTGAATCTGTTGATGAATTCTGGCTATCCACAGCTTCGCTGCTTCCGTATTAGCAGGGGCTTGATGACTCGGTCTTATCCACTGATGATCAGCTTTATGAGGAACTGGGGACAAGAGTTCGGGCTGATAAACCTGACCCGACTGAAACAAAGTGACTATGAGCTGAATGATCGTCTACTTGATGGAACTCTGTTCAAACTGACGGCCGAGATTGCTGTTGATTGCGCTGTATACCGGGGACTTCCACCATGGGATAAGGCGGCGGCAAGAGCCTTCGCGGTGGGAATGACAATGGACAAGGCAGTTGTCGGGGGACAAGCTGCTGCCAGGTTGTGGGAGTTAGCCACGCTGAGAGTAGAAAAACAGGTGGTGTGCCATTTACCTGATGGTGGTATCCCGAGCTCGCCGAAGACCTGGCCAGAGGGAGTCATCTACCGCTATGGACGATTAGATACTGGTGATATCCGTGAGTACCACGGCATCCGTGTGACCTCACTGATGAGATTGTTGCTGGACATCGCACATTATGAGGGGCTGCATGCGGCGGTGGTGGTCATCGATTCAGCCCGCCGCAAGTATCCTGAGCTCACTGAAGGTGAGCTGCACAGACGTCTCGGAGCTTATCGGCGCTATCGTGGCCTGCGAGTTCTCCGCCGAGCCATTGAACTATCAGTGCCCAACTCCGACAGTGCCCAGGAAACCCGAGCCCGCCTCATCCTCCACGAGGCAAATCTGCCAGGCATCAGAAGCATCCAGCCGCAGGTCCGTTTCAACAGAGACAGAGGTGGGCGTTTCTACGTGGTGGATTTCTTGATCAACGGGTGGATCATCGTGGAGATCGATGGCCGATCAAAATACAAACTGACAGCCCGGCGCAGCTGGACGATGCTCTCATGGCGGAACGTGAACGGGAGAAGTTCTTCACCAACCAAGGCTATGTGGTTCTGCGTATTGAGCCGAAGCAATTGGATGGAGAGAAACCAGAACTTCTCGGATTACTCAGAGAAGCCCTGGCGGCCGGAGCACCAGCGCATTTCAGGAAGATGGCCTGAGTAACTTGCACTCACGCCAGCCAGAGTCCGGTTCCCACACGGCGATGGCGTGAACAGTATTCCTATGGAGGATCACCACGATGCGTTCTTCAGAAGCATGAGCGACCTTCATCCATGCTTTTTCAGGTTGGGAAAGCTCAGTGATCTTCTCTGTGGTCACCGCATCATGGAAAGTCAGCCCATCAGGCTCCCGGAAAACCACGTAGGGCCCGACGGTCCGCCCGGAGGAAAGCCCCGTGGCAGTGGTGAGTGGTGTGTACATCAGCAGAAGATCTTCTTTGATGTCGGTTTCCAGCACGGTGAAGTCTGCTGCCAGAACCAGGTGGTGTTTCCAGGTGGAGACATGGATCTTGTCCCCAAATCGGTATGCGCCATTAACTTCATAACGACCCAGGTCAAAATCCAGGAGGCGGGGTGGATTACCCACCTGCATGAGGGAATAGGAAGAATAGTCTCCCACCGTCGCCTCGATAGCCTGTATGAGCGAGCACAGTCCGTTCCCGAAATCTCTGATGATCTCCCAACCCTCCGGCACTTCCGGAGGAGAGCCAATTTTCACCGGCTCAAGGTCAGGCAATCTCCAACTGTGGATCCTGTCACTGACCAGATCATCGCCTACACGGATGAGCGGATCCCAGGTTGGGACGGAAATTTCCTCTACCAACTCGCCGGTGGACACGGAGAATCCACGCAAAAATGGAAGAGGGGATTCGATGATCCAGAGGGTGGAGCCGTCGCAAATCACCTGGCCGTCACTGGGATCCTGCAGTGGAGGCGGGATCGCACCGTCGAGGGTGACGTCGATGATGGTGTCTGAATCATGCTGGTATACGGCAGTGACCACTGCATAGGTGGGTACGTCGAAGCTGGAGTGGGTGCTGTGTGTGAAGTAACCGGTGAGCTCAACCTCACGGTGCAGTGGCCGGCTGGAATAGAGCTGTGCATTCCAACCATCGGCGTGAAATCCATAGAGTCGACCCCCGTCAACCAGTTCACCCTGTTCTGTCACACCACGACGGGTGGTCATTAACCCCTCAACCGGAGCTTCCCCCAGGTTGAATGACAAAAAGAGGAGGAGGTGGTCACCGGGCTTCCAACCGGGGACGCAGCCTTCCAACCCATGAAAAGTACACAGCACCCGTAGTCCACGATCTCCAGCAACCATGATCTCAAACCTACAGTCTTGTCAGACAAAATATTGGGGGAGAAAACCAGATCTTTCTCGCTTCACTCGCGATCTGCTCAGGACTCCTGGCGGTGGCAGCATCGTCGCCCTGGGGCTGCTCATCATCATGTTCGCCTTCCTGGATCTCTCCGGTGCGCTCTCGCGACAGCGAGCTTATCGACGCCCACCCAGCTCCACCGTCCACCAGCCAGCCTGCGGGGTCCAAGTGGCGAGTTCCTCGAAGTTGAGCAGCACCAGAATATGCTCGCTGCTGGCCGTGAGGATTTGGGGTTGGTTCCAGTCGATGGAGCAGAGTTCCTCACCGGTGGAACGGATGAAGAGCTGGCCGTGGGTATCGGTACGGCGCAGGAGAAGATCATCAAAAACCTCGTAGCTGGCACGGTCAATGATCTTGATGATTTCCTGCAGGTAGAGATTTTCATCCAGGTGGTATTCAGCTTTTCCGGTGGCGATGATGATCTGCCCACCCAAGATGAAACCATCTGAGACTCCCCAGTTGTCGGTATCCAGTGGTTGGAGTTTCTCGCCTGAGCCGATATGCCGGATGAAGGCATCTTTCAGGGGTGGGAGGGGATATGCGCTGAAAAGTCCATCGCTGAGGACCTGGTCCAGAGTCCAGTTCCCGGGAAGCTCAGGATCAGATTGAGCCGGAGATGGTTGTGATTTCTCGTAGACATAGGGGGATCCATCCTTGACCAGCCAGCGGTTATCCTGCCAGAAGGCGATCACCTCACCGTTCTTGTTCTGGGAGAGGAAGATGGAGGGACCATATGGCTGGATAGCTGCAGGGATTGCCACCTCACCGCAGTATTCACCAGTTTCTAATGACCATCGGCGCACAATCGGCAGCTGGAAGTCAGACATCCAGAGATAGGTGTCGTCATGGGCGTAATCGGAAGGCTGGAATATATGAGGTTCGATGGGAGCATTGGAAGCACAGGGGAGGGCGTCGATGAGCATTTCCTCGGCCTCGTGGATACAGATGATCTCAAAGCTGGTTGCGGGACCGTCATCATGGGGAGAGACTTCGATGACTCCGGTGACCTCTATTCCACCGATCAGTGGAATGGGAGAGGTGAGTGCAGCATGCCATCCATCGCTGATGAAGTGGGCTTCCCACTGGCCATTATTGGGCGCTTTGTTATTGCTTAATACCTGACCGCGCCGGGTGATTCTGCGATGAGCGGGTGCATCAGAATCAACCTGGAATATCAGGGGCAGGCGGATGACATCACCCACCTGTGCATTATGGAAATGCCGTTTGTTATGGCGATCCACATAAATTCTGATGTGGTTCTCAACCTCAAGTGGACTTAAATCAACAGTAACCACCGGTACCTTCGCCAGTTCCCCAGTCCAGGTGGGATCAGCGATGGACCCAGGGTAGGAAACTGTGGCTACCTCAATTCTTTCTTTCGCGCTTTCAGCTGCCAGGACCACACCGGTTTCTGCATCAATATCCAGGCTGGTCAATCCGCCTTCATTCTGAGTATGAACTGGGATCTGCCAAGCCTCACGTCCGGCCACGGTGGAGGCAACTGCCTGAGTGACATCCAGTCGCGCAAGTGGGTAGTACTCGGACCACATGCGATAGGGCTCAACGATGAAACGCAAGGGTTCCAGGATCTGCACCTCGGTGCCCTGGTGATGGAAGGGCAACACAGAGTCCTCAAGGAAATACCAGATGCTCTCTTTTGTCCGGCGCAGAACCTCAACACCATCATGGTGCATGCGTAGGTTCATGCCCTGTCTTTCGAGCTGCAGACCTTCAGCATCCGGGAGTACAGCAGGAACATGACTGAAAATGAAGAAGAACTGCCCTTCACCAGAATCCCAGGTTCGAGTGAGCTGGAGTTCCACCGGAGTGGTGAAACCTCTGTGCAGGAGTACTCCCAGGTCCAGTTCGCTGATTGTCGTCATGTCCATTGAATCTAGTCATAACAGGTGGCTCAGGTGGTTAAGAAGACCGTTTAGCAGCACCAGCAGCACTTATGTGAAATGAACAGCAGTTTTCACCAGACTGAGGATGTTCTCACGAACGGGTTGCTAACGGGGGTAGTCCCAGCTTATGAAGCACCCGAGGAACTGGTTAACATGCAAGCTCTCCGAGATCACGGAACCTACAAGGTTGTGGATATCGGGGTTGAGAACCTCAAAGAAAGAACGGTAACCATATGTCAGTTGAGACCACCACAAAGACATCTCCGCCAAAACCCAAAGCTGAAACACCGATCATGACTCCGGGGCGGGTGAATCTTGTTCTTGCGGTGTTGGTTATCGCTGCGATGGTGATGATTCTGAATGAGACTATTTTGTCTGTGGCGCTGCCAGCCATCATGACGGACTTCGGTGTCAGTGCTGATGTGGTGCAGTGGCTCAGCACCGGCTTCATGCTGACCATGGCTATTGCCATCCCGACCACAGGTTTCCTGCTGCAGCGTTTCACCACCCGCGCACTGTTTCTCACCGCGATGATTCTGTTCATCGTGGGTACCGTGATGGCAGCCCTTGCTCCGACATTTCCCATTCTGCTTGCTGGCCGCGTCATCCAGGCCGGTGGCACCGCGATTGTGCTTCCCCTGCTGATGACGGTCACCCTGACACTGGTTGCCCCGGAACGGCGCGGAATGATGATGGGTGTCAACTCTATTGTCATCTCTGTGGCACCTGCTGTTGGACCCACCATTTCCGGTGTTGTCCTGAATTCCCTGACCTGGCACTGGTTGTTCTGGATTATGGTTCCCATCGGTGTGGCCTGTTTGATTGCGGGATTCTTCCTGGTGGTCAATGCTTCTGAAACCACCAAGGTCAGTTTTGATGTGCTGTCGGTTGTTCTTTCCGCGATCGCCTTCGGCGGCCTGGTTTATGGGCTCTCCACCATCAACGGTTTTGTCACTGGTGGGTCTTTCCTCCCACTGACTGCTGTTGCCGTGGGACTGGTATTCCTGGTGTTGTTTGTCTGGCGTCAGATCCTGCTGGAGCGAAGCGGCCGTGCACTGTTGAACATGAAGCCTTTCAAGGTCCGGAACTTCACCTTCTCCATGCTGGTCATCACCATGACTTTTGCCACCATGCTGGGTACCGTCATCGTGTTGCCGATCTACCTGCAGACCTCATTGTTGGCCACCGCACTGGTTACCGGTCTGGTTCTTCTTCCCGGTGGGTTGAGCCAGGGCGTTCTTGCTCCCTTCATTGGAAGGATCTATGACTCAGTGGGTCCACGTCCTCTGGTCATTCCAGGAACCAGCCTCATCTTGGCATCCCAGATATGGATGTGGCTGGGTTTGAGTGCGAACTCCAGCATCTGGATAGTCATTGCCATGTACGTGACCTTCGGCATGGGCATGGCACTGATCATGACCCCGATGATGGCTCTCTCCCTGGCGTCCCTGCCCAAGCAGCTCTATGGACATGGTTCTGCCATCATGAACACCCTGCAGCAGCTCGGTGGTGCTGCGGGAACAGCAATTCTCATCGCGGCGATGACCGTTGGTGCACTGAATGCTTCTGAAAATGGTATGGAGATCACTGCAGCTCAGGCTGCTGGCACCAATGGGGCATTCCTTGCTGGTGTGGCCCTGGCATTGATCGGGTTTGTGGCCTCATTCTTTGTCAAACCACTGGAACGTACTCAGGTTGTCGCAGCCACCAATCCTGCCTAATCGACAAGCTACCCAGGATGTTTGGTGAACGTCCTGGGCTGTGGCAGGCTGGAGGGGTTTTCTTCCCATTCAGCAGGTGACCCACTTGTTGAATATTTTGCCTTGAAAGGTCCTTCCCCTCCTCTATGGAAACCCAAGTAAATAAGCAGACCTCTCCTGAGCAGGACAAGCTCCCACGGGAGGTTGTTGTAGTGCTCTCCATCCTGGTCATCTCTGCGACGATCATGATTCTCAATGAGACGATCTTGTCTGTCGCACTGCCGTCGATCATGGCTGACTTCCAGGTCCCGGAGACCACCGCACAGTGGTTGACCACCGGTTTCATGCTGACCATGGCCGTGGTCATCCCGACCACCGGTTTCCTGCTGGATCGCTTCACCACCAAGGCCATCTTTGTCACAGCACTGTTGTTCTTCACGGTGGGCACCTTGGTGGCAGCCCTTGCACCAACCTTCGCCATCTTGCTGATCGGCCGCATCATCCAGGCAGTGGGCACCGCATTGGTGATGCCACTGCTCATGACGGTGACTTTGACGGTTGTTCCGGCACACCGTCGTGGTTCCATGATGGGCATCATTTCCATTGTCATTTCGGTGGCACCGGCGCTTGGACCAACAGTGTCCGGCTTCGTCCTGAACTCACTGACCTGGCACTGGCTGTTCTGGATGATGCTGCCCATCGTCCTGATCGCCCTGGCTGTGGGCACCTTGCTGATCAAGAACATCGGTGAGAACAAGGTTTCCCCACTGGATGTGTTCTCCGTGCTGTTGTCCGCCGTCGCCTTCGGTGGTCTGGTCTATGGCTTCAGCTCTATTGGTGCCATCCTCAACGGTGAGGGCACAGTAGCCATCCTCATTATCGCGCTCGGCCTGGTGTCCTTGGCCATTTTTGTCTGGCGTCAGATCCAGCTGGGTGAGGAAGATCGTGCGCTGATGGATCTGCGCCCCTTCAAGGTCCGCAACTTCACCTTCTCCCTGGTGGCTATCCTGCTGGCCTTCGGTGCGATGCTGGGCACCGTGATGGTCCTGCCGATCTACCTGCAGAATTCCCTGGGTGTGACTGCGCTGGTCACCGGTCTCGTTGTCATGCCGGGTGGTCTCCTGCAGGGCGTTGTCGCACCGTTCATCGGCCGGTTCTACGACAAGGTGGGCCCACGTCCGCTGCTGATCCCGGGTGCTGTCCTGCTCACGGTGGCTGCCTGGGCTTTTACCCTGCTTGACGGTTTCTCACCGGTGGCCATGGTCGTCGTCCTGCACACGGTGTTCTCCGTGGGTATGTGTCTGATGATGACTCCACTGATGACCACTGCCCTGGGTTCCCTGCCACGAACCCTCTATGGACATGGTTCTGCGATTCTGAATACTCTTCAGCAGCTGGCTGGTGCCGCAGGTACCGCCATCATGATTGCAGCTCTGTCCTTCGGCACCCTGCTGGCTTCCAATGCAGGAAGCGCGCAGGCAGAAGCAGTTGCCTCCGGTACCCGGGTGGCATTCATTGCGGGTGGAATCATTGCCGTGATCGCGCTTGTTTCATCCCTCTTTGTCACCCGTGTGGAGGAAGAAATACCCGCTTAGCGTTAGTACACATGCATACGTACCCTTGATTCTGTATCCACAAGCCCTAAAAACAGAACCAGGAGCTACATGACCAAGCGGCCTGCCAAGAAGAAGTCCCCGGAACATTCCAAGAGGACTCACACCCTGCTCATCGTGGCAAGTTGGATCGTCATCGCCATCGGTGCAGCAATTATGGCTTTCAATCTTCTCGGTTCCAGGGACACTTCCTGGTTCAGCATGTGGTTTGTGCCGATTTACCTGGTCGTCATGGGCGGTTACCTGGTGTGGGCCAACACCAAAGCCCTGCGCCGAATAACCGCCCAGTCAACAACCTAGCGCGATGACCGCGGCTTACCCTCCGCATACCCTTCTGTTGACTGCACACCCACCACGGCACGCTCAGCAAATACTGGGATGGAATCCGCACCCGCATAGGTGAAGGAGGAGCGGACACCGGCAATGATATTGTCCACCAGATCCTCCACACCACCGTTTTTCTTATCCACGTAGATGCGGGCGGTGGAGATGCCTTCCTCGAACATGGCGCGTCGGGCCTTTTCAAAGGCTTCGACTTTCTGGTTGCGATTTTCCACAGCACGGCGTGACGCCATGCCGAAGGATTCCTTGTACATGCGGCCGTCGGATTCGAAGTGGAGATCACCGGGGGATTCATAGGTTCCGGAGAACCAGGATCCCACCATCACATTGGAGGCACCTGCAGCCAATGCCAGGGCAACATCGCGGGGATCGCGCACCCCACCATCGGCCCAGACATGAGCGCCAAGCTCACGGGCGGCAGTCGCACATTCCAGCACGGCGCTGAACTGTGGTCTGCCGACACCGGTCTGCATGCGGGTGGTGCACATGGCGCCCGGTCCCACACCGACCTTCACGATATCCGCGCCAGCCGAAACCAGATCACGCACCCCATCAGCGGTGACTACGTTGCCGGCCACCACCGGTACGGAAACTCCCAGAGCCTTCACGCGCTTTAATGCTGCGATCATGCTGTCCTGGTGGCCGTGGGCGGTATCGACCACGAGGACGTCGGCACCGGCGTCGACAAGCTCCCTGGTGCGTCCTTCGATGTCGCCGTTGATGCCGATCGCAGCGCCGACCCGCAGGCGGCCATCGGCATCCACGGCTGGTTTGTACATGGTGGCGCGCAGTGCCCCCTTGCGGGTTAAAATGCCGCGCAAACTACCGTCAGCAGCCACCACTGGCGCGAGTTTGCGGCTGGCTTCATGCAGAATTCCGAAAGCTTCCTGCGGGGAGATGTCATCCGGCAGGGTGAGCAGAGCAGTGCTCATCAGGGTGCCCACCTGCGTGAAATTGTCCACCGAACGCAGGTCCTTGTCGGTGATCAGACCAACGGGACGATCGTCGTCGAGCACGATCGCGGCACCGTGGGCGCGCTTGTGCAGCAGGTTGCGGGCATAGCCGACAGTGTGGTGTGGCTTGATGGTGATGGGGGTGTCGAAAACCAGGTCGGCTTCCTTGACCACCCGGATGGTGTCCGCGGCGATGTCGGCGGGCACATCCTGCGGCAGGATCGCGATGCCACCGCGGCGCGCAATGGTCTCGGCCATGCGTCGGCCGGCAACAGCAGTCATATTGGATACCACCAGTGGGATGGTGGTGCCGGTGCCATCCTGGGTGTTCAGGTCAACCGACATGCGTGATCCCACAGAGGACCGCGAAGGAACCATAAAAACATCCGCATATGTTAGCTCGTGGGGTGGGGTGGAATCATTGAGAAAACGCATTGTTTCTCCTCCTGTGGTCGGTGTGCGGAAACACCCGCGAGGATACCGTTTTCTCCACCCCGTGCTTGACGACGCCCCACCCGGCTCTCGTCCCCGGTCGCCGAGCCGCAGTCCCACGGGGGAGCGTCACAGGCCTGTTCGCTACAGGCGTACAGGGTGAAAACTGCCATAAAAACACCCTTTGAGCTGGCACTATTTCCAGTACTGTCGTCCTGTTGCCAGCTGCAGCCGGAAAAGCAGGGAAGTTTTCACCTTTCCCCGCGTTAGAGTGGGTGAAAGTTAAAATTAGACGTTAGAAGTAGAAGTAAGGGGAGAACATGTTCGAGAGGTTTACCGATCGTGCACGCCGCGTGATTGTGCTCGCGCAGGAAGAGGCGCGCATGCTCAACCACAATTACATCGGGACGGAGCACATCCTCCTCGGCCTCATTCATGAGGGCGAGGGTGTGGCAGCGAAGGCCCTGGAGTCCATGGGTATTTCCCTCGACGCCGTGCGTCAGGAAGTCGAGGAGATTATCGGTCAGGGCTCCAAGCCGACCACCGGTCATATCCCCTTTACCCCACGTGCCAAGAAGGTCCTGGAGCTTTCGCTGCGCGAGGGCCTTCAGATGGGCCACAAGTACATCGGCACCGAGTTCCTGCTGCTCGGCCTCATCCGTGAGGGCGAGGGTGTAGCAGCCCAGGTGCTGGTTAAGCTCGGTGCTGATCTGCCACGCGTGCGTCAGCAGGTTATTCAGCTTCTCTCCGGCTACGAAGGTGGCCAGGGCGGATCCCCGGATAGCCCACAGGGTGGCCAGGGCGGTGGCGACGCCGTTGGTGCCGGTTCCGCACCGGGTGGTCGTGCCCCCGGTGGCGCCGGTGAGCGTTCCAATTCCCTGGTCCTGGACCAGTTCGGCCGTAACCTGACCCAGGCTGCCAAGGACGGCAAGCTGGATCCGGTTGTGGGCCGCGATAAGGAAATTGAGCGCATCATGCAGGTGCTCTCCCGTCGTACCAAGAACAACCCTGTTTTGATCGGTGAGCCAGGCGTCGGTAAAACGGCTGTTGTCGAGGGTCTGGCCCTGGACATCGTTAACGGCAAGGTCCCGGAGACCCTGAAGGACAAGCAGGTTTATTCCCTTGACCTCGGTTCCCTGGTGGCAGGTTCCCGTTACCGCGGTGACTTCGAGGAGCGCCTGAAGAAGGTACTCAAGGAGATCAACCAGCGCGGCGATATCATCCTGTTCATCGATGAGATCCACACCCTGGTTGGTGCCGGTGCCGCAGAAGGCGCGATTGACGCAGCTTCCCTGTTGAAGCCGAAGCTGGCCCGTGGTGAGCTCCAGACCATCGGTGCCACCACCCTGGATGAGTACCGCAAGCACATTGAGAAGGATGCCGCTCTCGAGCGTCGTTTCCAGCCTGTTCAGGTTCCGGAGCCTTCCGTTGAGCTGACCATTGAGATCCTCAAGGGTCTGCGTGACCGCTATGAGGCACACCACCGCGTTTCCATCACCGATGGTGCACTGGTTGCCGCATCCCAGCTGTCAGACCGCTATATCAATGACCGCTTCCTGCCGGATAAGGCTGTTGACCTCATCGATGAGGCCGGCGCCCGCATGCGTATCAAGCGCATGACCGCCCCGGAATCCCTGCGTGAGGTCGATGAGCGTATCGCCGATGTCCGCCGCGAGAAGGAGGCAGCGATTGACGCCCAGGACTTCGAGAAGGCCGCAGGTCTGCGCGACCAGGAGCGCAAGCTCGGGGAAGAGCGTTCTGAGAAGGAAAAGCAGTGGCGTTCAGGTGATCTCGAGGAGATCGCTGAGGTCGGCGAGGAACAGATTGCGGAGGTGCTGGCCACCTGGACCGGCATCCCGGTATTCAAGCTCACCGAAGCCGAGTCCTCACGTCTGCTCAACATGGAAGAGGAGCTGCACAAGCGCATCATCGGCCAGGATGAGGCAGTCAAGGCCGTGTCCCGTGCGATCCGTCGTACCCGTGCCGGCCTGAAGGACCCGAAGCGTCCTTCCGGTTCCTTCATCTTCGCCGGCCCGTCCGGTGTTGGTAAGACCGAGCTGTCCAAGGCACTTGCTGGATTCCTCTTCGGCGATGATGATTCCCTCATCCAGATCGACATGGGTGAGTTCCACGACCGCTTCACCGCGTCCCGTCTCTTCGGTGCCCCTCCGGGATACGTCGGCTACGACGAGGGCGGCCAGCTCACCGAGAAGGTGCGCCGCAAGCCGTTCTCCGTCGTGCTTTTCGACGAGATCGAGAAGGCGCACAAGGAGATCTACAACACCCTCCTGCAGGTGCTGGAAGACGGACGCCTCACCGACGGCCAGGGCCGCGTGGTGGACTTCAAGAACACCGTTCTGATCTTCACCTCCAACCTTGGTACCCAGGACATCTCCAAGGCAGTCGGCCTCGGCTTCTCCGGTTCCTCCGAGACCGATTCCGATGCCCAGTACGACCGCATGAAGAACAAGGTCAACGATGAGCTGAAGAAGCACTTCCGACCAGAGTTCCTCAACCGTATTGATGAGATCGTGGTCTTCCACCAGCTCACCCGCGATCAGATCGTCAAGATGGTTGACCTGCTCATCGGCCGTGTTGCCGGTGCGCTTGCGGACAAGGACATGGGCATCGAGCTCACCGACAAGGCCAAGGCTCTCCTGGCCTCCCGTGGCTTCGATCCAGTACTGGGTGCACGACCACTGCGTCGCACCATCCAGCGCGAGATCGAGGACGCAATGTCTGAGAAGATCCTCTTCGGCGAAATCGGTGCCGGCGAGATCGTCTCCGTGGACGTCGAAGGCTGGGACGGCGAATCCAAGAACACCGACGGCGCGAAGTTCACCTTCACCCCACGCCCGAAGCCAATGCCGGAAGGCCAGTTCTCGGAGATCTCCGTTGAAGCTGCCGAGGCCATCCAGGACGTTGACTCCGCAGCCGATGGTGATGTCCCAGAGACCGGTTCCCTGGATGACGTCGATCCTGAGACCCTGCGCGAACTCGACGAGGATGCTTCCAACACCGATGACTCCGAGCGTGTCTCCGGTGACTACTACGGCTCCGATGATGAGCAGACCGGCGGTGCTGCACCACAGCGTGAGCAGTAGATACTGATCACTTAGCGACGAAAAGCCAGCACCCCTGAGGAAAGTTCTCAGGGGTGCTGGTCTTTTTATCTGCGGGCTGTGAGCAGATCAGCTAGAACCGAAGAAGCCCCAGCTGGACCAGGGAACTGGATGGGCCTTGGTTGGAGCTTCCCCTTCAGCTTCCTCAGGTGTTGGTTGAGGCAGGGCCAGGAGGTCCACAGCAGTGACCTCGGAGGTGCCATCCGGGTAGGAAATCAGAACATTCACCACATTGCGTCCATCAACGATGGATTCCTGTGTGGAGATGGCGATCCTGCCAGTGTCATTGATGGTGAGGCTCCATCCGGCATGCCGTGCCGCCTCCAGAGCTGTATCCTCCACCAGCGTGATGGTGGTGTCAGCTGGGAGATCCGTGGTCACCGGGGCGATGATCGCGGACCCGCCGGCAAGGATGGCGGTGTCGGGGTAGCTGACATCATGGTGCCCGGCAAGGTTGGAGGCATGGACATGGATGGCCGCTGTAGTTTCTGACTGGGTGCCATCTGGGTAGTCCACCAGAAGATTGACGGTGGCAGGTCCCTTGGCAGCGAATGGAGCGGTGTAGAAGAGGACGTTTTCATCACCCACATGGATGTCCCACCCTGCGCTGAGCAGATCCTGCAGCTGTGAATCATCAACAAGTGAGATCGTTGTGCCATCAGGCAGCAATGAATCATCCGGGGAGATGGTGGCTAAAGCACCCTGGGTGATGGCTCCCACCGGGTAGATGTCCCCGGGGTTGTCTGCCTGTGGCGGGGTGGGATCAATGACTTCAGGTTGAGGCAGGGTCGGGTCAATGACCTCCACCATGGTGGTTGCCAGTTCACTGGTGCCATCGGGGTATGAGACCCGCAACTGAAGATGGATGGGGCCGGTGACTTCTTCAGGAGCCACGACGGTTAATGCAGCATTCTCCTCAGCAGAGAACTCCCATCCTGAATCCTGGAGATTCAGGGTTGTGGCACTGTCAATCACCTCGATCGACGTACCTTCGGGGAGTTCTTCATCAGCAGGGTGGAGGGTAGCTGTTGTTCCCTGTTCCACCGAAGGGGCATCATAGACAACATCGAATCCTTCATCATGTGGGGGTGCCAGAGTAAGTTCAGCTGTGATCACCTCCGATGACTGATCCGGGTACGCGACGGTGATCGGAACCGTAATGGTTGTGCCGGAGACCGGGATCGCCTGAGCACCGGGGCCGTTCCATACGGAAAAGACAATTTTTCCATCGTCCTTCACCCTCACGTAGATACCTGCAACAACCAGATAATCCTCATTATTTTCAAGATGGAACTGAGTTCCATCCGGAAGTTCTTCAGCTGATGTCAGAGAAGAAAATGAGATCAGATTATTGGTGGAGCCAGCAGCAGGGACATAGGAAGGCTGATGTTGATCAGCCATGCTTTCTGCAGCGGCAACGATGGATGGCGTGACAACGGCAGCGGTGATGATGCCACCGGACAAAGCGGTAGCTGTCAGCAATGACATCATTTTCTTGGATTTCAAAGCGGAAAACTCCTGCGTAAAAATATAGGAAAACCCTGGGTTGCTACTGGTAACCATAATCTAAAAAATACTGAAGCCAGATGATGATGGGGGGGGGAGGCAGAATATCTGCTGCACGAATTCAACGAGGATGACCGAACATCGCCGTGCTATCCCAACGCTTTAGTGCGAAAAGAACCGCATCTCATTTTCCTCTTGGAAGGAATTTCAGGTGCGGTTCTATCAATCAGGTGTGGTTCAACGGCTTAGCTGGAGCCGAAGGAACTGCCACCAGACTTAGGTGGTGGGCGAGGCTTCGATGGAGTTTCATGCTTAGGGTCCTCGACCACTGGCTTAGCAACAGCAGTGAGATTCACCGGAACTACCCTGGAAGTGCCGTCTGGGTAAGAAACCAGAACATTAACCACAGCTTCACCAACAGTGGTCTCCTACCCCCTTCTGTTCTAACTTGTCTTTAGCCCTATCAGCCCCAATAACAACACAGCTTTTCTTTACACTGGCACCCATGGGTTTTAATTTCAGAAAACGCATGAAAACAGGAAAAGACAGCTGGGTGAATGTGTCCAAGTCAGGAGTCTCAGGTTCCAAGAGACTTGGACCGGTGACGTTCAACAGCAGGGGTGGGTTCTCGGTGAGGCTGCCCGGCGGGTTCAATTACCGCGGCAGGTGGAAGTAGCCCTTCTCGTCCTGCTCAGCCAGGCCGTCGTCAATGAGGGAGAACAGTGCGCGGGAGCGTTGTGCTTCATCGGGCCAGACCACATCGATAGCTGATTTCTCCACGGGCCCACTGGTCTTGCGCAGCACATCCATGATCAAGCCACGTACCTGGCGGTCGGTGCCGATGAATTTCTGCACGCGCTTTTTCGCAGAGGCTAGTTCCTCTTCTGATGGTGCCGGGCATCCCAGGCGCTGCCATTCGCAGATATCAATCAGGGGGCACACCGCGCACTTCGGGGAGGTGGCGGTGCATACCAATGCGCCCAGTTCCATAATTCCAGCGGAAAATTCGGGACCGTCGGCACGCGGGAGGATGGCGGCGACGTCGACAAGCTCTTTTTTGGAGGCGGTACCCTGCAGGAACCGTCCCTCGACCGCACGCCGGTACACACGGCGCACATTGGTATCCACGACTGGCACATTGAGCCCATAGGCGAAGGCTGCAACAGCGCGCGCCGTGTAATCACCGATCCCAGGCAGCGCGAGCAGCTCATCGACGGTGTTCGGTACCCGGCCGTCGTGCTTTGCGACAATCTCTCTCGCACACTCCAACAACCTCAGGGCGCGTCGTGGATAACCCAATTTTCCCCAGGCTCGCAACACCTCATCGGTGGAGGCATTGGCAAAGGCTTCCGGGGTGGGCCATTTTGCCATCCACTCCAGCCAGATCGGCTCCACACGAGCTACCGGAGTCTGCTGACTCATGACTTCTGAGAGCAGGATTCCCCATGCGGAGGTGTGCGGTGCCCGCCACGCAAGGTCGCGGGCCTTGGCGCGAAACCACTGGAGGACGGAGTTTTGAAGCAAAATATGTGACATGTCCCGCAAATTCTAACCCAGGGCAGTTCGCATCCCAAACATATGGAGTGGAAGAATGAAGCCATGCCATTGCAAAATGTAGAACGAACCCCTGCTGCGGTGTGGGAAGCGCTGAAGTTGGGTAATAAGCGGTTTATGAATTACACGGAGGACCGTCCACACGTGGATGGCTCCCGCAGGCGCGAGCTGCGCGAGGGGCAGAAGCCGGCTGCGGTCGTCATCTCCTGCTCTGACTCTCGCGTCCCTGTGGAGATCATCTTCGATGTCGGGCTGGGCGATCTCTTCGTGGTCCGCACCGCCGGTGAAATCCTTGACCAGGGTGTCTTCGCTTCTATCGAGTACGCCATCGAGGCTCTTGAAGTTCCACTAGTCATCGTCATGGGGCATGAGTCCTGTGGTGCTGTTCGTGCCACTGCAGAAGCCCTCGATGGCGGACACATCCCGGGTGGTTACCAGCGCGTCATGATTGAGAAGGTCGCCCCTTCCATTCTTGAGGCACGGGGCCTGGGCATGAAGACCATCGAGGAGTTTGAGAGCCACCACGTGGTGGCCACCGTGGAGCAGATCCTCACCCGTTCCCCAGAAATCAGCGAGCGCGTTGAGGCAGGTAAAGTCGGCATCGTTGGTCTGCGTTACCGTCTCTCTGATGGACTGACAAAACCTGTGATTACCCGCAACGTCGGTTAAACATCGTTTAAGAGCTGGGGTGGAAAGCCAACACGCCCACGTGTTGGTTCCTCCTTCGCTGACGCACAGAGAATAAGCTGTGTGATGTGGGAACGCCGAGACAAAATGAAGTCATCTACAAGCGCCGCCGACTGGCTGCGCTTGTCATCCTGCTTGTGGTCGTTGTTTTGATCATTGCGGGTGTCACCGCTCTGCGTGGTGATGGATCCTCCGAGGAATCTGAAAACGCTGCCGCAACCTCTCCACTGGTAACCACCTCAGCGGTAGAAGCCAGCACCGGAGACGCCGCAGGGTCATCAGTTGATTCCACCGCCGACCCGGACGCGGCTGATACCGCGGACAGTTCTGATGCGCCTGAGGAACCCAGTGAGTCTGAGGAACCGACCACCAGCCCTTCTACGACATCCACTGAGGAACCATCAGAGGACGCGAAGGAAACCTGCGAACTCTCCGATCTCCTCATCACCGCCAGCAGCAACAAACCGAACTTTGGGCCGGGTGAGCAGCCGCAGCTGTACATGACCGTGGGTAACCCCACTAAAGAGGACTGCGAGATCGACCTGGATGACAGCGTCCTGCGGTTTGAGGTCTATGACCTGGCCAGTAATGCACGTATCTGGTCCGATGTGGACTGCAACCCCGCTGTTGAAACTGGAACCCGTGTCTTTCCCGCTGGTGAGGAGCGTTTCTTCCAGGCGATCTGGTCCCGCACCGGTTCCGCCTCGGGGCAGTGCTCCAACCGTCAGCTGGTTCCCGAAGGATCCTATTTCCTGCACACCGTGATCGGTGATAATCCTTCACAGGCGCACACCTTCAATCTGCGCTAATCCCTGAAAACGATGTGATCCCCAGGAAGAGCTGTTCCAGAACATCATCTTCCTGGGGATCAGCTATGTCTGCACAACCGGAGAAAAAAGTTAGCGCAGACGTCCCAGGCCTTCAGTGATGTGGCGGGCCCAGAGGGACCCCACACCTTCAATGGCGGCAAGGTCTTCCGTGGAGGCACCAGCCAGGGCATCTAAGTTTCCGAATGCCGCGATGAGCTTGTCCATGAGAAATTTCTGTACTCGGGGAACCCTGTTGAGGGTGCGGTAGCCACGGGGAACCACCGGTTCATCCAGTGCTTCCTCAGTTGGGGGAAGGCCGAGGATGCGGGCGATATTGGAGGCCTTCATCAGGGATTTATCATCAAGGTCCGTGATGCCCACCAGGGCTTCCTCAACGGACTCATCGGTGGGGATGCCATCGGTGACCAGATAATCAGCGATGATGAAACCACGTTCACGGTCATTGTCACCACGAAGCTCAGACAACTGGATCTGGATCTGTTTTGCTTCCTTGCCCAGTTCCAGAACATTGCCATCGATGGCTTCGCCGACGCGTCGGAGCATCTCCTCACGCTGAATCACAGAAACCACATCGATCACCGTGGCGTAGTTGTGCAGCTCAGCCATGTGCAGTCGGGTATTCACCTGATCCAGACGATCGCGGTAACGCTCCATGGTTCCCAACGCCTGGTTGGCACGGTTGAGCAGGGTGGAGGGCTGCTCCAGAATATGGGACTGGCCCTCCACGTAGAGGGTGATGGTGTTTTGTGATTCAGATACTGCAATCACCGGGACTCCGGTCTGAAGTGCGGTGCGCTCAGCGGAACGGTGGCGGGTTCCCGATTCCTGGGTAGGCCAGGTGGGTGAGGGGATCAGCTGCACATTGGCACGTTTGATGCGGTCACCTGCAGAAGAGAGGATGACAGCACCGTCCATCTTGCACAGTTCGCGCAGGCGGGTGGCGGCGAAGGTGACATCGAATTCAAAGCCGCCATCGCAGATGGAGGTGACGTTTTCCTCATCGCCGATGACGATGAGGGCTCCGGTATGACCCCGGACAATACGATCCAGGCCATCACGCAGAGGTGTGCCGGGTGCTAGACGTTGCAGGGTGGCACGCATGGTGTGAACATCCGGGGCGCTGGTTGATCCGGATTCTGATGCCCCGACAAGGGCCGGAACGGGGGTGGTGGGAGTCATAAATTACAACTTTACAGCTGCCAGCGCCTCAACCAGTGTTGATGCCTCGATAACTTTCAAACCGGTCTTCTTCAGTACTGAACCTGCAGGCACAATGGCCTTTTCGTAGCCTAGACGCTCCGCCTCAGCTAGTCGTCTTTCCATGTTGGGGACCCGTCGGATCTCGCCTGCCAGTCCGACCTCGCCCAGGACCACGGTTTTATCCGGCAGTGGCTTCTTTGCCAGTGCAGACGCAGTCGCTAGTGCGACTGCGAGATCTGTTGCGGGTTCGCCTACCTTCATGCCACCAACGGTGGCCACATAGGCGTCCTTGCTCTGCGTGGCCCGGCCGGCACGTGCAGACAGCACAGCAAGAACCATTGGGACACGGGTGGTGTCCAGACCGGTGACCACACGCCGGGGATTTTTGGAGGGGGCATCCACCAGCAGGCTCTGCACCTCAGCCAGGAGCGGTCGTACACCGTCCATGGCCACGGTGACAGCTGTGCCATCCGGGGTGGAGCCACGGTGGGAGAGGAAGAGCCCTGAGGGGTCACGGACCTCCTTGATGCCATCGGACTGCTGTTCAAAACAACCCACCTCATCGGTGGCGCCGAAACGGTTCTTGATGCCACGCAGCATGCGCAGGGAGGAGTGGCGGTCGCCTTCGAAGTTGAGCACCACGTCCACCAGGTGTTCCAGAACCCTGGGTCCGGCCACGTTGCCGTCCTTGGTTACATGGCCCACCAGGAGGATGGGAATGCCTGAGGTTTTAGCCAGGGTGGTCAGCGCTGCGGTAACGGCACGGGATTGAGCCACACCACCAGCTACACCTTCCACCCCGGCGGCATGCATGGTCTGCACGGAGTCCACGATCACCAGGCTGGGCTTCAACTGGTTGACATGACCGAAGACCACATCCAGATTGGATTCAGCAGCTAGATACAGAGTGTCTTTCACCGCATTGGTACGTTCAGCACGTAGACGCACCTGTCCGGCAGATTCCTCGGCGGTGACATAGAGCGCGGTGCGGGTGCTGTCACCTTCCTTCATGGATGACCACCGGCTGGCCACCTCCAGCAGGAGGGTGGATTTACCCACACCGGGTTCACCAGCCATGAGAACCACAGAGCCGGGAACGATGCCATTGCCCAGGACGCGGTCAAGTTCCCCGATACCGGTGGAGATACTCGTGGCGGTGCTGGCCACAATCTTGCCAATCGGTACCGCTGGGGATGTTGGTGTCAGACCCGCGGGAGCAGTGCCTGACACCGCCGCATGTGCCGCCCCGCCACTTCGGGTGTCGCCCAGCGTGCGTTCGGCCATGGACCCCCAGGAACCACATTCGGGGCACCGGCCCAGCCACTTGGGGCTGGAATAACCACATTCAGAACACTCATGCACACTGCGTACCTTTTTAGCCATGTCCCTCATCCTAAACTGTGTACCGGACAAAAGCGTGTTCGAATAATGGATGATGGCATTTCATCGGCATGTAGGAAACAACTGGGAAGCAAAAAACCCAGGCCACGGGGCCTGGGTCAGTTGCTGGAGACAGAATGGAGGTTCTAGTGGGAACCCTCGTGCGCTCCGCCTTCACCCTGTTCACGGTTGAAGGTGCCGGACTCCAGCAGGGGCGCGGAGATGGCTGCGTCAACGGTCATGGAACCGGTGTCGAAGACGAACTCAACCGGGAGGTTGCCGCCATAGGCGAAACCTGGGTTCTCAACAGTGGTGGCGACGTGCTGGGTACAGCCGGCTTCAGGCTCAACGAGCTTATCCAGCTCTTCCTGGAGGTCAGCGACAATCGCACAATCGCGGTCGAGTGGATCTGCACCGTCGATCTCGACCTCGTACTCACCGTCAACGGTGACGCTTTCGAGGGTGTGGACGGTGTGGCTCTGGTCGTTGTTGATAGCGACGAACTTCAGGCCAGCCTCGCCGTCTTCATTGACGTGGATGGTGACGTCACGCAGTGAGATCACGCCGTTCTCAGAGTCGGCGTTTGCGCCATCAACAGCAGCAGCCTGGCTAGAGGTCTGGGTGACCTGTCCTGCACTGCAAGAAGCCAGCGCAAGCGCCGACAGTGCGGCAACAGTCATGATCGCGCTGCGACGGGCAGCCGAATTCAGGGACTTCACGGGTTCGTCCTCCACTTAAGTCAATATTCCATGATCCATCCAGAAAATCTGGATATGCTGCACACAACCCTAGTCCGTTCTGTCTGGTTCACACAGTTGGTTGCTTTAACTGAGGGTGTAAACGGGGGCAAACGAAAGGGGCATAAAGTGAGGTTCGGAAATATTGTCAAACGCATCCCCCGTGTACGGGGTGAGGGCGGTTAACGCTGCTGGCAGGCAGGAGCGGGGACGGAATCTGCTGGGATTGGTGCAGCCTGGTGCCAGGCTCCAACTTTCAGCGGGTGTGGGTGGAGTGATGTACAGGGTGATCATGCGTCAGTTGGTGGTGCCTGTCCGGGGAGCGGGCCTCCGGGAAGAAGGTTGATTAGGCATTTCGTGGTAGAATCGCGGTGGTTAAGGTCTGTGCTCAGGCGCCTGAATGGGCAGCCCACGGCCTGTTAGTTCCGAGAGTTACGTGGTTTAAGTCCACGAAGAGGAGTGGGAATGGATTTCAAGGTCGGAGATACCGTCGTTTACCCGCATCATGGCGCTGCAATGATTGCAGCCCTTGAGCAGCGTGAGCTTAATGGGGAGACGATGGACTACCTGGTTCTCCAGATCAACCATTCCGATCTCGTCGTCCGCGTCCCAGCTAAGAATGCCGAGCTGGTCGGTGTGCGTGACGTGGTTGGTGAAGAGGGTCTGCAGAAGGTCTTCTCCGTTCTACGTGAGCTTGACGTGGAGGAGGCGGGCAACTGGTCCCGTCGTTATAAGGCAAACCAGGAGCGTCTTGCTTCCGGTGATGTGAACAAGGTGGCAGAGGTTGTTCGTGACCTCTGGCGTCGTGATCAGGACCGTGGCCTGTCTGCTGGTGAGAAGCGCATGCTCTCCAAGGCACGTCAGGTTCTGGTTGGTGAGCTTGCGCTCGCAGAAACTGTTGATGACAAGAAGGCTGATGAATTCCTCGGCGAGGTTGATCAGACGATTGCCCGCCACCGCGCTGATCTCTTTGGTGAGGAAGGCAAGAAGGATGCTTTCGATGAATTTGATGATGCTGATGTGGATCTGAACGATCTGAGCTTCGACGACGAAGACTAGGCATCTTAAGCGTTGGCTTCTGAAAAACGTCTACCGGTGGTGGCTCTTTTAGCCGCTGCCGGTCGTGGCACCCGCCTCGGGGGGCCAATCCCCAAGGCTTTTGTTACGCTTCGTGGCCGTTCCCTGGTGGAGCGTTCCCTGCGTGCGATGCTCACCTCCGAGGTTGTGGATGAGATCATCATCCTGGTCAGCCCGGATATGGAGGATTATGCCCGCGAGCTCCTCGGTAAACGCGGACTCATCGATGATCCGGAAGGCGTGACTGTGCGTCTGGTCCACGGTGGTGGCGAGCGTGCCGATTCCGTGTGGGCAGGTCTGCAGGCCATTGATCATGATGATGCGATTGTGCTCATCCATGACAGTGCCCGTGCGTTGACCCCACCGGGGATGATTGCGCGCGTGACCCGCACTGTGATGGAAGGTGCCCCGGCTGTCATTCCTGTGATGCCGGTGGCCGACACCATCAAACGTGTCAGTGACTCACTAGTGGTGGACACCCCGAACCGTGCTGATCTCCGCGCCGTGCAGACTCCACAGGGCTTCCTGTTGTCTGAACTGCGCGCAGCCAATGAGAAGTTCTTCGCTACCCCTGATCCTGGTTTCATCCCCACCGATGATGCCAGCCTGATGGAGTGGTACGGCACGGATGTGACCTGCGTGCAGGGCGATCCCATGGCCTTCAAGGTGACCACCCCGATCGATATGATGCTTGCCCAGCGGATCACCGATGAGGCAGAACCCACGATTTTTGAGGTACCAGGTGACTAACCCGATGACCATCATCCCCCGCGTAGGTATTGCTTCTGACGCCCACCAGATCGAAGCCGGCAAGCCCTGCTGGATTGCCTGCCTGCTTTTCGACGGCGCCGATGGCTGCGAAGGCCACTCCGATGGCGACGTGGTCGCCCACGCCATCGTCGATGCGCTTCTGTCTGCTTCCGGCCTGGGGGATCTTGGTTCCTTCGTGGGCGTGGGGCGTCCAGAATATGACGGTGTCTCCGGCACTCAGCTGTTGAAGGAGGTCCGTGAACTCCTGGAGGACAAGGGCTTTGTCATCGGCAATGTAGCGGCCCAGCTGGTGGGTCAGACCCCGAAGTTCGGACCACGGCGTGAAGAAGCCCAGCAGGTGATCTCTGAGATCATCGGGGCACCCTGCTCACTGTCTGCCACCACCACAGACCACATGGGTTTCACCGGCCGTGGTGAGGGCCGCGCGGCGTTGGCCACCGCGGTGGTCTGGACGTCGCACAGCTAGCTCAGCAATGAAGGTGTTGCTGAGAGCAAGGTTCGGGTGTACTCATGCTGGGCGTTGTTGAAGATTTCTTCCGTGATGTTCTGTTCGATGATCTCCCCCTTGAGCATTACCGCCATACGGTCAGAGACATAACGCACGGTGTTGATGTCATGGGAGATGAACACCAGACCCAGTCCGAATTCAGCCTTGAGATCAAGCAGCAGGTTGAGCACCTGCGCACGCACTGACACATCAAGTGCAGAGGTCGGCTCATCAGCGATGATGAGATCAGGGTTCAGCGTCAATGCGCGGGCAATGGCGACGCGCTGACGCTGACCACCGGAAACCTGCCGGGGCAGCACCTCCAGCGCGGACTGGGGCAGGCCCACCATGTTGACCAGATCAGAGATCCACTTGTTGCGGGAGGCGTCCGTGCCCACCCCGTGGATCTTGAGCGGATCAAGTAGCTGCTCGCGCACCGTCATGCGGGGGTTGAGGGAGGTCGCCGGATCCTGGAACACCACGGAGATGGACTTACCGATCTCCTTGCGGTTACCACGCGCACGCAGGGGCTTGCCCTTGAACAGCACCTCACCGGAGGACACCGCCTGAAGGCCCACCATCACGCGTGCCAGCGTGGACTTGCCACAGCCGGACTCACCGACGATACCCACAACCTCATTGCGGTAGGCCTTGAAGTCAATGTTTCTATTGGCATGCACGGTATCCGGGCGAAAGAGTTTCCCGGCGCGGGTCTTGTGGATGACGGTGGTGTCTTTGAGTTCAATGACAGGGACATCCACATCAGGGACTGGTGGGATATGCATTATTGTGTGGCCCCCTTCTGGGCGAGGAGATCATCGGTGGCAGCGAAGGCATGTTCGGTGCCTGGAATCGGACGCAGGGTGGGTTTTTGATCCAGTCCCAGGGTGGGGTGATTGGATCGTGGTGCGAAACGGTCACCGGCAACATATTCCTTCGGCGATGGCACGGTGCCGGGGATCTGGTAGAGACGGTCCACTCCGGCTTCGATGGAAAGCACGGACCCCAGCAGGCCACGGGTGTATTCATGCCGTGGGTCGGTGAGAATTTCAGTGGTGTTGCCCTGTTCGACCACTTGGCCTGCGTACATGACGGTGAGTTTGTGAACCAGTTGGGCCACCAGTGCCAGGTCGTGGGAGACAAACACCATGGCGAAGCCGAGCTTTTCACGCAGTTCATTGAGCAGATCCACAACCTGCTGCTGGACGGTGACGTCCAGGGCGGTGGTGGGTTCATCGGCAATCAGCAGGCGTGGGTTACGGGTCAGTGCCATGGCGATCAGGACACGCTGGCGCTGCCCACCGGAGAGTTCATGGGGATAGGAACGCAGGGTGCGCACCGGATCCAGTCCGACCAGTTCGAGGAGTTCCTCCGCACTGCGCTTTCCACCACGTTTGGTCAGCTGGCCCATTTGGGCACGGATCAGCATGGAGGGGTTCAGTGCGGAAAGTGCATCCTGGTAGATCATGGCGATTTCATGACCACGCAGGGCATTGAGTTCTTCCGGTTTGAGGGTGAGCAGGTTCTTGCCGTCATAGAGGATTTCACCTTCGATCTTGGCGGTGGCTGGCAGCAGTCCCATGATGGACATTGCGGTGATGGACTTGCCACAGCCGGATTCGCCGACCAGTCCCATGGTCTGGCCCGGTGCGATGGTGAAGTTCACACCATCGACGATGGCCACCTCACCGTGGGCGTTGGGGAAGGAGATCTTGAGGTCGCGGACCTCAATCAAGGGGGTTTCATCGCCCGCGAAGACCATACGGTTATCGGTGCGGTATTCGCTGTCTGCCAGCGCTTCGAGGGATTCCGCCAGTGCTGCGTTGGCCTGTTCACGGGAGGTCTGGCCCAGCACAATGGGGGCGTCTGCATCCTGGGCCTTGTCTGCTGCAAGGTCTTCGGTGGTCTCCTTCTTCAGGGACTCCGGCACCGGCTTGGCCTTGGGACTGGCCAGGGTATCGGTCATGCCTTCGGAGAGGATGTTGAGGGAGAGCACGGTCAGCAGGATCATGAAGCCGGGGAAGAAGGTGGGCCACCAGGCACCAGACAGCAGCAGTGCCTTGCCATCGGCGAGGATGTTGCCCCAGGACGGTGATGGTGGTTTCACACCGGCGTTGATGAAGGACAGGGAGGCTTCAAACACGATGGCATCGGCGACCAGGACGGTGGCGAACACCAGGATCGGAGCCATGCAGTTTCGGGCCACGTGTTTGATCAGGATGTGGGTGGTGGAAGCACCGACCACACGCGATGCGTTGACATAGTCCTCGCTGTACTGGGAGAGGATGTTGGCACGGACCACCCTGGCCAGCTGTGGGACATAGAGGAAGGCGATGGCAAAGACGATGATGGACACTGAGTTGCCGAACACCGCCACGAAGACCGCTGCCAGTGCGATGCCGGGGAAGGACATGACGACATCCAGGATGCGCATGAGGACTTCAGAGATGACCTTGTTCGCAGTGGCCGCAATTGAGCCGAGGACTGCGGCACACAGCAGTGCGATGCCGGTGGCGAACAGTCCGATGATCAGGGAAGCACGTGCGCCATGGGCCACACGGGAGAAGATGTCACGACCGATCGCATCGGTGCCAAACCAATGCTCACCATTGGGTGGCTGTACCGGAGTGCCGGAGGCCAGGGGATCGAACTTGGTGATCAGCGGTGCAAACACCGCCGCGGCCACGATGAGGAGAAGGAACCCGAAGGCAATCCGGGAGGGGATGGGCAGGGAACAGAAACCGCCGAGTCGGGCGCCCGGGTTGCTTTCCAACTTGGTGGTGAGTTTGCGGCGCATCAGATGCTCCTGATCCGGGGATTAACGAGGACATAGAGAAGGTCCACGATGATGTTGACGATGATGAAAGCAATGGCCACGGTGAGGGTGACGCCCTGGACCAGTGGTACGTCATTGCGGGTCACGCCATCGAGGATGAGCTGACCCATGGCCTGGATGTTGAAGATGATCTCAATGATCACGGCACCACCCATGAGATACCCCACACGCAGGCCCAACACCGTGATCGGGGTGATCAGGGCATTGCGCAAAACATTGCGGGAGATGACCTCAGCCTTCGGGATGCCGGCACCGATGGCGGTGCGGACATAGTCACGATCCAGTTCCTCCACCATGGAGGTGCGCACCACACGGGCCAGGGAACCTGCCACCGGAACAGCCAGGGCAAGCGCAGGTAATGCAATGTTGTTGAAATACACCGCGGGATCCTCACTGAAAGGAGTCCAACGGGTAACCAGCGCAGGGAAGAAACCCCAGGCACCCGGGATGGTTCCCAACCACTGGATAAGCAGAATCGCCAGCCAGAAGGATGGCGTTGCCAGCGCGGCAATCGAGGCCACGCGGATGAGCTGATCTGGCCAACGATCACGGAAGAGCGCTGCGAGGACACCCAGAATCAACGCTAGGACCACAGCAATCACCAGACCCCAGAACGTGAGCTGGATGGTGATCGGAAAAGCACGGGCCACCATGTCAGTCACCGCCACACCACCAGCAGAGGTACCCAGATCACCCTGGATCATCCCTAAGAGGAAGTTGGCATAACGCATCAGCAAGGGATCATTGAGACCATTAGCCTCACGGTAGGCCTCCAGAGCCGCCGGGGAGGCAGACTCACCCAGGGCCAGTCGCGCCGGGTCCGCCGGGGAGAAAGACATGACGAGGAAGACCAAGATGGTGACACCGATGATCATGATCGGCAAAGCAATCAGTCTTCGACCTACAAGTCTTAAGAGATTAGACATGGTGGGTATTCATACTTTCATTGGTCGGTGAAACGCGCGTATCGCCGGTGTGAAGGGGAGACTATGCGCCAGGGAGCAGGCTGGAGAGCATTTCAGCCCGGTGCGGCACAGATGGGAAGGCTGGCTGCGCCGGGCTGAGGGGTGTGCACTTTTTAGGGGTTATCTGCTGGTTGCCACGTTGACAAAGCTGAGACCGGTGAGGCTGATGGGCTGGAAGTCCACCAGTTCCTCGGGGTTCCAGGCGGTTGGTACCTTGCGGTGGAACAGTGGATAGAGGGGGACGTTGTCGGAGAGGGCGTCGAAGGTGCGGTTCCAGAGGTCTTGTTGTTCATCGGAGTCGGTGGAGCGGATGCCTTCTTCGAGCAGCTGTTGTATCTCGTCGTAGGATTCGGAGCCCTTCCAGTGCATGCGGGTGTCGGTCCAGACGTCGCCGGCGTACCACCAGCGCATGAGGAGGTCGGGGTCGTTGCCGAAGACGGAGGGATCACCGGGTGCGATTACCACGTCGAAGGAGTTTTCGTCGCCGTCGATGGTGTTGTAGACGTCAGCGGATTTACGTTCGGTGAAGTCGACCTCGATGCCGGCTGCGGCGAGGGATTCCTGGATCAGTGGGGTGCAGTTGCGGACCCAGTCGTGGTCGGTGCACAGCAGGCGCATGCTGGTGAGCCCGGTTTCTTCAAACAGGCTCTTGGCTTTGTCCAGGTCGAGAGAGTAGACGGTGGAGGCTTCGTTGTAGTTGGGGTGTTCCTTCTGCACAAAGGAGGTGGCGGCGGTGGCCTGGTCGGACATGCCAGTGGTGATGATCTTGTCCATGTCGAGGGAGTAGAGGAAGGCCTGGCGGTTGCGCAGGTCGTTGAAGGGGTTGGATTCGGAGAGGTTGAACATGGCGAACAGCAGTCCGAAGCCCTGGACGGATTCCACGTTGCTGGTGTCTTCCAGCTGGGGGATGGAGAGGTAAGGCACGGAGTCGATGGCCATGGTGTTGCCGGACTGGATGGAGTTGGTGCGGGTGGAGGCATCCGGGATGATCTGCCATTCCATGGTGGCGGCGCGCGCCGGGCGGGGGCCGGTGTAGTCATCATTGCGTTCGAATTTGACGATCTTGGAGGCACCACCGTTGTCGGTCATGATGTAGGCGCCGGTGCCGATGGGGTTGGTGTCGAATCCGGATGCGTCGGCTTCTACTGCGGCCTTGGGCACGATCTTGACCACTGCGATGCGTTCGGCAAGGACACCGGTGGCGTAGTCGAGGTCGAGGGTGACGGTGGTGTCGTCCTTCTTGTTCACGCTTTTGATGAAGGGGATGAAGGAGGCGTAGAGGGAGTTGTTGTTGGGGTCCAGGACGCGTTCGAAGGAGTAGACCACGTCGTCGGCGGTGACGGTCTCACCGTTGGAGAAGACTGCACCCTCGCGCAGGGTGATGTCCACGGAGGTTGCGTCGGTAGCGGGCATTTCGGAGGCAAGTGCTGCGTAGACCTCACCGGTGGCGGGGTCGATCTCAGTCAGGCCTTCCATGGTGTGCCAGTTGACAGCCACGGTGAGAGCTGCGGTGGTGGTCATCGGGTCATAGCCATTGGTGCCCAGTTCATAGGAGATGGCGGCGGTGATGGTGCCGGCGTCATTGGCGGAGCCAGATTCAGCGGTGCTGCCGGTGTTGCTGCCGGTGTCAGTGGAGGAGTCTGGTGCGCAGGCGGCCAGGGTGGCGCCGATGCCAGCGGCTGCTCCGAGGATGCCTGTGGCGCGGAGGAAGTTGCGGCGCGAAACAGTGGTGGTCATGTTGTGCGTCCTTTTCTTGAGGTGGTGACTGGGGTGGTCAGTGCAGGGGGAAGGTGGGAGAAGCTTGAGGGAGCTGAGGGGGATGATTGTGTACCATGACCCTCTCATTGGATAATGTGAGCGAGGTCATGATGTTGTGTGTAAGGTCAATATACATCAGACGTCTGATGTTCAGGAATGGTTTTTCTCAGGTTTCCTGAACATCAAATGAAATCCCACCCCCGTTATTGGGAGAAACTCCCCGTGGGCCTGGCTTTTCAGGGAGTGTTGGCGCACGTTATTTAGACTTAGCCTGGTAGTAGGCCCGCTAATGACGGCAGGGGCCTGATAACGGAAAAGAATTGTGAGGCATGGATCATGACCACTCCACGGAAGCCCGTGCGTACACGATCGACCACCCAGGACGCGGTCAGGGACATCAAGCGTTATATCCGGGACCGCGGGCTGCGCCCGGGGGATGTCCTCCCCTCCGAAACACTCCTGTGTGAGGAACTCGGCTGCTCCCGCTCCGCCATCCGAGAGGCAATCCGCGCGCTGGTCACTCTCGATATCGTTGAGGTCCGCCACGGCTATGGCACCTTCGTCTCTGAGATGTCGCTGGAACCACTGATCAACGGCATGGTGTTCAGGACGGTGCTCAACACGGATACCTCCCTGGAGAATCTGCTCCACGTGGTGGAAACCCGTGAGATCCTCGACCTCGCCCTGGCGGAGGAGCTGATTGAGACCTTCACCGAGGAGTCCCGCGGTGATTTGTTGTCCCTGGTGGACAAAATGAGCATGCACAATGGCAGGGATGAGCCCTTCGCTGCTGAGGACCAGGCCTTTCACGCCGCGTTGTTGGCGAAGATCCGCAACCCGCTGATCCGGGAGCTCAATGATGCGTTCTGGCGCATCCAGTCGGAATCCCAGCCCCTGCTCAACCTGCCGATGCCGGAGGACATCAACCAGACGATCGAGGCTCACCGCGAGATCGTCGATGCGCTTTCTAACGGTGACGGGGATGCTTATCGACGCGCGGTGACCAACCATTACGCACCCTTTCGCCGCATGATCGGTGAGAAGCTCGGCGACTGAGCTGGGATACCTGGCCCTCCAGGAAGTCACTGAACACACCAGCAAGGCCATAGCCACCGACCTGACCCCTGACACCCAGTACTATTTCCAGCTCGGTTCTGAAACTGAGGGTTTTTCTGACACCGGCTCCTTCCGCACTGGGGCAGAAGGTCTCACCCAGACCCAGTTCATCCACTACACCGATACCCAGAACGCCTATTGGAATGCCAACGTCACCAACGAAGCAGCCTACGGCGCCAACTGGATTGTGCTGATGCACCAACTCGGCCTCCTACCACGCGCTCCAGGACACCGATCACTGGAATGCTCTCTTCGCTGTTGCGGTGCAGCCGGAGGACTTCCCGAAGTTTGAGGATGTCCATGATAATTACCGCCAGTCAGAGACCCAGAGCTTCGCTGTCTGCACCTTCGATGAGCAGACCTTCAAGATCGACTTCTATCTCATTGAGGGCGACCTGCACGACGGTGAAGAGCGTACCGTCACCTTGCGTGATGCCTGTGGAAGCGCCAAGCAGCAGTCTTCTTAGCTGAAACGCAGAGAGCCACCGCGGACATATCTCCGCGGTGGCCCTCTGGGTCTTTTCTGTGGCTTGGTGTCGAACAGACTAGTCCAACAGGGACCCGAACTGCCTGGTGATGAATCCGGGGTCGGTGATGGCGGTGCCCACGATGATGGCGTCAGCGCCGATGAGTCGGCCATGCGCAACATCAGCCGGGGTGTGGAAACGTCCCTCGCCGATGAGGAAGGCATCCGGCACCAGTGCCCGAGCTTCCCGGAGGCAGTCGAAGTCGGGACCTTCGGTTTTCTCCCGGTGTTCGGTGTAGCCGGCCAGCGTGGTGGAGAGGAAGTCCGCACCGGCTTCGTGGGCTGCCATGATCTCCTCCGGTGTGGCGCAGTCTGCCATGATCAGCACACCACTGTCGTGGGCCACCACCACAAGTTCCTTGAAGGTCGACCCGTCAGGGCGGGGGCGGAAGGTGGCATCGGCACACACCACGGATGCCCCGGCCTCAGCGACGGCACGGACGGATTCGCGGGAGGGGGTGATGTAGACACCCTCGGTGCCCTCCTTGGTCAGGCCGAATACCGGCACTTCCACGCGGTTGACAATGGAGCTGATGTCCGCCACCCCGCCATAGCCACCGCAGCGGATCGCCGGGGCACCTCCGTCGACGCAGGCGGCGGCGACATGGGTGAGCGTGTGGGTGTCGCGCATGGCATGGCCATCGGGTGCCTGCACCGAGACAATCAACTGCCCACGCAGGGCCTGGTGGAGTGCTGCTCTTTTATCGTTGAAGGAGAGTTGGGGCATGGTGGTTTCCTCAGCTTGAAAATGCGTTTAGAAAGCGTGGTCGCGGGCGTACTGGGCTGCGGCGATGACTGCCGCATCAGGGCCGAGCTCTGTGGTGAGTATGTGGACACCACGGTTGGGGACAAGGGTGGTCTGGGAGATGCCCTCGCGGATGGGATCAAGGACGGGTGCACCGATACCGGACACACCACCGCCCACCACCACGGCAGCCAGGTCCAGGAGAGTTGTCAGTGCCCCGAGGGTACGGCCGAATCCTGTGAGATTCCCGGTGATGATCGTGCGGGCGAGTTCTTCTCCCGCATCCCATCGTTTCATGATGTCGTGGAGTGTGAGGTTGGTGTCGGCAGTTGAATTGTAGTACCGGGTGAGTCCGGTACCACTGGCTACATTCTCACACCGCACAGCTTTTCCTGCATGGTCTGCGCAGATGATCTCAGCGAATTCCCCCGCAGTGGAGGTGGAACCGGTCAGCAGTTGGCCCTCATCAATGATGGCGCCACCCACTCCGGTGCCCAGGGAAACGTAGAGCACCCGCCCGCTGAGAGCGTGGCGCAGACCGGCACCTAGGAGGTGTTCACCATAAGCCCACACGCGGACATCATTATGTGCCGCAAATGGAACATCGATGATGCTTTGCGTTAGTCCACGCAGGTCAGAGCCAGCCCACCCGGTGATGGTGTCACCGTTGTAGATGATCTCGCCTGCTGGGGCGCGCACCACCCCAGGTGCGCCCATGCCAACGCGTTGGATCTGGACGTTGAGGCGGGCGGCTTCCTGCAGGCCAGCCTCCAGTGCAGCCCGGGTCTGTTCCAGGGGGGACAGACCAGCGCCCTGCGTACTCACCCTGCCGGATCCCAGGGTGGTGTCCGGGGCGTCATCGGGGATGAGCGCGTGGGCGATCTTGGTTCCCCCGATGTCAAGGGCGAGGGTGCAGGTGCGTGGCATGGAAGCTACCTTCTCTAGGGCGTGACGTAGAACTTATCCACAATGCTATTGATGCGGGCGGTTTCCTCACCGGAGAGGCTCTGGTGAGGTGCACACATCACAGCGTTGGGGAACACACCCAGGTGGACAAGTGCGGTCTTGAAACCGCCCAGGCCTGCGGAGGATCCGGACATGCGGGACTGGTCGCCGACAAAGACGATGTGGAACAGGTGGTTGATACGCTTCTGCAGTTCCGCCGCCTCATCCCACCGACGTTCCGTGCACAGCTTGTGGAGTGCAGCGTAGTCGTGTGGGTTGACGTTGCCCAGACCTGGAACCACGCCATCGGCACCGGCCAGGTAGGCGAAGTCCACGGTGGTTTCGGAACCGGTGAGGATCTTGATCTGATCACGCAGCCCGGCATCATCACGGGCTTCGATGAGGCCACGGATGGCGCCGTCATTACCGGAGGAATCCTTCACACCCGAGATCACGCCGGCCTTGCCCAGGCGCAGCAGGAGATCGGTGTCCAGGTTCACGTGCACAGATACCGGAAGGTTGTAGGCGTAGAGCGGGAGTTGCGGTGCAGCCTGGTGGATGCGGGTGAAGTGCTCCTCGATCTCCAGGGGGTGGGTGCGGGTGTAGAAGGGGGCGGTTGCCACCAGCCCCTGGGCACCCATCTCGATGGCATCGGCGACGTGTTCCAGCACGCGTGGGGTGGTGGTGTCGATGACACCGACGATGACCGGGACCCGGCCAGCGGCATGGTCGGTGATGGTTCTGGTGACCACGCGACGTTGATCGCGGGTAAGGAAGGCCGCCTCGCTGGAGGAGCCGAGGGCGAAGAGGGCGTCAACGCCACCATCAATCAGGTGGTCGATCAGGATGCGCAGGGTATCGGTGTCCACGCTGCCGTCCTCGTGCAGGGGAGTGAGGACGGGCGGGATGACACCGGTGAAAGTCTGGGAGGTCATGGCGGGAAGGGGCTCCTAGGAAGTGGACATGGTAGACGTAGGACATCATACGTCCTAGTATGGGTTCTGGGAAGATTTTCTTTCCCCTTTTGACAGACTTCCCCTCACACCTGCATTCAAGAAGGGTGCAACATGGACAAACCCATGTCAGGAGAACTTCAGGGGTGGATCGTCACCCCGGACGGAGTGCTTGACGGCCACCTCAACTTCCAGGATGGCCACATCACCTCAGTCACCGGCACACCCGTGTCCGGAGAGGGCTTCAACCCCATCGGACCCACCATCGTCCCCGGGTTTGTGGACCTCCACAACCACGGCGGCTTCGGCGGCGCATTTCCCACCGGAACCTATGAACAGGCACGCCAAGCGGCACTCTTCCACCGCAGCAACGGCACCACCACCCTGTTGGCCAGCATGGTCTCAGCAGCACCCGATGCCCTGATCTCCCAGCTACACACACTCATCCCACTGTGCGAGGAAGGCCTGCTCCACGGATTCCACCTGGAAGGCCCCTATATCAACGCCTGCCGCTGTGGCGCCCAGAACCCGGAGTACATCTACCCCGGCAATCCGCAGGACTTCGCGGCCATCATCACCGCCGCCAACGGCTGGGTCCGCTCCATCACCCTGGCCCCGGAAACCGACAACCTGGAGGAAATGCTGGATCTGTGCGCCACCCACAACATCATCTGCTCCTTCGGGCACACCGACGCAGATTTTGAGCAGACACAGTCGGGCGTCGACAAGGCACTGGAACGTGGACTGACCGTCACCGCAACGCACCTGTTCAACGCCATGCCTCCGCTGCACCACCGCGCACCGGGTGCCGCAGGAGCCCTGCTGGCTGCGGCTGCGGCCTCCAAGGCCTATGTGGAGCTGGTTGCTGACGGCGTCCACCTGCATGACGGCATCGTCGACGGAGCGCGCACCAACGCGGTCTTTGTCACCGACGCCATGGAGGCCGCCGGAATGCCCGATGGCGATTATGCTCTGGGGCAATTGGATGTGGTGGTCAGTGGGGGCGTTGCCCGCCTGTACGATGGCACATTGGCCGGGGGTACAAGTACTCTGGCGCAACAGTTTTCCCGTCACGTGGCACGCGGCATGACGCTTATCGACGCCACCACCCACACCTCGTCCACACCAGCGCAAGTACTGGGGCTTTCTGACCTGGGGATTTTTTCGGGAGCTCCCCTGAATATTGTGGTTTTCGACTCAAGTGGCAAAATTAACCAAGTTTGGACCGACGGCCCGATAGTTTGATTAATAACACGATCTGAAAAGGACACTGAGAATGGACATCATTATTCGGGCGAACGCTCAAGAAGTAGGCAAGGCGGCAGCCGCTGTCATTGCACCTTTCGTTCAGCAGGGAAAGACCCTCGGCCTAGCCACCGGGTCCTCACCGCTGAGCACCTACAAGGAACTGATCCGCCTCTATGAGGCCGGCGAACTGTCCTTCAAGAACATCCAGGCCTTCCTGCTGGATGAATATGTCGGCCTGGACCGCGACGATGACAACAGTTATTTCAAGACCATTCGCAACGAGTTCACCGCACTCGTGGACTTCGAGGATGCCAATGTCCACAGCCCGGACAGCACTGACCCTGATCCATACCACGCGGTGGCGGAATACGAAGCCAAGATCATCGACGCCGGCGTCGCCATCCAGCTGCTCGGTGTGGGCGTGAACGGCCACATCGGTTTCAATGAGCCGACCTCCTCCCTGCAGGGACCCACCAAGGTCCAGGCACTGCACCCGCAGACCATCAAGGACAACGCCCGATTCTTCGACACCATCGAGGAAGTCCCCACCCACGCCATGACCCAGGGACTGGGCACCATCATGAGCGCCGAGAACATCGTCCTGGTGGCCACCGGTGCGTCCAAGGCAGTTGCCATCGCAGGCATCGTCGAAGGCCCGCTGACTGCTTCTTGCCCAGGTTCCATCCTGCAGATGCACAACAATGCCACCATCATCGTTGATGAAGCAGCAGCATCCAAGCTGGAAAACGCTGATCACTACCGTCTCATGGAGCAATTAAAGCTGCGCTAGAAACAAAAAGGAAAGTAGTGTGTGGGGCTATGCACACAGAACTTTCCAGTTTGCGCCCTGCGTACCATGTGACTCCTCCGCAGGGCAGGCTCAATGATCCCAACGGAATGTACGTCGATGGAGATACCCTCCACGTCTACTACCAGCACGATCCAGGTTTCCCCTTCGCACCAAAGCGCACCGGCTGGGCTCAGACCACCACGCCGTTGACCGGACCGCAGCGATTGCAGTGGACGCACCTGCCCGACGCTCTTTACCCGGATGCATCCTATGACCTGGATGGATGCTATTCCGGTGGAGCCGTATTTACTGACGGCACACTTAAACTTTTCTACACCGGCAACCTAAAAATTGACGGCAAGCGCCGCGCCACCCAAAACCTCGTCGAAGTCGAGGACCCAACTGGGCTGATGGGAGGCATTCATCGCCGTTCGCCTAAAAATCCGCTTATCGACGGACCCGCCAGCGGTTTCACACCCCATTACCGCGATCCCATGATCAGCCCTGATGGTGATGGTTGGAAAATGGTTCTTGGGGCTCAACGCGAAAACCTCACCGGTGCAGCGGTTCTATACCGCTCGACAGATCTTGAAAACTGGGAATTCTCCGGTGAAATCACCTTTGACCTCAGTGATGCACAACCTGGTTCTGCTCCTGATCTCGTTCCCGGTGGCTACATGTGGGAATGCCCCAACCTTTTTACGCTTCGCGATGAAGAAACTGGCGAAGATCTCGACGTGCTGATTTTCTGTCCACAAGGATTGGACCGAATCCACGATGAGGTTACTCACTACGCAAGCTCTGACCAGTGCGGATATGTCGTCGGCAAGCTTGAAGGAACGACCTTCCGCGTCTTGCGAGGATTCAGCGAGCTGGATTTCGGCCATGAATTCTACGCACCGCAGGTTGCAGTAAACGGTTCTGATGCCTGGCTCGTGGGCTGGATGGGGCTGCCCGCGCAGGATGATCACCCAACAGTTGCACAGGAAGGATGGGTGCATTGCCTGACTGTGCCCCGCAAGCTTCATTTGCGCAACCACGCGATCTATCAAGAGCTTCTTCTCCCAGAGGGGGAGTCGGGGGTAATCAGATCTGTATTAGGTTCTGAACCTGTCCGAGTAGACATCCGAGGCAATATTTCCCTCGAGTGGGATGGTGTCCGTTTGTCTGTGGATCGTGATGGTGATCGTCGCGTAGCTGAGGTAAAACCTGGCGAATTAGTGATCGCGGACGATAATACAGCCATTGAGATAACTGCAGGTGATGGACAGGTTTCATTCGCTTTCCGGGCCTTCAAAGGTGACACTATTGAGAGATAAGTCATAAAAAAGGGTCTTTTGTGGCGAATTGCACAAATACTTCGCAAAATCCCTTGATCGGACACAAATAAACAGGTTTAATGTTGTTTAGCTTTTGAACAAACATTCATGTCTGAATATTTTTGTTTCTTCCCGGTTAAGGAGAAATTCATGGACCATAAGGACCTCGCGCAACGCATCCTGCGCGACATTGGCGGCGAAGACAACATTGTCGCCGCCGCACACTGTGCAACGCGTTTACGCCTCGTGCTCAAAGACACCAAGGATGTGGATCGCCAAAGTCTGGATGATGATCCAGATCTGAAAGGCACGTTTGAAACGGGTGGTATGTTCCAGATCATCGTCGGGCCAGGCGATGTGGATCATGTTTTCAAAGAACTCGATGACGCAACCTCCAAAGACATCGCTGTGTCCACAGAGCAGCTCAAAGATGTTGTGGCTAACAACGCCAACTGGTTCAGCCGTGCTGTGAAGGTATTGGCGGACATTTTCGTCCCGCTGATTCCAATCTTGGTTGGTGGCGGTCTGCTCATGGCTATCAACAATGTGTTGGTTGCGCAGGATCTGTTCGGTCCGCAATCACTGGTGGAGATGTTCCCTCAGATCAGCGGTGTTGCTGAGATGATCAACCTCATGGCATCTGCGCCGTTCGCGTTCTTGCCAGTGTTGGTTGGTTTCACCGCAACCAAGCGTTTCGGTGGCAATGAGTTCCTGGGCGCCGGCATTGGTATGGCGATGGTGTTCCCAACCCTGGTTAACGGCTACGACGTGGCCGCCACCATGGCTGCGGGCGAAATGCCTATGTGGTCCCTGTTTGGTTTAGATGTTGCCCAAGCCGGTTACCAGGGCACCGTGCTTCCTGTGCTGGTGGTTTCTTGGATTCTGGCAACGATCGAAAAGTTCTTGCACAAGCGACTCAAGGGCACTGCAGACTTCCTGATCACTCCAGTGCTGACGTTGCTGCTCACCGGATTCCTTACATTCATCGCCATTGGCCCAGCAATGCGCTGGGTGGGCGATGTGCTGGCACACGGTCTACAGGGACTTTATGATTTCGGTGGTCCAGTCGGCGGTCTGCTCTTCGGTCTGGTCTACTCACCAATCGTCATCACTGGTCTGCACCAGTCCTTCCCGCCAATTGAGCTGGAGCTGTTTAACCAGGGTGGATCCTTCATCTTCGCAACGGCATCTATGGCTAACATCGCCCAGGGTGCGGCATGTTTGGCAGTGTTCTTCCTGGCGAAGAGTGAAAAGCTCAAGGGCCTTGCAGGTGCTTCAGGTGTCTCCGCTGTTCTTGGTATTACGGAGCCTGCGATCTTCGGTGTGAACCTTCGCCTGCGCTGGCCGTTCTTCATCGGTATCGGTACCGCAGCTATCGGTGGCGCTTTGATTGCACTCTTTAATATCAAGGCAGTTGCGTTGGGCGCTGCAGGTTTCTTGGGTGTTGTCTCTATTGATGCCCCAGATATGGTCATGTTCTTGGTGTGTGCAGTTGTTACCTTCTTCATCGCATTCGGCGCAGCGATTGCTTATGGCCTTTACTTGGTTCGCCGCAACGGCAGCATTGATCCAGATGCAACCGCTGCTCCAGTGCCTGCAGGAACGACCAAAGCCGAAGCAGAAGCACCCGCAGAATTTTCAAACGATTCCACCATCATCCAGGCACCTTTGACCGGTGAAGCTATTGCACTGAGCAGCGTCAGCGATGCCATGTTTGCCAGCGGAAAGCTTGGCTCGGGCGTTGCCATCGTCCCAACCAAGGGGCAGTTAGTTTCTCCGGTGAGTGGAAAGATTGTGGTGGCATTCCCATCTGGCCATGCTTTCGCAGTTCGCACCAAGGCTGAGGATGGTTCCAATGTGGATATCTTGATGCACATTGGTTTCGACACAGTAAACCTCAACGGCACGCACTTTAACTCGCTGAAAAAGCAAGGCGATGAAGTCCAAGCAGGTGAGCTGCTGTGTGAATTCGATATCGATGCCATCAAGGCTGCAGGTTATGAGGTAACCACGCCGATTGTTGTCTCCAATTACAAGAAAACCGGACCTGTCAATACTTATGGTTTGGGTGAAATTGAAGCGGGAGCCAACCTTCTTAACGTTGCAATTAAAGAAACAGTGCCTGCTACACCTTAAGTTGAATCCTTGCGTGTTCGTACACAGGTTAGACTAGGGGACGTGACTCTACGCATCTTTGACACCGGTACCCGTACGCTTCGAGAATTTCAGCCTGTTCAACCAGGTCATGCCTCGGTGTACCTGTGTGGTGCGACCCCACAGGCACAGCCACACATCGGCCATGTCCGCTCCGGCGTGGCCTTTGACATCCTGCGCCGCTGGCTCATGTCCAAAGGCCTGGACGTGGCTTTTGTCCGTAATGTCACCGATATCGATGACAAGATCCTCACCAAGGCCGCCGAGAACGGACGCCCCTGGTGGGAATGGGTCTCCACCTATGAACGGGAATTCACCTGGGCTTATGAAACCCTCGGTGTGCTCCCACCCAGTGTGGAACCCCGTGCCACCGGACACGTCACCCAGATGGTCCGGTACATGGAGCGCCTGATCGACAACGGCTTCGCCTATGAAGTCGAGGGCTCCGTTTACTTCGACGTTGACGCCTGGTCCAAGGCCGAGGGCTCTGATTATGGATCGTTGTCCGGTAACCGTGTCGAGGAGATGGAACAGGGCGAAACCGACAACTTCGGCAAACGTGGCCCCCAGGACTTCGCTTTATGGAAGGCCGCCAAGCCGGGCGAACCGAACTGGCCCACCCCCTGGGGTGCGGGACGCCCCGGCTGGCACCTTGAGTGCTCAGCCATGGCTACCTACTACCTGGGCGCGGAGTTTGATATCCACTGCGGTGGACTGGACCTGCAGTTCCCACACCATGAAAATGAGATCGCCCAGGCACACGCCGCTGGCGATGACTTCGCCCAGTATTGGATGCACAACCACTGGGTGACCATGGCAGGGGAGAAGATGTCCAAATCCCTGGGCAATGTTCTCTCCGTGCCGAAGATGCTGGAAAGTGTGCGTCCGGTGGAGCTGCGCTACTACCTCGGATCCGCGCACTACCGCTCCGTTCTGGAGTACTCCGAGGGAGCACTGTCGGAGGCGGCAGCCGGCTACAGGCGCATCGAAGCCTTCCTGGAGCGCGTGGGTGCGGTCGAGGTTGGCGAGTGGACCGCTGATTTTGAAGCTGCCATGGATGAAGACCTGGCAGTGCCCAAGGCACTCGCAGAAATCCACAATGCAGTGCGTGAAGGTAACAGTGCACTGGCCAATGGGGATATGGAAACAGCACAGCGCATCGCCGGTACCGTTCGCGCGATGACCGGTGTTTTAGGCTTCGACCCACAGCTCTGGGCCACAGACTCCGATGATGGCGCAGCACTCGAGGCATTAGACGTGCTGGTCAACGCTGAATTAGAACGACGTGCGCAGGCACGCGAGGAAAAGAACTGGGCTGTCGCCGATGAAGTGCGCGACCGTCTGGCAGCTGCAGGAATCGATGTGGTAGACACCGCTGATGGCGTGTCTTGGAAACTGCAGTAGAGTGGGAGACTTCTAGGAAGGGAATTTTTTCACAATGGCAGGAAATGACGGCCGCCACGGCGGTGTCCGCAAGACAAACAAGAAGGGTGCCCAGAAGGGCAGCGGTGGAGAAGTCCAACGTGGCCTCCGCGGCAAAGGCCCAACCCCCAAGGCAGAAGACCGTGTCTATCACGCGGCACACAAGCGCAAGCTGGAACGTCAGCGTCGTGATAAGGGCCGTCACCAGCGTGAACAGACTGAAATTGTTGTCGGCCGCAACCCAGTTCTGGAGTGCCTGAAGGCTAAGGTCCCGGCAACCGCGCTCTATGTTGCGGAAGGCACCTCCAATGATGAGCGTCTGAGCGAAGCCGTCCACCTGGCTGCCAACCGTGCACTTCCGGTGCTCGAGGTGAATAAGCTGGAACTGGATCGTATGACCGGTAACGGCATGCACCAGGGCATCGGCCTGGCCATCCCACCATTTGAATATGCAGATCTGCATGATCTCATCGCAGATGCTGCGGCCCTGCCCAAGCCAGGTATGTTCGTCATCCTTGACAACATCACCGATCCACGCAACCTCGGCGCGGTCATCCGCTCCGTGGGTGCCTTCGGTGGCAACGGTGTCATCATCCCGGAGCGTCGTTCCGCATCCGTGACCGCAGTGGCATGGCGTACCTCCGCAGGTACCGCAGCGCGTGTGCCGGTGGCCAAGGAAACCAACATGAACCGCACCATCAAGGAATTCCAGAAGAACGGCTACCAGATCGTTGGTCTGGATGCCGGTGGCGATCACACCCTGGACACCTACGACGGCACCGACAATGTTGTCATCGTCGTTGGTTCAGAGGGTAAGGGTATCTCCCGTCTGGTCAAGGAAAATTGCGACACCATCATGTCCATCCCCACTGAAGGCTGGGTGGAATCACTCAACGCCTCTGTCGCGGCCGGCGTGGTGCTGTCAGAGTTCGCCCGTCAGCGTCGCCTGAAGGGCTAGTTGTCAAGACTGTGCCAACAGATGAACCCTGGGTGTCCATGATGTGGACAGCCAGGGTTTATCTCTGCGCTGGATAAACCGGTGTTTTAGTGATGATGGTCCGTGTGTAGGAGTCGACGCCTGTAGGCGTCCTCATCACGCTGGGCGCCCCGCCCACGGAGCCACCCCAGTAACCTGCACACCAGGTAGATGATGAAGGAAATGGTGGTGACGAAAACACTTACCGGAAGGCCCGGGGCGAGGGAAATGACAAGACCACCGACTGCTGAAACCAGGGCGAAGATCACAGAGAACACCACCGCCAGGACAGGGTTGGCGGTGATCTGGACAGCTGCTGCACCAGGGACAATCAGCAGGGCCATCACCAGCAGCGCGCCCACAATCTGAACGGACTGTGAGGTGGTCAGACCCACCATGATGGCAAAGCCGATGGCGATCATGCGGATATTGAGTCCGGATGCCTGGGCCAGCAGCGGATCAGCGGAGGCGAACATCAGGGGGCGCCAGAAGAGGATCACGGCACCAACGACCACCACGGTCACCGCCACCAGGATCCACAAGGAAGCTGAGGATACTCCCACGATCTGCCCTGTGAGCAGGGAGAATGCGGTGGAGCTGCGCCCGGGATACAGGTGAATGAAGAGCACTGCCAGGCCGAGCCCGAAACTCATCACCACACCCACGGCACTGTCCTGGTTTTTCATGCCCAGTACCGCGAGCATGATGGCTGCCACGATGGATCCGATCACTGCGCCACCGCCGACATTCAGCCCGAAGAGTAGTGCGGCGGATGCGCCCATGAGGGCAAGCTCTGCGGTGCCGTGGACGGAGAAGGACATCTGCCGCACCACGATCAGCGGGGCCATCACTCCGGAGAGCAGCCCAAGCAGGGCTGCTGCGATGAGGGCATGCTGAACAAAGCCGACGGACAGCAGGTACTGGGTATCGGTGAGCCAGGCTTCCATGGTCAAACCACCACGATTCGGTTATCGACGCGGACCACGGTGACGGGGGCGTCGTAGAGTTCTGAGAGTCGGTCGGACTGCATGACCTCATCAACGGTACCGATGGTGTGTCCATGCGGGGCCAGGTAGAGAATCCGATCCACCAGCCTGATCAGGGGATTGATGTCATGGGTGACAATGATCTGACCGATCCCCTCGGCACGAAGCTCACCGAGCAGCCCGACGGTGCGCTGCTGGATGCCGGGATCGAGGCTGAGCAGTGGTTCGTCGGCAAGCAGCACCTCCGGCCGTGTGGCCAGGGCCTGGGCCTGACGGATCAGCTGCTGCTGGCCGCCGGAAAGCTCACCCACCCGGCGATCAGCCAGGCCGGTGGCACCGACGCGTTCCAAGAGCTTGTCGACGTCCCCCTTGGCCGCCCGACGCTTCTTGAACACCCCATGCGCAGAGGCGAGGGAGACAAGATCGCGTGATCTCAAGGGCAGGTCCCGCGGGAACATCCGCTGCTGGGGGATGAAACCGATCCGGGCCTTGGTTTCCACTGAGCCGTGTGTGAGTTTGCGGGTGCCCAGAATTGTGCCCAGGAGGGTGGATTTTCCCACCCCGTTGGGGCCCAGGACAGCGATCATCTCACCCCGACGGAGCCCGAGATTGAGGTCCTTCCACAGGGGATCCACCGCGGCATCGGTGAAATTCAATAGCATTGTGTTGATTCTAGCGGCCAGCCTGCTCAAGGTCGGTGACAGCGGTGGTGAAGGTGTCGAGGAACTTTCCATCCACCTCAGGGGTTTCAGCAATCTCCACGACTGGAATGTCAGTCTCCAGTGCCAGGT